>CALWQV010000032.1 GCA_944383785.1 uncultured Enterocloster sp. | reverse complement strand
AGATCGTCGATTTTCTCTCCGATGCCGATGTATTTCACCGGAATCCCCAGCTCCGACTGGATGGCTACCGCGATGCCTCCCTTAGCCGTACCGTCCAGCTTTGTAAGGATAATGCCGGTAATATCCGCCACCTCCATAAACTGCCTGGCCTGAGCCAGGGCATTCTGTCCCGTGGTTCCGTCTAAAACCACCAAGGTCTCCCGGTAAGCTTCCGGGTACTCCCGGTCGATAATCCGATTAATCTTGCGCAGCTCCTCCATCAGGTTCTTCTTATTGTGAAGCCGGCCGGCGGTATCGCAGATCAGCACGTCTGCCTTCCTGGATTTGGCCGCCGCCACCGCGTCATAGATCACCGCCGCAGGATCTGAGCCCTCCTGCTGGGCGATGATATCCACCCCGGCCCGGTTGGCCCACTCCGTCAGCTGCTCGATGGCCGCCGCCCGGAAGGTATCCGCCGCCGCCAGGATTACCTTGTGGCCGCTGTCCTTTAGCTGTCCCGCCAGCTTTCCCACGGAGGTGGTCTTGCCCACTCCGTTGACGCCGATCACCAGCACCACGGATTTTTTATTTTCAAATTCGTAGGCATTCTCGCCCAGATCCATCTGCTTCTTGATGCTGGAAATCAGCAGCTCCTTGCATTCCTCAGGCTCCTTAATATGCTGCTCCTTCACCTTTTTTCGCAGATCCTCCACAATGGACATGGTGGTCTGTATCCCGATATCACCCATAATCAGGGTTTCTTCAATCTCTTCGTAAAAATCATCGTCAATAGCGGAAAACCCGCTGAAAATGGAGTCGATTCCGGAAACAATGTTACTCCGGGTCTTTGCCAGGCCCTCCACCAGCCTGCCAAAAAAACCTTTCTTTCCCTCTGCCATAAACTGCTCCTCCTGATCGATATTCAGCCAACCGGCTTATCCATCATAACACAACACTGGATTATTTGTCCAGTGACCCTTCAATCAGATTCACGGAAACCAGGGTGGAAACACCCTTCTCCTGCATGGTGATGCCGTAAAGCCGATCCGCAGACACCATGGTTCCCCTTCGGTGGGTAATGACGATAAACTGGGTATTCCGGGTCAATTTGTGCAGATACCCGGCGAAGCGGTCCACATTGGAGTCGTCCAGCGCCGCCTCGATCTCATCCAGCAAACAAAAGGGGGATGGCTTTAGGTTCTGTATGGCAAACAGCAGGGAAATGGCGGTCAGCGCCTTCTCCCCTCCGGAAAGCTGCATCATATTCTGCAGCTTTTTCCCCGGCGGCTGGGCGATAATCTGGATTCCCGCCTCCAAAAGGTCCTCGTCCTCCATCAGCTCCAGGCTACCCCGGCCTCCCCCGAACAGCTCCTTAAATACCTTGTCAAATTCCGCCTGAATCTGACGGAACTTCTCGCTGAATTGACGGCGCATGCCCGTATCCAGCTCCTGGATGATCTTTTCCAGCTCCGCCCGGGCAGCCACCAGATCCTCATGCTGTGTTTTCATGAACTCATACCGCTCCGATACCTCCCGGTAATCCTCAATGGCGTTGACATTCACATTCCCCAGGGTCTTAATACTGCTCTTTAATTCCTCGATGCGCTTCTTTAACTCAGAAAGGGAGCTGTATTCCGGCTGTAAAAACTCCTGGGCGGTGGTGAAGGTCAGCTCGTATTCGCTCCACATGTAGGAGGCCGCCTGTTCCAGCTTCTCCTCCAGCTTCTCCGCCTGGGACCCCAGCCGGAACAAATCCTTGTCCAGAGCGGAGATCCGCTCCGACAGCGCCTCCCTACGGGTAAAGAACTCCTTTTGTCCTTTGGCAAGCTTCTCCTTTTCCCCGGAATAAAGGGCGATTTTCTTTTCCCTTTCCCCGATTCGAAGCTCTGTCTCGCCGATCGCTTCCTGGATCTGCCCAATCTCCCGCTCTTTGGCCTCGATGGCCTCCTTCGAGTTTTTGCTTCCTTCCTCCAGACCGGTAAACTCTTCCCTTAATCGCCGGATCTCCAGGCGGACGCGGCTTTCATTTTCCTTCAGGAAATCCAGCTTCTGCAAAAGCCCCGCCTCTTCCAGCTGAACCTGGGAAAGCTCCTGGGAGAGCCTCGTCCGAAGCTGCTTTAACTCCTCCAGACGGCGGCCTTCTTCCTCTGTCTTTTGATTTAGCTCCAGATCCCTTTCCCTTAAAAGGGCCTCCTCCTGCTCCAGCTTGGCCCTGTTTCTTCCAATCTCCCTAGCCTGTTCCTCCAGCTGGCTATGCTCTAAGGACAAGTCGCCGTAGGAGCCGGAGATTTCTTTCTTCTTATCCTCCAGCCGGGCAAGGTTCAGCTCCAGGGTATTCTGTTTTAAAGCGGCCTGCTGCAGGCTCTGGCGCAGCTGTTCCATCCGCTTTTTAAACGCTTCCTGAAGCTCTCTGCGGGACTGAATCTCCTGCTGGGTCTTTTCCACCTGGATGATCGCCTTTTTGCACCGTTCCTCCAATTCCTCCAGCTCCCTGCGCCGCCCAAGGAGATTGCTGCTGTTTTTAAAAGCGCCTCCGGTCATGGAGCCTCCGGCGCTTAACAGTTCTCCTTCCAGAGTAACGATGCGCAGGCTGTAGCGGTACTTGCGGGCCAGGGCAATGGCGTGGTCGATGGTATCCGCCACCACCACGCGGCCCAGAAGATATTCGATCATGGGGCGGTACTGCTCATCCGCCTGCACCAGCTGGCTGGCAAGGCCTAAAACCCCCGGCTCCCTTAAGGCGCCCTCCTGGGAAAAGCCTTGGCGGCTTTTAACGCTGGTCAGGGGAAGAAAGGTAGTCCGGCCATAGCGGTTTTTCTTTAAGTATTCGATCAGCCGCTTGGCGGTTTCCTCCGAGTCGGTAACAATGTTCTGGATGCTTCCTCCCAGGGCCGTTTCAATGGCTGTCTCATATTTCTCTTCCACGGAGATCAGATCCGCCACCACTCCATGAATGCCGTGAATCCGATCCCGGACCTCCATCACCCGGCGGATACTGCCGCCGTAGCCTTCATAGCGCTCCGCCAGGTTCCGCAAGGATTCCAGCTTCGTGTAGGCAGTGTGGTACTCCTGCTGGATGTTGTTTAAGCGGAGGTTTAAGCGGCGGCCTTCTTCTTCTCCCTTCTCAAAGGCCTGCTCCGTCTCCTTCATCTCTCCCTGAAGGGCCGAAAGCTCTTTTTCTACCTGGCTGAGGGTCGACTTTTCCTTCTGAATCTGCTCTTCCTGAAGGGATTCGTCGCTTTTATACTTTAAAAGCTTTTGGCTCACCTCGCTCTTTCGCAGGTGTACCTGCTCCATCATAGCCTCGTAGCGTTGCTGTTTTGCGTTTATAGCAGCCTTTTCATTGAGGGCCCCAATAATCTGGCTCTTCTCATCCTCGATCTGCTGCTCCAGCAGGCGGATGGCCTGATCCTGCTCTTCCACCTGGCCCTGGGCCTGGCTTAAGCGCTCCGTTACCTGCCCGGCTTGAAGCTCCATCTCCCCTCTTTGTCCGCTGTAATCCTCAAGCTGCTTATTTTTCTGCTCAAGATCCTCCCGGATGGTCTTCCTGCGGCTTTCCAGATGCTCTTCATTCATTTCCTCCGTGTGGATCTGCTCCTTAAACACCTGGATCTTGCCCTCAAGGCCGCTTTTTAAAACCGTATCCTCATTTAATGCCTGGCGCTCCTGGGAAATATTCCGGTCCGCCTCCCCGATGGCTGCATCCAGCCGGTCGTATTCCTGACGCAGCTTTTCCTCTTCCTTACGGCTCTCCGCCAAATCCCCGGAAACGACTTGCTTTTTCTCTTCCGTCTCCGCCATCTGGCTTCGGATCTGGCCGCTCTCCATCAAAAACTGATTGGCGTCGCAGATTTTCAGCTGCTCCTTTAACCGCAGGTACTCTCTGGCCGCCTTGGACTGGCGCTCCAAAGGCCCCACCTGTTTTTCCAGCTCCGCCAAAATGTCGCTGACCCGAACCAGATTAGCTTCCTCGTCCTCCAGCTTCTTCTGGGTAATGGCTTTGCGGCGCTTGAATTTCACGATTCCCGCCGCCTCGTCAAAAAGCTCCCGCCGCTCCTCCGGCTTTCCGCTTAAGATCTTATCGATCTGGCCCTGTCCAATGATGGAGTAGCCTTCCTTTCCGATGCCCGTATCGTAAAAAAGCTCATTGATATCCTTCAGACGGCAGGCGCTTCCGTTGATCATGTACTCGCTCTCGCCGGAACGGTACAGCCGCCGGGACACCGTCACCTGGTCATAGTCGATGGCCAGCTGATGGTCGCTGTTGTCCAGGGTGATGGCCACGTAGGCAAATCCCTGGGGCTTGCGCAGCTCCGTACCGGAAAAGATCACGTCCTGCATGTTGGCCCCCCGCAGCTGTTTCACCCGCTGCTCGCCTAAAACCCATCGCACTGCATCGGCTACATTGCTCTTTCCGCTGCCGTTGGGGCCTACGATTCCCGTGATTCCATTGTGGAATTCAAAGACGATTTTATTGGCAAAGGATTTAAATCCCTGAATTTCAATGCTTTTTAAATACATACCTGCTCTTCGCTTTCCTTTAATTTCAGGATTCCTTTGTAGGCGGCCATCTGCTCCGCCGCCTTCTTGGTCCGGCCCCTGCCGCGGCCCACCTCTGCGCCCCCGATCCTGGCGCAGACCTCAAAGGATTTGTTGTGGTCCGGCCCCTCTTCCTTTAAAAGCTCATAGGACAGCTCGCCCTCATTGCGGCTCTGAACCATCTCCTGCAAGATCGTCTTGCTATCATAAAAGAGCTGCTTATGCTCAATATCGTTTAAAATAAAACGCTCCACAAACTCTTTTGCATTAGCAAAACCACCGTCCAGATAGATTGCCCCGATCAGCGCCTCCATGGCATCCGACACCACCGAATTGCGGTTTCTCCCGCCGCTGGCTTCCTCCCCCTTTCCAAGAAGCAGGTACTCTCCCAGCTCGATCTCACCGGCGCAGAGGGCAAGGGTGGGCTCGCAGACAATGCTGGCCCTGGTCTTGGTCAGATCCCCCTCCGGCAGCTTCTGATACTTCTGGTACAAAAATTCACTGGTGGAAAGCTCCAGCACCGCATCCCCCAGAAATTCCAACCGCTCGTTGCAGCAGCTGTGATCCAGCCGGTGTTCATTTGCATAGGAGCTGTGGGTCATGGCCTGACGAAACAGCTTCTTGTTTTGAAAACAATATCCGATTTTATCTTCCAATTCCTGTAAATTACGATTCATAGTTCCTCCGATTTAAAAAATGCGCAAAGGAGCTGCAAGACCACAGCTCCTCTGACCCGATGGTTTTCCTTTTATTCGCTTAAGGCGTGCTTGATCTGCTCTGCGGCATCGCTTACGGTTATAATCTGCTCCAGTGCCTCATTGGAGATCCGGATTCCAAACTCTTCCTCGATCCTCATCATAATCTGAAATACATCCAGGGAATCGGCACCTAGATCGTCTCCAAAGGCAGCGTCCATGCTGATCTCATCCGGATCCAGATTCAGCACCTCCCCGATTATGGCCTGCAGTTTCTCAAATTCCATTCTTTTAAACCACCCCTTCTGGTTTCTGGCACTTCCCTGCTTCTTCGTCCTTTGCCACATTCAGGCTTTCCTGAATCTTCTCATTGATCCGCTGCTCCTTAAAGGTAACGCACTGAAGAATGGAATTCTTCACCTCTGTGCGCTTGGAGTTTCCGTGGGTCTTCACCACAAGACCCTTTAAGCCTAAAAGGGGCGCTCCCCCGTACTGGCTGGCATCAAAAGACTTTAAGGTCTGCTTTAGGGCGGGCTTTACAAGCAACGCACCGACCTTGCTGCGAAGATCCGTCATCATCCCCTGCTTCACCATGCTTAAAAGCGTAGCTCCCACGCCCTCGTACAGCTTCAAAATCACGTTGCCCACAAAGGCCTCACTGACGATCACATCCGCGCCGCCATGTGGAATCTCTCTGGCCTCGATGCTGCCGATAAAGTTGATGCCGGGACATGCCTTCAAGAGAGGAAATGTCTCCTTTACCAGGGCGTTGCCCTTCTCTTCCTCAGCGCCTATGTTCACGATCGCGACTCTGGGATTTTTGATTCCCACCACATGCTCCATATAGATGGAACCCATCTGAGCGAACTGAACCAGATGGGAGGGCCTGGCGTCCACATTGGCCCCGCAGTCGATCAAAAGAGAAACTCCCTTCTCAGTAGGAATCAGGGGCGCTAAGGGCGGCCGCTCCACTCCCTTGATCCTGCCTACAAGCACCTGGCCGCCTACTAAAATCGCGCCGGAGCTTCCGGCGGATACAAAGGCGTCCGCCTCCCCCTTCTTTACCATATTAAAGGCTACCACCATGGAAGAATCCTTTTTCTTGCGAATGGCGTTTACCGGCGGCTCCTCTGTGGCGATCACTTCCGTAGCGTTTACCACCTGGATCTGCCCCGGCTCAAAGCTGTATTTGGAAAGCTCTTCCCGAACCTTCTCCTCCTGTCCCACCAGCGCCACCTGAATATCAGGCTTCGCCTTCACTGCCTCTACCGCTCCCGCTACCATCTCTGCGGGGGCGTAATCGCCTCCCATGGCGTCCACTGCGATCCGAATCATCTTAAAAATCTCCTTCCGAAGGCGGCCGCTGCCGCATCCATGTATTACTATACTAAAGATCAAACTAGAAATCAATAGATAAGCTCAAAAAGTCCCGGCCTGACAGAGCCGCCAAACCGGGATTTTTCTTATGATTCTTCATTTTCAAAATAGTCGGGATACTGCTGCCTGATCATCTCCTGATCTTCCTTAACCCTTCCCAGATGGGCCCTCAGGCACTCTTCAAAAAGCCCCTCGTCCTTCTTCCTGGCCGCGGCGATCAGCTGGCGGTGCTCGTGGATGGTTTTCTCCCGCACCAAAGGCGCCCGGTCCGTCAAAAAGCGGATCCGATCGTAATGAGTGACCTGGGTATGAATGATCTCCTTTGCCAGGCGCTCGCCTGAGGCGTCATAGATCAGATCGTGAAACTCATGATCCAAAACCAGATAGCTGGCCTGGCCCGCCTCGTCCCTGGCCTGCTCCATCTGCCTTAAGTTGCGCTCCATCTTAAGAATGGTTTCGGGGGAGGCATTGCGGATAAACTGCGCACACATGCCGGTTTCTAGGGTATAGCGCACATACCACTCCTGCCTGCTCCGGGACAGATTGATCCTGGATACCAGGGTTTTGGACTGGGGATAAATGTCCACCAGTCCCTCCTTCTCCAGCTTCACAATCGCCTCCCTGGCCGGGGTGCGGCTGACGCCGTAGCGGGTCGCGATCTTAGCTGCGGAAATCGCTTCCCCCGGCACCAGGGCAAAGGTCATAATCTCTTTTTTCAATCTCTCATAGGTCGATTCATTCAGATTTTTTTCCATATTAACCTAAATATTTTTCCAGTGTCCGGCGGACCGCACCAGGGCCTGCCAGTTCTTCCTTAAACATGGCTTCAATGGTCTCGCCAATGCCAGCCTCGTAAAGGTCGATTCCGAAAATATTGGCATTGGAGAGAATCCCCTTCAGCTGTCCATTATAACTCTCCGGCTTTAATGGGTCAATTCCCTCCAGGAATTTCTTCAGCTCCGGAATCATGGGATCCGGGGAAAGCTCAAAGTCCTTGCCCTCATCGTCCACGCCCAGCAGATACCGGCACCATCCGGCAATGGCCAGGGGGATAGCTGTGAGCTTTTTCGCGTCACCGTAGGCGGCCACATAGGATTTGATGGTTTCGCCGTAGCGGATTCCCACCTTCTGGGAGGTATCGCAGGCGATGCGCTGAGGCGTATCCGGCATAAATGGATTGGGCAGACGGTCATGGATGACCTCGCGCACAAAGTCCTCCGGCGAGAGGATTCCCGGATTCACAACCACCGGCATACCCTCAACTGGCCCGATCTGATCCACCAGCTTTGCCAGGATGGGATCCTTCATCTCACTCGCGATCAAATCGTAGCCCAGAAGGCAGCCGTAAACTGCCAGCGCCGTGTGCAGGGGGTTCAGGCAGGTGGTCACCTTCATCCGCTCCACCTTATTCACCGTATCACGGTTCGTCATATAGACGCCGGCCTTCTCCAGGGCCGGGCGGCCGTTGGGGAAATGATCCTCCACCACCAGGTACTGAGGACCTTCGGCATTGACAAAGGGGGCAATGTAGGTCTTCTTGGAGGTGATCACGGGAGCCATATCCTCGATGCCCTTCTCCTCCAGCTCCTTTGCGATGGACTCGGCTGGTCTGGGGGTGATCTTGTCGATCATGGTCCAGGGGAAGCTGACCTGGCTCTCATCGGTCAGATAGCTTACAAAGCCCTCGTTCACAAAACCCTTCCCAAGCCACTCTCTGGCCATAGCGGTGACAGAGCCTCTCAGCTTCTCGCCGTTATGGGAGCAGTTGTCCATGGACACAACCGCAATGGGATATTTCCCTGCTTCATAACGCTCGTGCAGAAGGGCGCATACCACCGCCATAGCGGAGCCGGCCTTGTCCGGCCCGTTCTCGATGTCTGCCTGGATAAATGGGAAATAGTTCCCATCCGCGCCTCTTAAAGCGTATCCTTTTTCCGTAATGGTAAAGGAAATCATCTGAAGGCCCGGATCGCGGAAAATCTCTTTCAGCCTGTTCCACTGGGACTCGTCTGACGACTGTGCCTTAACAGCCTCTGTCAGAGAGCCTACCACCTTCTTGTCCGTAGAGCCGTCCGCCTTTAAGGTAACGGCCAGCACCAGGTTGTCGTAGGGCTTGTAAATCTTGTCCACCACGTCAAAATCAAAGGTTTCCACACAGGTTATGCCCTTTTGGGAATCGCCCTGGTTTAACAAAGTATCCGCGATGCCGCCGATGAAGATGCGGAAAATATTTCCCGCTCCAAAGTGTACCCACACCGGGGCCTTTTTTGTCTCCTGAGCCGTTTTCTCCACATCATAGGAAGGAAGGGCAATCCCCAGATCCTCCCACGCCTTGCGGTCCCTGATTCCTTCTAGTGTTAATCTCATCTTTTCTCGCGCTCCTTTTTCGCCGGATTACTGCTCACTCTTTACAATGGCTTCCCAAAGTCCCTGAAGATACGTTGCGCCTAAGGCTCTGTCATAGAGGCCGTAGCCAGGCATAGCCACCTCGCCCCAGATCATGCGGCCGTGGTCGGGACGGATAATGCCGTCAAATCCTGTATCGTGGAGGGTCTTCATAATCTGATACATATCCATGGAGCCGTCGGAGGAAAGATGGGCCGCCTCTTCAAAATCTCTTGGAGTATTGTATTTTAAGTTCCGCACATGGGCAAAGGGGATTCTTCCCTTGGCCATCCGGATAATCTCGCAGATCTCATTGTGCTGATTGGAACCCAGGGAGCCGGTGCAGAGAGACAGGCCGTTGTAGGGCCGATCCACCGCCTTTAACATCCGCTCAATGGACTCTTTGCCGGTGATGATCCTGGGAAGTCCGAAGATGGGCCAGGCCGGATCATCGGGATGAATGCCCATGCGCATATCGTACTTCTCGCAGACCGGTCCGATGGCCTTTAAGAAATATACCAGGTTGTCAAAAAGCTTCTCGGAATCCACATCCTTATACATCTCAAAAAGCTCTTTTAACCGCTCCAGGCGCTCAGGCTCCCAGCCGGGCATCACGAAGCCGTTGGACATCTTCTCCACGGACTCCTTCATATGCTCCGGATCAATCTGGTCCACAATATCCTGATTATAGGCCAGCACGGTGGAGCCGTCGGGACGGACACGGGCCAGGTCGGTACGGGTCCAGTCAAATACAGGCATAAAGTTGTAGCAGACGATATGGATATCGTTCTTCGCCAGGTTCTCCAGTGTGGTAATGTAGTTTGCGATATGCTCTTCCCGCTTCGCCGTGCCGATCTTGATGTCGTCGGATACATTCACAGACTCGATGGCGGCGATCTTTAAACCGGCGTCCTCCACCACCTTCTTAAGCTCCGCGATCTCCTCATAGGTCCACACCTCTCCCGCCTGCTTACCAAACAAGGTAGTAACCACCCCGTGAACTCCGGGAATCTGCCGGATCTGCTCCAGGGTAACGCTGTCGTAGCCAGGTCCATACCAACGCAATGTCATCTCCATAATCCTGTCCTCCTTAAACTGACATGTTAGTTTTTTGATATCTTCATACTAACATGTCAGTTTGAAAATGTCAATAGAAAAGGGTCGGAATTTTCTTTTTCCGACCCTCTGCCATTCTCTCTTTACTTCAAATTCGCGTTGGAAGCCTTAATGGCTTTCAGCTCGTCAAATACCACGTCATTCAGCACCTTAATATAGGTACCCTTCATGCCCGAGGAACGGGACTCGATCACACCGGCGCTCTCAAACTTGCGCAGGGCGTTGACAATAACGGAACGAGTAATGCCCACCCGATCCGCGATCTTGCTGGCCACCAGAATTCCCTCGTTGCCGTCCAGCTCATCAAAAATGTGGATGATGGCCTCCAGCTCCGAGAAGGACAGGGTGCTGATAGCGGACTTAACGATCTGCACCTTTCTGGTTTCCTCCGCGTTCTCCTCGTTCACCGAGCGCATCATCTCTAAGCCTACCACCGTAGTCCCGTACTCGCTTAAAATAATGTCGTCAATATCATACTGGGAATTCATCTTATAAATAAACAATGTCCCCAACCGCTCCCCCGCAATGTCGATGGGGGTGATAATCGCCTGATACTTCTTAACATTCTCCTCCGCGAAGCCCAGCGTAGCCAGATTTACATTTTCCTTGGTGGAAAGGACGCTGAGCAGACGCTCATTGAGCATCTTATCTACATAGCCTCCCACCTGGTCCTCGATCAGCTCCTCGATCTCATCCACTCCGGGCCAGATGCTGACTCCCAATACCTTGCCCTTCTTGCTGATCACCAAAATATTGGACAGCAGAATCTCGCTCAGCACTTTGCAGATGTCGTTAAATACAACCTTGTGGGAGTTATTATTATGCAATAACTTGTTAATCTTCCTGGTTTTGTCCAACAACTGAACACTCATAGCCGGTAACCTCCTTATCTCCTGGGTATATGGCAATCAATACAGAATTTCTAACTGAATTGTAACATAATTATTCTGCAATAACAAGAGTTTTTGGAAGTTTTCGATTATTTTAAGATTTTCTGATTGTTCAAGCCGTCTCTTCCTTTTCCAGGCTTATGCTGAAGCCGCAGCTTTCGTTTGAACAGAGCAGTTTATTGCCCTTTTCTACCATATAGGAGCCGCACTGGGGACATTTCTGCTTCGACGGCTTCTGCCAGGACATAAAATCGCAGTCCGGATTCGCCTCGCAGCCATAGTAAAGACGCCCCTTCTTCGTCTTTTTGCGCACTACTTCCCTGCCGCACTTAGGGCAGGGGACGCCGATCTTCTCCAGATAAGGCTTGGTATTCTTGCACTCCGGAAATCCGGGACAGGCCAGAAACTTTCCGTGGGGGCCATACTTAATCACCATCTGGCGTCCACATAGCTCGCACACCTCATCGGAAACCTCATCGGCGATTTTAACGGATTCCAGCTCCTTTTCCGCCGTCTGCACCGCCTCCTCCAGATCCGGATAAAAGTTGCTGACCACGGTTTTCCAGGAAACCGTTCCATCGGCGATCTTGTCCAGCAAAAGCTCCATATTGGCGGTAAAGCCGATATCCACAATGCTTGGGAAGCTGTGCTTCATGATGCGGTTTACCACATCTCCGATCTCCGTCACATATAAATTTTTATTCTCCTTCACCACATACCGCCTGGCGATAATGGTGGTGATGGTGGGGGCATAGGTGCTGGGACGGCCGATTCCCTGCTCTTCTAAGGCCTTTACCAGGGACGCCTCGGTGTAATGAGCCGGCGGCTGTGTAAAATGCTGGCTGGGGGACAGCTTTTCAAGCTTTAGGGCCGCTCCCTTCTCCATATTTCCCAGGACCTGGTTATCTTCCTCCTCCTGGTCCGCTTCCACATATACGGACATAAAGCCGTCGAAGGTACGTCTGGATGCGGAGGCCGTAAAGCACTGCTCCCCGGCGGCGATCCGGACGCTGGTAGTCTCATAAACCGCGCTCTCCATGCGACTGGCGGTAAAACGCCTCCAGATCAGCTGATACAGCCGGAACAAATCCCGCTGCAGGGATTCCTTCACAACAGAGGGGGTTAAGGTAATATCCGTAGGACGGATGGCCTCGTGGGCGTCCTGGATCTTGCTTCCATTTTTAGACGACTGCTCCTGGCGGATCACATATTCCGTTCCGTAATGCTCCTTCACAAACTCCCTGGCCGCCCGATCCGCCTCGTCGGCGATGCGGGTGGAGTCGGTACGCAGATAGGTAATCAGACCGATGGTGCCGTGACCTTTTACATCCACGCCCTCGTAAAGCTGCTGGGCAAGGCGCATGGTTTTCTGAGTAGAAAAATTCAGCGCCTTGGAAGCCTCCTGCTGCAAAGTACTGGTAGTAAAGGGAATGGGGGATTTCTTAATCCGCTCTCCCTTTTTGATCTCATCTACCACATAGTTCTTTCCGTCCAGCTCCTTTAAAATCCGGTCCAGCTCTTCTTTGCTGTCGATGGAAGCCTTGCCCCTTTTCCCATTTAAGGGGCCGTAATACTTGGCCGTCACCGGTTTCTTCGCTCCCTGGGGCAAAAGCTCGGCCTCCAGATTCCAGTATTCCTCCGGAATAAAAGCGTTGATCTCCTCCTCCCGGTCGCAGATCATCCGCAGGGCAACCGACTGCACCCGCCCGGCGCTTAGGCCCCGCTTTACCTTCGCCCACAAAAGGGGGCTAATGCGGTATCCCACCATCCGGTCTAACATCCGTCTGGCCTGCTGGGCGTCCACCAGGTTCCTGTCAATATCGCGGGGCTGTTTAAAGGACGCCTTCACCGCGTTTTTCGTAATCTCGTTAAAGCTGATGCGGTACACCTGCTTGTCTTTCAGTTCGTCCAGCTTCAGCGCCTTCATCAAATGCCAGGATATCGCCTCTCCCTCCCGGTCCGGGTCGGTCGCCAGATAAATCTTATCCGCCTTCTTTACTTCCTTCCGCAGCCTAGCCAGAATATCCCCCTTGCCTCGTATGGTAATATATTTCGGCTCGTAATCATGTTCCGCGTCAAAGCCCAGCTGGCTTTTCGGCAGATCGCGCACATGGCCGCCGGAAGCATCTACCTCATAATTGCTTCCGAGAAATTTTTTGATGGTTTTTACCTTTGCAGGTGACTCCACAATTACCAGATACTTCGCCATTACAAACTCCTCATCCCACTACTTTACAGAACTTTCCGCACATAATACTGCCCCGAAGTCCGCTCGATCATTCCCGCCAGCTCCAGGTCCAGGAGTATGCTCATGCACCGGCTCACTTCCAGATGGAGGGCCCCGCAGATTTCCTCTATATGCTTTGGTTCGCAATCCAGGAAACTATACACCATTTTTTCAATCTTGGCAAGCCCTCTGTCTTCTTTTTCCTTAAGATTTACCTTTTTAGGCTGTAAAATTCCTAAATATTCCAGCACATCGGAGGGAGAAGTCAGAATTGCGGCCCCATCCCGGATCAGCTGATTGCAGCCCCGGCTGACACGGTCCGTAATCCGTCCCGGAAGGGCGAATACCTCCCTGCCCTGCTCCAGCCCCAGCTGGGCGGTGATCAGGGAGCCGCTCTTCTCCCCTGCCTCAATCACCAGAATCACATCGGAAAGGGCGCTGATCAGGCGGTTGCGCACCGGGAAGTGAAATGCCTTCGGCTCTGACTGAGGCGGGTATTCCGAAAGAATCCCTCCCTTCTCCAAAATCGACTGATAGATCGGATAATGGCTCCTTGGATAGCAGACATTCACGCCGCTGCCCAAAACGGCCCAGGTCTTCCCGCCTTCCTTTAAAGCTCCCCGATGTCCGGCCCCATCGATGCCTAAGGCCAGTCCGCTGATAATCTGAACCCCATTGCCCGCCAGCTCTCTCCCCATATGCTCCGCCGCCTGTTCCCCGTAGGGGGTGCAGCTTCTGGAGCCTACGATGGCTGCCGACGGTATCTCCTCCCCGGGCAGCTCCCCCTTCACCCAGAGTCCCATAGGATAGTCATAGATATGCTTCAGCCGCTTCGGATATTCCTGGTCCAAGGGCGTTATAAAGCGGATTCCCCGCTCCTTTAAGCTTTCATATTCCCGAAGGCTGTCCTCCAGCTCTCCTTTTGCCCGGTCAAAGCCCCTGGCCATGGTTTCCCGGCGGAATACCCCCTGTCTCAAAAATTCCATTCCTTCTATATAAAATGCTTCCTGATAGCCGCCCGCGTATTCTCCCGCTTTCCGGATGCTCACCGCCCCCAGCTCCCTTACCCTGCTGCACATCCAATACAAATATTCCTTTTCTAATTTCCCCATATCCGTTCCTCCAATGTCCGGTATCCCGCCGCCTCCGCCAGATGAATGCGGCTGATCCTCTCCGCCCCTTCCAGGTCCGCAATGGTTCTGGCTACTTTCAAGACCTTATGGCAGGTTCTGGCGCTGAGCTGATTCTTCTGGTAAATCTGCTCTAAGAAAGCCTCTTCCTCCTTCCCCAAAGGACAGAAGCGGCGTATTTCCTTCTGTCCCATCCTGCTGTTAAAGCGGATGGAAAGCCCTTCAAACCGCCTTTCCTGTCGTTTTCTGGCCGCCTCCACCCGCCTGCGGATGGAAGCGGAATCCTCATTCTCCCCGTCCTCCTTCACAAGCTCTTCGTAGGACACCGGCGCCGCTTGTACGCAGAGATCAAAGCGCTCCAAAAGGGGCTTTGACAGCCTCCCCAGATAGCGGTCGATCTGAGCCTGGGTGCAATGACAGCGGTTCCGGTCCGGATACCAGCCGCAGGGACAGCTGTTAAATGCCGCGCAGAGCATAAAATCCGCGGGAAGCTCGTAAGAGCCCTCCACCCGGTTGATCACGATCCGCTGTTCCTCCAAGGGCTGCCTAAGCACCTCCACCGCGCCGCGGTTAAAAAGCGTCAGCTCGTCTAAAAATAAGACTCCGCCGGAAGCAAGGGACAGCTCCCCCGGCTTTAAGGGCCGCCCGCCTCCCGCCAGGGCCTGAGGGGTGACGGTATGATGGGGACTGCGAAAAGGCCGTCTTCCCAACAGGGGACGGTCATGGGGCAGGAGTCCGCAAATGCTGTGAATCCTGGAAATCTCCATATCCTCTTCCCTTGTCAAAGAGGGCAGGATCGTGGGAAGCCTTCTGGCAATCATGGTCTTTCCGGTCCCCGCGGGCCCGGTCATCAGCAGATTGTGCATCCCTGCGGCAGCGATCTCCGCCGCCCGGCGCAAAAACCGCTGTCCGTTCACCTCCCGGAAATCCACCGTCCCTTCCCCATCGCCTTCGTATTCCCCTCTCCCATCCGTAAAGTCCTCCGCCTCCGCGAATCTTCCGTCCTTGCGGCTCCTTCTGGCCTTCAGAAGCTCCACCGCCTGATTTAAGGAAGCGGCCCCTACGATCTCCATCTGCTCCACCACCCGGCCCTCCCTTACGTTTTCCATAGGAACCATCACCGACTTTAGGCCCGCGGCCCGGGCCGCCATCACCATGGTCATCACACCGCTGACCGGCTTAATCCGCCCGTCCAGCCCCAGCTCCCCCACTGCGGCCCACTCCCCGCACTCCCCCAGCTCGATCAGGCCATAAGCCCCCAGCACCGCCAGGGCAATGGGCAGGTCATAGGCCGTACCGGCCTTGCGGATATTTGCGGGGGACAGATTCACCGTCACCTTCCTGGCCCTGGGCGAAAACCCGGAATTTTTCAACGCGGTTCTCACCCGGTCCTGGGCCTCCTTTACCTCGGATGCCAGATAGCCTACCATGGCAAAGGATGGCAGGCCGTCCCCGGCATCGGCTTCCACGCCTACCAGCACCCCGTCGATTCCCCGGATGCCCACGCTATTCACTTTTGTAAACATTCCTTTTCCCTCTTTTCCTTACAAAACTCCTATTGTCAGCAGTTACAATCCTTCAACAAACGGATTATGGCGCGAATGCTGCGCCGGAACCGGCAGTGCCGGCAGATCCTTGGGGAAGCCAGAACAGGCTTCCCACATGTTTATGAATAATACCATTATATCACGATTTCCACTCAAGGCAAGGCTATTTTGCTTTAGCCCCGCTCCTGCTTTAACAGCTTTCTCAGCTCTTTTCTGCGCTCCTGAAACCAGGCGTCATCGGGACGCACCTGAAGCAGATAACTGACCCTCCCTAAAAGGCGCTCCAGACAGCGGACCGACTGAACCGGGTCCGTCTCCCCCGTGCCGTAACGGAGCACACGGTGTACCTCCTGGCGAAGCTTCCTCCTTGTATCCCTTGGAAGCTGGCAGACCTGATTCACCGTGATCCCTGTCACAGTCTGCCGTTCTGCCTGGGAGGAAATGACAGTTTTCTCCCGGTTCAGCTCCATCCCCATGGTTTCCAGAAAGCCAGTCGTCTTTCCGATCACAGAAGCTGGTTTAAAGTCCCCGGAAAAGGTCATATCATCGCAGTACCTTGTATAAGAGATCCCCCGCTCCCCGCACCAGGCCAGCATATGGGCGTCAAAGGGCTTCATCACCAAATTGGAAAGGGACGGGGATGTGGGAGCCCCCTGAGGCAGATGCTGATGGAAACAGCAGAGGGAGGTCAATAGCGTGCGGACCTCCTGGGGAAAATAAGCCGCCGGGAATCCCCTTCCCAAAACCAGCGGGAAGGTAATGCTGCCGAAAAAATCACGTATATCCAACTTCAGAACCAGTTTCTTCCCCCGGTGAAGGGCCGCCGCCTGAGCGGCGCTGACATTCTTTTGGTAGGCAGAAGCCGCCTCTGAGACAGAAAAACCATCTAAAATATGGTGGAGGATATTCTTCTGCACCTGCATAAGCAGCGGGTCCGGCACATCCAGCCGCCGGTACCCTCCCCGCCTCTTGGGAATCCAAAGAGAGCGGTAATGATCCTCCGGATGATTGGAAAGGGTATACAGGCAGGACAAGCTCTCCTCCAGCCCCCACATCTCCTGCGGCAGAAGCTGAAAGGAGTAAAGCATATCCTTACAATCCTCGGTTGTACAGTATTTCCAGATCTCCCCGTCCATCTCAGATCCCGCCTTTTCTCATTTAAAAAAGCGCCGGCTGACCGCACAAACATAAGATCCCGTAAGCTGCGCAGACGTACAAGGCCGAAGGCCGCAGCACATGAAATGTGCAGTCGTACATCGGAGCGGATTGCGGGCTTATCTCCTGAATTTACACTCCGGACGGCGAATCGCCGCCCGCCCGAATCATCTCTGCTTCGATTTCGCTGCCGCAGCCGGCGCTTGAACTTAGCATACCATATGAGGCGGTTTTTGGGAATCCCTTTATGGCCGAAATGCCGCCCTGAATTATTGGAACTCCGTCATATAGGGCCTGTAACGCAGGGGCAGGTGGGTCATCTGGCAGCGTGGATTCTTCCGCTCCATAATCGCGATGCTGTGGCAGAAGGTCTTCCACAATTCCTCATAATCCTCCCCATCCCCGGCTGTCCCTGCCAGCTCATCCAGCCCATCTTCCCCTCCCTCGGACAGCGCTTCCAGCCGATGGTTCTCTTCCTCACTCAGCTGTCTCAGATACCACTCCCTTCCAGATGGGTGAACGGAGGCTTTTTTCCGGTTCTTATCCCAGATCAGCCAGCTCTCATCCGGCATGCGGTCCGCGAAATGGCCGGATATCAGCGGCAGTACGTCGTTTTCAGGTCCCATACGGCCAAGGAGGAAGCCCCAGGGTGTCTGGGAAAACCTTAAAAATTCCGTCATCCGGTGGCTCTCATTCCCCACAAAGCGGCAGAGCTTAAATATCTCATGAACCGGCGGAAGCTGGAGCTGGTCCGCCACCCCAGGCCCCCGCCTGAACCCTTCAATCAGAAAGCGGTAAATCTTATCCGGCCGCTCTATGTCGCTGCTCAACGAAGCCCGGTATACCCAGTCCAGAATCTGCCCGGAAAGCTTATCCTGGATGGAACAAAAGACCTTCCGGAACTTCTCTTCCTCGTAAACGGACCATATATATTCCTCAAAGAAGCTGGGCTGGAACTCCTGCCGCGCCAGAGCCAACCGGGTCTGGCCTCTCCCCGCCGGATCCGCCCAGGCATCGTATACCCCGCAGAGAATCTCCTCAAAGCCTCCGCCGCATAAATACACCCTCATCTCATATCTCTCCTCTCTCCGCCATCACCTGGTTCTCCCCGCTGGAGCAGGCGGAAAGCTTCATATCATCAAACAGAGAAAGCTGCCGGTAGCAGTCCTTGTGCTCGATGTCCCATACCGCCCGCCTCTCATCCCCTACCAGGCAGCCGGTGATATAATCCTGATCCAGCCTGACGCCCTCCATCATCCTCCCGGAACAGGTGATAAAGTAAACCGCCCGTTTCATCACCACGCCCAGCTTCTTTAAATCCCCGAAATCCAGCCGTCCCTGACTGCGGGCGGCGAGAATCCTCCGGGCCGACTTCACTCCCATGCCGGGAACACGAAGCAGCTGGGCGTAGTTCGCCCGGTTCACCTCCACCGGAAACAGCTCCAGGTGGCGCAGGGCCCAGTCACACTTCGGGTCCAGGAACACATTAAAATTCGGGCGATCCTCGCTTAAAAGCTCCTCCGCCCGGAAGCCGTAAAACCGCAGCAGCCAATCCGCCTGATAAAGCCTGTGCTCCCTGAGAAGGGGAGGGCCGCCGGGCAGGGCCGGAAGGCTGCTGTCCTCATTCACCGGGACATAGGCGGAATAAAACACCCGCTTCATGCCGAAATTCCGGTAAAGGGCCTGGGCTACGGACATCATCTGGAAATCGTTCTCCGGCGTAGCCCCCACGATCATCTGGGTGCTCTGCCCTGCCGGGACGAAGGGGCGGCCTGAAGGGTCCGGCTGAAAATTCCCTGAAAGAGCAAAATCCTTGTGCAAAAGGGCCGCGCCGCCGCTAAAGCCCGCCCCCCGAACCGGACGCGCCGCTCCGCCCCCGCAGTCCGGAGAAATCCTTAAAACCTCATCTTTAAAGTCTGCCGTCAGGGAACGGCTCCCCCAGATCCCCTGCTGGATCTGGCGCATAGGCTGCAAAATCTTCTCCCTGGTCTTCCCCGGTGCCAGCTTTCTTAACCCCTCCGCCGTGGGAAGCTCAAGGTTAATGCTCATGCGGTCCACCAAAAAGCCCGTCTGGCGGATCAACTCCGGCGAAGCCCCGGGGATGGCCTTCACATGGATGTAGCCGTTAAAGCGGTAATGGTTCCTCAGTTTCAAAACCACCTGGAAAATCCGCTCCATGGTATAATCCGGGCTGTAAAGGACTCCAGAGCTTAGAAACAGCCCTTCGATATAATTGCGCCGGTAAAACTCCATGGTCAGGCCGCAGATCTCCTCCGGCGTAAAAGAGGTACGCAGGGTATCGTTGGAACAGCGGTTGACACAGTATTTGCAGTCGTAGATACACTGGTTGGTCATCAGGATCTTTAAGAGAGAGATACACCTACCGTCGGCTGCAAAGCTGTGGCAGATACCGGCCTCATGGGCGTTCCCTAAGTGTCCCGCCTTCCCCTTGCGCTTCACGCCGCTGGATGTGCAGGAAACATCGTACTTAGCTGCATCCGATAAGATCTTTAGCTTCTCTCCTGTGCTTAAATTCTCCTGTATCAGCATACGGCCCGTCCTCCCTTATTGCCACAATCAAACATATGTTCTTTTTTATCATATCATCATTTACAATAAAATGCAAGGCGAAAACAAAACGCAAAAAAGTGATGGTAAAATCCTTGCTAAAAATGTGTTAATTCTGTGTCCTCCTATTGACATTGCCCGGAAAATAGGCTACTATACAGTTTGCGTCCGAACAAATTTATGAGAAAATCATCCATGTAAGGGGGTGGAAGCGAGATGGAAAAGGACTGCGGAGCATGGATCAACCTGCTGTCCCATAAGATCAAAACCCAGCAGAACGCCATGCTGCAGTATCTTGGCATCACTGGTGTGCAGAGCCGGGTGATCTACTATATTCTGGCTCACTGCCAGGAAGGGCCGGTTTTCCAGCGGGATATTGAGAGCGCCTTCCGTTTAAGCCGCTCCACCGCCACGGGAATTTTGCAGCTTTTGGAGAAAAACGGCATTATCCGCCGGGAAAGCGTGGAAAGCGATGCCAGGCTGAAGAGTCTGGTTCCCACGGACCGGGCCGTGAAGCTGGACGCCCAGGTGCGCGACTGCCTGCGGAAAACGGAGCGCATGCTGACAGCTGACCTTTCCGAAGGTCAGATCCAGCTGTTTAAGGAAACGGCCGCCCAGATGCTGCGCAATCTGGACAACTGGGAACAAACTGTTCGCAGCGAAACTAAAGCCACAGTTCCCGACGTGGAAGAAGTTGTTTGAGTATTGAAAAGAAATGTAAGGAGGAATACCACCAATGATTAAAGTCTTATCCCGAAGCATCCGGGAATTTAAAAAGGCTTCGATCCTGACGCCCCTGCTGGTTACGGTAGAGGTGATTCTGGAGTGCGCGATCCCCTTCGTGATCGCCAATCTGGTGAACCAGATGCAGGCCGGCTGCTCCATGGATGTGATCATCCGGTACGGCGCGATACTGGTTGCCATGTCCATTACCTCTCTGGTTTTCGGCGCTGCCGCCGGCGCAACCTGTGCCGCCGCTTCTACAGGCTTCGCCAGAAACTTAAGAAAGGATATGTTCTATAATATCCAGAACTACTCCTTTGAAAATATTGACAAGTTTTCGGTTTCCAGCCTGGTAACCCGTATGACCACCGACGTAATGAACGTGCAGATGGCCTATATGATGATTATCCGCGTTGCCATCCGCTGTCCCCTGATGCTGGTCTTTTCCTTCAGCATGGGATTTATCATGGGCGGGCGGCTGGCGATGATCTTTTTGTTTACCATCCCGTTATTGACCATCGGCCTGATCCTAGTGATCCGCACCGCTACCCCCATCTTCCGCCAGGTATTCCGCAAATACGACGCCTTGAACGATTCCGTCCAGGAAAACATTCAGGCCATGCGCGTTGTGAAATCCTATGTGCGCGAAGAATATGAGAAGAAGAAATTCGCCGCCGCTGCGGAGAATGTCCAGAGAGATTTTACCAAGGCGGAGCGCATTATGGCCATCAACAGCCCCATGATGCAGTTCTGCGTTTACTCCGGCATGGTCTTCGTCATCACCTACGGCTCCTACGCGGTTATCACCAGCCGGGGTCTGGATTTAAACGTAGGCCAGATGTCCGCCATGCTGACCTATAGTTTCCAGATCCTTATGAGCCTGATGATGGTTTCCATGGTCTTTGTAATGATCACCATGTCCATGGAGTCCGCCGAGCGTATTGTTGAAGTTCTGACCGAGCAGAGCACCCTCACCAGCCCGGAGAACGGACTGACCGAGGTGAAGGACGGCTCCATTGATTTTGACAACGTAAGTTTTAAGTATTCCAAGAAGGCGGAGCGCATGGCCCTGGCCGATATTGACCTTCATATTAAATCCGGAGAGGTCATCGGAATCTTAGGAGGCACCGGTTCTTCCAAATCCTCCCTGATCCAGCTGATCCCCCGTCTTTACGATGCCACCGAGGGCAGCGTCAAGGTAGGCGGCGAGGACGTTCGCCGCTACAACCTGGAATCTTTGAGAGATCAGGTAGCCGTGGTGCTTCAGAAGAATGTGCTCTTCTCCGGTACCATCAAAGATAACCTGCGCTGGGGCAATCCCAACGCCACGGACGCGGAGCTTGAAGAGGCCTGCCGTTTGGCTCAGGCCGATGAGTTTATCCAGCAGTTCCCGGACAAATACGATACCTGGATCGAGCAGGGCGGTTCCAACGTTTCCGGCGGCCAGAAGCAGCGTCTGTG
This sequence comes from uncultured Enterocloster sp., assembly GCA_944383785.1. GTDB lineage: Bacteria > Bacillota > Clostridia > Lachnospirales > Lachnospiraceae > Enterocloster. The sequence continues at coordinate 5,766 of CALWQV010000032.1, read as the reverse complement.
TATCGCAAGAGCATTGCTTAAGAAGCCCAAGATTTTGATTCTGGACGACTCCACCAGCGCCGTTGATACCAGAACCGACGCCCTGATCCGCAAAGGCTTCCGTGAATTTATTCCGGAAACCACCAAGATCATCATCGCCCAGCGTGTGGCCAGCGTCCAGGATGCGGACCGAATCATCCTCATGGAGGGCGGACGCATCGACGCCATCGGCACTCATGATGAACTGATGAAGTCAAACGACGTTTACCGTGAAATTTACACATCACAGAACCGAGCAGGAGGTGAGGAAAATGAGTAGGACAACTGCCGGAAGAGGCCAGCGGGCCCCCAAGGGCGTGATGAGACGATTAATCCGCACGATTTTCGGATTTTACCCGGTGCTTCTGCCCATTACCATGGGTTGTATCCTCATTAACGCCATTGTCAGCTCTGCGCCCTCGATCTTTATGCAGAACGCCATCTCCATTGTGGAGGACCACTATCAGTCCGGCGACTGGTCTTCAGCCTCCGGCCGGATTATCCAGCTAGTGACGATCCTGTTAATCATGTACGCTGTGAGTCTGATCGCCAATATCTGCTACACCCAGCTGATGGCGAAAATCACTCAGGGTACCCTGGCAAAGATGCGTAAGAAAATGTTCGAGCACATGCAGGACCTGCCCATCCGTTACTTTGACACCCATAGCCATGGCGATATCATGAGCTATTACACTAACGATATTGACACCCTGCGCCAGATGATCAGCCAGAGCCTTCCTCAGATGACCATCTCCGCCGTCACCCTTTTCAGCGTTTTCTGCATCATGATGTATTACAGCATCCTACTGGCGCTGGTGGTGGTATGCGGCGTGCTGATCATGCTGATGGTAACCCGCTATGTCAGCGGCCACTCTTCCAGCCTCTTTTTGCGCCAGCAGATCAACATCGCGAGGCTGGAAGGCTACACGGAGGAAATGACCAGCGGCCAGAAGGTGATCAAGGTATTCTGCCACGAGGAGGGAGCCAAGGCAGGCTTTGACGCCATCAACGATGAGATTTACCGCACCGCCCGCCGGGCCAACAGCTTTGCCAACATGCTGATGCCCCTTTTGGGCAATATCGGAAACGTGATGTACGTAGTGGTAGCCCTGGTGGGAGGTGCTCTCCTGCTCTCCGGAGCTCCCAACGTAAGCTTTTCCGGCATGGCCTTCAGCATCAGTATCGTAGTACCCTTCCTGAACATGACCAAGCAGTTTGCCGGCGCTATCGGGCAAGTATCCAACCAGGTCAACATGGTCGTTATGGCCTTAGCCGGAACCCACCGGATCTTCACCCTTCTGGATGAGGAGAAGGAGACGGACGAAGGCTATGTAACCCTGGTCAACGCTAAGGAAAATGAGAAGGGCGAGCTGGAGGAATGCTCCGAGCGCACCAACATCTGGGCCTGGAAGCATCCCCATCAGGACGGCACCGTGACTTACACGAAACTTGAGGGCGACGTCCGCTTCTTCGACGTGGATTTTGCCTATGTGCCGGAGAAAACGGTGCTGCACAATATTTCCCTGTACGCCAAGCCCGGCCAGAAGGTGGCCTTCGTAGGCTCTACCGGAGCAGGAAAGACCACTATCACCAACCTGATCAACCGGTTCTACGATATCGCCGACGGAAAGATCCGCTACGACGGCATCAATATCAACAAGATCAAAAAGGCCGACCTGCGCCACAGCCTGGGCATCGTGCTTCAGGATACCAACCTCTTTACAGGGACAGTTATGGAGAACATCCGCTACGGCAACCTGGAGGCCTCCGATGAAGAATGTATCGGAGCCGCAAGGCTGGCGGGCGCGGACGACTTTATCCGCCGCCTGCCTGAGGGATACAATACCATGCTCATGGGCAACGGCGCCAACTTAAGCCAGGGACAGAGACAGCTTCTTGCCATCGCCCGGGCGGCTGTGGCAGACCCGCCGGTTATGATCCTGGATGAGGCTACCAGCTCCATCGACACCCACACCGAGGCCATTGTTCAGAGAGGTATGGACGCCCTGATGCACGGACGCACCACCTTCTACATCGCCCATCGCCTGTCCACCATTCAGAATGCGGACGCAATCATGGTTCTGGACCACGGGCGCATCATCGAGAGAGGTACCCACGAGGATCTGATCAAGCTTCACGGAACTTACTATCAGCTGTATACGGGGGCTTTGGAATTGGATTAAATGTTTAAAGGCACAGCGTTTAGCTGTGCCTTTTCATATGGAACATTTCCTCTCTTCTGCCGCCGCCATCAGCTGCGATACCCATCCGGATTATGAGACTGCCATCTCCAGGAATCGGCGCACATTTCCTCAATGCCCTTCTCCGCCTTCCAGCCAAGCTCCCGCTCCGCCTTAGCGCAGTCGGAATAGCAGGTGGCAATGTCCCCTGCCCTTCTGGGACAGATCTCATAGGGAAGCTTCTTGCCGCAGGCCTTCTCATAGGCGTGAAGCACGTCCAGAACGCTGTATCCCACGCCGGTTCCCAGATTATAGATCCGCACTTCGGGCTGGCTTTCCATCATCTTCTCCAGGGCCTTTACATGACCTTTGGCCAGATCCACCACATGGATGTAATCCCGCACTCCCGTTCCATCGGGGGTGTCATAGTCGTCTCCGAACACATTTAGGTGATCCAGCTTTCCTACCGCTACCTGGGCGATATAGGGCACCAGGTTATTGGGGATTCCCTTGGGGTCCTCGCCGATGCGCCCGCTCTCATGGGCTCCGATAGGGTTAAAATACCGAAGAAGCATCACATTCCACTGGGAATCCGCCCGGTTCAAGTCTGTCAGAATCTGCTCCAACATGCCCTTGGTCTGGCCGTAGGGATTGGTAATCGCGCCCTTGGGGCATTCCTCGGTAATGGGAATCTGAGCTGGATCTCCATAAACGGTGGCGGAAGAACTGAATACAATATTCTTTACTCCGTGCTTTCTCATCTCGTCGCAGAGAATCAGGGTTCCGGTAATATTGTTGTGGTAATACTCCAGGGGCTTTGCCACTGACTCTCCCACTGCCTTCAGTCCCGCGAAATGGATCACAGCCTGAATCTCTTCCTGATCGAAGACCTTCTTCACTGCCTCCTGGTCCAGAAGATCCGCCTCGTAAAAGCGCAGGCCCTTTCCCGTGATCTCCTCCACCCGCCTTAAAGACTCCTCGCTGGAATTGCAGAGGTTGTCCAGCACCACAACGTCATATCCGGCGTTCAAAAGCTCTACGCAGGTATGGCTTCCGATATATCCGGCTCCGCCTGTTACTAGAATTGTCATCCTTGTATCCTCCTTCGATCAAATTGATGTTTCGTTTTGTTTCTGTTTTCAGTATACCTTTAAATCCACGGAGATACAATGCACTTTTCTTTAAAATAGATGGAGTTTTATTTCGCGCCTCCGTAATGCCCGCCAAAGACGCAAAAGAGCGGCTGTCCTCTTACCGGCAGCCGCCCGACCCTCGCTCAAATTCTCTTCTGATTTTCTCAATGGCCCGTTTTTCGATACGGCTTACATAGGAGCGGGAAATACCAAGCCTGGCGGCAATCTCCCTCTGGGTATGCTCCTTTCCTCTGAAAAGTCCGTATCGAAGCCGGATCACCGTCTTCTCCGTGTCCGTCAGGCAGGACTCAAAGGCCTGGTAAAGCTCCTTCACATCCTGCTTCAGGATCATGGTGTCGATGGCCGCCTTATGATCCAGCTCCAGAATATCCACCAGGCTTACGGCCTCGCCGTCCTTGTCAACCCCAATGGGCTCAAACAGTGAAACCTCCCGCGAAAGCTTTTTGTTGGCCCTCAGCAGCATCAAAACCTCGTTTTCCACGCATTTGGCTGCGTAGGTTCCAAGCCTTGATCCTTTATCCGCCCGGAATGTGTTCACCGCCTTAATTAACCCGATGGTGCCCACGCTGATCAGATCCTCCATATCATAATCCGGGCTTTGGTATTTCTTCACCACATGGGCCACCAGGCGCATATTCCGCTCGATCAGTACCTCCCTTGCCTCCCCGTCGCCCTCCTGGCAGCGCTCTAAATACTCTTTTTCCTCCCTTGCAGATAATGGTTTGGGAAATGTTTTCACCGAAAGCCGCCTTCCAGTTCCTTACTTTTATTGTATGCCCCGGCGGCTTTTTGGGTGCTTTTACAAATTTTTAAGAGCCGGTACTATTTTCCCAGCTCAAACATAGGGGCCTGATAGCCCTTGGAATCAAAAAGATGGTTGTAAACCAGGTAGCTGTAATCCATAATCAGCTCGTAATAAGGATTGTCCTTCTTTTTCAGCTGCTCCCAGGAATAGTAATTGTCCTCCCGGTCGTATCCTCCCAGCATATGGATCACCGGCAGCTCTTCCATCAGCTTGAGAAGAAAATCATTATAGGGCGTCCTCCGAAGTCCCGCCTGCTTAAGGGTCAGGCTTCCCAGATACACCGCTCCCAGATCTCCCAGATCCTGCCCGGCGCTGCTGTAATTGGTCCAGATGATAAAAGGCGTCTTGTACCACATCAGCCGGTCCCGGGTGTGTACCAGATCGCTGGGCTTGCCGTAGATCTCATCGAAAAATTCATCCTCCACCGCAGGCTGGTGATCTCCGAAAAGGACGATCATCGTAGGCTCATCGCAACCCTCAAAGTATTCCACCAGCCCTTCAAAGGCCCGGTCCGATTCCAGCATCAGGGAGAGGTACTGGTCGGTCATGGGATATTTTCCCTCCAGTTCCCCGGTTAAGCGAACCTGCTGATCAAAATTCTCAAAGGTTCCCTCGTAGCCCCCGTGGTTCTGCATGGTCACGTTAAAGATAAAAAGCCGGTCCGATGGATTTTCCTTCTCCTCCACCAGCTGGACCAGCTTCTCATAGTCCGCCCGGTCGCTGACGTAGGTTCTCAGGGTATCTGCGTTTTCAAAGGCTGCTTCATCCAAAAACTCGTCAAATCCCATGGCCTCGTAACAGGTATCCCGATTCCAGTTTTCCCTGGGATAGGGGTGAACCGCCACCGTCCGGTAGCCCTGGTCCGCCACGGTACTCACAAGGGTTTTCAGGTTCGGATGCACCTGGAATTGATAGGCATTGGTGCCAGCTGGCAGCAGCGCCATAGAATCTCCGGTGAGAAATTCAAACTCGGAATTGCTGGTCATGGCGCCAAATACCGGCATGCAGAGGTTCCCCCGCACCGTATTCTCCTTCAGACTGCCGATGAAGGGAAGATAAGGCTGGTTGACCTCAAACTCACCCACCGCCGACAGGTCCGAAAGGCTCTCGTTCATGATACAGATCAAATTTACCGGTATCATCCCTTCCCCGGACTGCTTCGGCTCCTGAAGCCTGATCCTTTCGTAGATCTCTCCCACCTTTTTCCCGCTGTAGCCGGCTGGTTTTTCCGCCTTCATATACCGCAGGGAAATGGCGGTAGACAGCATGTAGCCCTCTTTCTCATAGGTGTCCGATATCTCCCACATATTCAAACATTGCATAGTACCCCATCGCAGGAGTCTCCTCGCGGATCACATCATCTTCAATCAAATCCACTTCTATCTCTTCGTTAAGGGGATCATAACGGGCAAGCTCCCCTTCCTTGATCGCAAGGACATTCAGCTTCTTATAATATCCTGACCGTTCTGCCAGTTGCACATATCCCTTATATCCAAGCTGGAACTGCGCTTCTTTGACGCCTTTCTTCTTATTGTCAAAAGGCACCATGTAGAACTGTCCCAACTGCGGAGATGGAGAAAGATTTAACGCCTCTCCCAAAAGCGCCGCT
>CALWQV010000031.1 GCA_944383785.1 uncultured Enterocloster sp. | reverse complement strand
CGAGGGGCCGAGGCTCAAAAAAGCCCGGAATATCAAGGAAAATCATCGCTCAGACGATTGAAATACGGCCTCAAAGCGGCTCGTCGCGCTCCTCAGTTCAGCAAGCGTTAATTTCCCGACAATCAAAAAAATTAGAAGACAGGGTGCTGGAGTATGTATTTACTCCGGCACCCTGTTATGATTTATGGGTATTCTGACAGTCTTTTCGATACCGTGTCGGCAGAATATGCGCCACATCCTTGAATGCCTTAGAAAACTTCCCCTGTGTCTCATACCCCACCTGAGCGGCAATTTGGGCGATGGTTGCATCAGTTTCCCGCAGCAGCTTCATAGCCTGATGTACCCGATATTCTTTCATATAGGTGGCAATGGGCAGGCCGTAAACCGCTTTGAATACCTCTTTCAGAGTGGAGGGATTAATCAGATACTGTTTGGAAAGCTCTTCAATCGTAAACCGCCGCGCTAAATGTTCCGTTAATTGTTGATGAACCTCCTTGACCAGTTCTGTTTGTTGGGAGAAATATTGGGTCTGTTCCTTTTGCTCTGGCTCCAGGCTGTTTAAATAAATCAGCAGCTCCAGTGCCTTCAGTTTTAGCAGCGGCAGCCGCAGGAAAGCATCAGCGGAAAAAAGCGGTGTAAAAATGTGGTCCAGTTCGGCGCAGGCGGGGATTGCATAAGGTTTCCCGCAGCAGAAGCGTTCCCGCAGATGTTCGGCCTGCACATTGGCTTCATGCAGGATTTCCGGGCAGACAGCCGGCAATTTTTTCAAATCCACAGAAATAGAGAGTCCTTCGGAATATCCCAAGGGGAACATCATAGAGGAATCGGCGCAGCAAGCCATATTGTGGACTGTCACATCCCCTGCGCCAAGGTAAATGGCGGTGCCGCCGTGCATGTTCCAGCCTACGCGGCCGCTGCGGCAATAATAAATTTCTAAAATAGTGTCTGCGGCAGCGTGCCAGAATCGTATCTCCGGGCCAAGAAAAGCAAGAAAAGAGGCTTCGATGCCGGGGAAAACATGGTGCGTCCCTAGACGGCCTTTCCCAGGAGTCATGGCATGGAGCTGATTTGCAAGCAGTTCGCCGGTATTTCCAGTTTGCTGAGGATATTCCACAGAAAGGGTGCCTTCGGGAATCATCTGGAGTTTCTGGGCAATCGATTTGTATTCCTCTTTTTTCATGGCGTCCCTTTCTGGATTTCTGTTTGCGATGGGCAGACGATTTTTACAAGCCATTCGATGATGTGGTGAAAATTTTGGGCTTGCTCGGTATCGGCCGCTTTATAATAAACCTCTTTCCCTTCCCGGCGGCTGACAATCAGCCCCGCTGCTTTCAGCTGTTTGAGATGGTGCGATACCGCCGGGCTGCTCATCTTTACCATGGCTGAGAGATTGACGACGCACTCTTCACAGTGGCACAGCAGCCAGAAGATGCGCAGACGGCTCCCGTCACCTAGCTGTTTAAAAATGGCGGCCACCGTACCAAAATCCTCAGTGCTTGGCATATGTTCCAATTCCTGTTCAAAGGGCTGCCCGTGATCGTGGGGCAGAGAATGCGTTGACATAAGGCTTACCTCCCGTCTAGCTTAATGTGATATTGATCTAATACATCTTTCAATGTAATTTCCCGCATTTTGTTTTCCGCTGTTTTTTGGATTTCTAGATAAAAGTCCCGTAATACCAGTTGGATATTCACGCCCACGCCGCAGGCAGGGTTGGTATGGATGTCTTGATGGAGCAGGGGCTTGTCGCCCTCCACCGCCTGATAAGCGTCTAACAGGGTGATTTGCTCCGGCTCGCGGGCCAGGGAAGGCCGGGGATGCCCCTTTACGCTGATTAGCAGCCCGCCCTTGCGCAAAGCGGACATAAGCTGGCGGACATAGGCCGGGTTGGTCTGAATACTTTCCGCCAATTTATCGCTGGTCAGGCCGCAGTCCGGATGGAGGGCGATAAAAGCCAGAATGTGAACGGCATCGCTGAGCCGGGTAGGGTATTTCATTGGCTGTTCTCCTTTGGATATTGATGTTAATTTTATTATAACAGCATATTGACAGAGACGCAAGGGAATGTTAAGATGAAATTGAAGTAAAAATAAAAATAACACCAATGCGAAAGGAATGGCAGCAATGAGTTTTTATGAACAATTAGTCATGCAGACCCAGATGAATTACTCCAAATATCATTATATCTACGCTGCAGGCAGTACACCCTATCAGCTTGCAGACAAAAGACCCCTGCCCTACAAGGAGCAGATTTGGCGGTTGGTGCAAGAAATCAAAGACGCCGACTGTGTGGTAGTGGGTGGAGCCTCCGGCCTGTCCGCTGCTGGAGGCGGCGACTTTTACTATGAGGACAATGCATCCTTCCGCAAATACTTCGGCAAATTTGCGGAGAAATATCACTTTAATGGGGCCTTTGACGGTATGTTCCGTCAGTGGGATGACCGGGCAGCGTTCTGGGCTTATCTTGCCACTTTCCTGCACACCACCCAGACTGCGCCGGTGCGCCAGCCCTATCTGGATTTGGATGCGCTGCTGAAGGGAAAGGACTTTTTTGTGTTAACCACCAATCAGGACACGCAGTTTGTTAAGCTCTACCCGGAGACACAGGTTGCGCAAATCCAGGGAGATCACCGCTTCTTTCAGTGCGCCTCCTGCTGCATGGATGATACGTGGGACGCCGTGAAACCGGTAGAGGAAATGATGGCCGCTATGGGAGATGGGACGGTCATCCCGGCGTCTATGATTCCCAGATGTCCTCACTGCGGCGGCGAGGCATTTCCCTGGGTGCGGGGATATGGGAACTTCCTTCAGGGAAAAAAGTACGAGGAGCAGTATGAGAAAATCTCACGTTATGTTCTGGAGCACAAGGAGAGAAAGATCCTTTTTCTGGAGCTGGGCGTGGGGCGTATGACGCCCATGTTTATCCAGGAGCCATTCTGGAACCTGACCCTCAGTTTCCCTCATGCCCGCTATATCGCTGTCAACGACAAATATGATTTCCTTCCTAAGCAGCTGGAGAATAGAGGCATGGCCATTGTAGCCGATATCGGCAAGGTGCTGCGGGATGGGCGGGCCGTTATGTCTGAGGAGAAGGAGGAGATAAACTGTGATTGATCTTAAGCCGATTGCGGAGAAAATTAAAGAAGCGGATGCCATTTTGATCGGGGCCAGCAACGGCCTGTCCATCACAGAGGGTTTGCATCTGTTTGCGGACAATACAGCGTTTGAGGAGATGTTTGGAGACTTTAAGCAGAAATACGGCTTGCAATGTATTTTGCAGGGCATGATGGCAAGGTGGCCCAGCGAGGAGGAGAAGTGGGCTTTCTGGGCCCGGCTCATTCACCGATACTGCATCCAGTACCAGCCTACGCCGGTGATGGAGAATTTAAAGGCCATTGTAGGAGAGAAAGACTATTTTATCGTCACATCCAACGGAGAATGTCACTTCGAACTATGCGGTTTCGATCAGTGGAAAATCTATGAGATTGAGGGCAGCTGGCTGACTATGCAGTGTGCCCGTCCCTGCCATGGCTTGCGTTATTCCAGCCTGGAGCTGGCGGAAAAGCTGGCAGCTGAGGAAAAATGCGGTCGGGTTCCCACAGAGCTGGTGCCCCGCTGCCCTAAGTGCGGCGGTTCTATGGACATACATATGGGCGCTGGAGAGAGGATGATTCCGGATACCAGCGCCAAAAAGCGGTTTAAAACTTTTCTGGATGCCTATCACGGGAAAAAGCTGGTAGTGCTGGAGCTGGGCATCGGCTGGCGCAATCAGCTCATTAAAGCACCTCTGATGCGGCTGGTTGCCGGAGAAACTTTTGCCGCCTATGTGACCATCAATCTGGGAGAAGTCTATATCGCGGATGACATCAGGGAGAAGTCCTTCGGATTAGATGGGAGTCTGGATGAGATGCTGCTTGCCCTACGAGAGTCTGTGGAAGGCGGTCAGAGCACTTTTTAAGCATTTTACAAAAGTAGAGGAATAAGCCGATTGAAGCTGCATTTTACCCAAATGGAAGAACCTTTTGCCCAAACGGCAGGATGTGCTTTAAAAATGTTGACGAAGCCCTCTGATCTGTGTATGATAAAGATACAATTAAATGATTGCTTAATTGTTTAACACAAAAACAAACATAGAGAGGAGCTTTTCAAAATGAAAAAGACTTACAAAATCGATGTAGACTGCGCTAACTGTGCCAACCTGATGGAGGAAGCCGCCCGCAAGACCCCTGGTGTGGCGGGAGCCACTGTCAACTTTATGACTCTGAAGATGAACGTGGAGTTTGAGGAAGGGCAGGATCCTAAGGCTGTTATGCAGGATGTACGCAAAGCCTGCAAGAAGGTAGAGCCCGACTGTGAGGTCTTCCTGTAAGAGGCTGTTCTGGAAAAAAGGGTGTCCTGCAAAGCGGCTGCTTGCAGGGCACATTCTCTTTCCTAAAAGTAAAACACTAGAAATGAGAGCGAGGTTGAATGAAATGCAGGAATATATTGTAAATGGCCTGCTGATCGTGGTGGCTCTTTTGGCTGTGATTCTTCAGGCCATCGGTACGCGGCCATCCGCCGGTATGACCAAAAAGCAAAAAGTGATGTTATGGAGGATTTTGGCGGCTGCAGTGCTGCTGGTAATTCTTCAGGTTTTGGGAACCGGCGCCTTTGATGTCTTTGGGGCTGGGGGGCGCTGGGTGCGTCTGGCAGTGTTTCTGGTGGACTATCTGGTAATTGGCTATGACATTCTGAAAAAAGCCGGAAAGGGCATCCGTAACGGTCAGGTGTTTGATGAGCACTTCTTGATGGCGGTAGCTACTTTGGGCGCACTGGCGCTGGCGGTGTATGAGAATGGCGATTATCTTGAAGCCATTGCAGTCATGCTATTCTACCAGGTGGGCGAGTGGTTCCAGTCTTATGCTGTGGGCAAAAGCCGCCGTAACATCAGCGATCTAATGGATATCCGTCCCGACTACGCTAATATTGAGGGGGATGGAAAACTGGAACAGGTAGACCCGGACGAGGTGAGCATCGGCACTATCATCGTGGTTCAGCCAGGCGAGAAGGTGCCCATCGACGGCATGGTGGTTCAGGGAGAATCCACGCTGAATACCGCCGCCCTTACCGGCGAAAGCCTGCCCCGGGAAGTTAAAACCGGGGATGAAATTATCTCCGGCTGCATCAATATGACAGGGCTGCTTCACATCCGGACCACCAAGGAGTTTGGCGAGTCTACTGTCTCCAAAATCCTGGATCTGGTAGAAAACGCCTCCTCCCGGAAGTCGAAATCAGAAGATTTTATCTCCCGATTTGCAAAGATTTATACCCCGGCAGTGTGCTATGCTGCCCTGGCCCTGGCAATCCTGCCGCCTTTGGTGCGGATGTTCGCTATGGGCCTTGCTGCCGGCTGGGAAACCTGGATCTACCGGGCGCTGACATTTTTGGTTGCCAGCTGCCCCTGTGCTCTTGTTATCTCCATCCCCCTGTCCTTCTTTGCGGGCATCGGCGGAGCCAGCAAGGCCGGGGTGCTGGTAAAGGGTTCAAACTACCTGGAAACCCTCTCTCAGACCAAGATCGTGGTGTTTGATAAGACCGGCACTCTGACACAAGGTGTCTTCGAGGTCAATGCTATCCACCACAACGAGATGGATGAGCATAAGCTGGTAGAGTATGCCGCCCTGGCGGAAAGCGCCTCCAGCCACCCTATCAGCAAGAGCTTGCAGAAAGCCTATGGCACGGAGATCGACCGCAGCCGGGTGACAGATATCCAGGAAATCAGCGGCAACGGCGTTATCGCTACGGTGGACGGCCATCAGGTTGCGGCGGGCAACGACAAGCTTATGAACCATTTGGGCGTTCAGGCTATTCCCTGCCATAGTGTGGGAACTATTATCCACATGGCTATTGATGGAAAATACGCAGGCCACATTGTGATTTCCGATATCGTAAAGCCTCACTCTAAGGCTGCCATTCAAGCTCTGAAGGCGGCGGGAGTCTCCAAGACGGTGATGCTAACCGGCGATGCCAAAAAGGTGGCGGACCAGGTTGCCTCTAGCCTGGGGCTGGACGATGTTTACAGCGAGCTGCTTCCTGCTGGCAAGGTGGAGAAGGTGGAGGATCTGATCCGTATCAAACCGGAAAAGGCAAAGCTGGCCTTTGTAGGGGACGGAATCAATGACGCTCCTGTGCTGCGCCGGGCGGACATCGGCATTGCTATGGGGGCTATGGGCTCTGACGCTGCTATCGAGGCTGCCGATGTGGTGCTGATGGACGACGACCCCATGCAGATTTCCAAGGCGATCAAGATTTCCCGCAAATGCCTTGGCATCGTCTACCAGAATATTGTGGTTGCCATCAGCGTGAAATTGGCCTGCCTGGTACTGGTGGCACTGGGATTCGCCAATATGTGGCTGGCGGTGTTCGCTGATGTGGGCGTGATGATTATCGCTGTCCTCAATGCGATCCGGGCCCTGTTTGTGAAAAATCTTTAAGGATTAATTCCTAATCTACTATCCAAAGACCGGGCGGAAGAACTTGAAAAACGCACGGGCAGCGGTGTGAAAGGAGGGGCTTAGCTGCCCCTCCTACTTGCCTTTGAGGATATAGCTTTCTGAGTGGTTATATACTTCTGAACCACATCAACGCATCAAATTCCCCTTGTATCCCACCTCTGAAAGAGATAGAATAATATTTGCAGGAAAATGGATGGAAGAGGTGAGTTAGTGATGAAGATGGCAAAGCGCCATTTCCCGGCTGCAGCGGGAATCCTTCTCTTTCTGGGACTGTGGTATGTCATCAGCGAGATAGGGATTTTCAGCGCCTATGTGCTGCCGCCGCCGGGAAAGGTTTGGGAGAGTTTCCTGAAAATGTGCGCCAGCGGAGAACTTCTTGGGGATATATCAGTCAGTATGGCCCGCGTGCTAAAGGGCTTTGTCATTGCCTTTGGGCTGGCCTTTGCCCTGGGGATGCTCCGAGCGGTGATTCCTGGTTCCGGGCGGTATTTTGAATACCTGGTGCAGTTTTTTCGGAATGTGCCGCCGTTAAGCATGATTCCGCTGTTGATTCTCTGGTGCGGCATCGGGGAGACGACGAAGGTGGCGATTATCGTTTTGGCCTCCTTTTTCCCTATGTACTTAAATATCGTCAAAGGGTTTACCGGGTGTGATCCCAAGCTTCTGGAGGTGGGGGATATGTTCGGCTACGGCCAGGGGGAGAAATTCTGGAAAATTGTGCTTCCCTATGCCTCGGCAGATATCCTGGTGGGGATGCGTATCGGCCTGGGCTACAGCTGGAGGGCCATTATCGGAGCGGAGATGGTGGCGGCCTCAACCGGGCTGGGCCACCTGATCCTTTTTTCCCAGCAGATGTCCCGGACGGACAAGGTGATCGTAGGTATTTTTGCCATCGGCATCGTCGGTTATGCGATGGACCGGATCTTCGGCTGGGCCATCGGCAGGCTTTTGAAAGGATATGGAAACAATGGCTGGAATTGAGATTGTGGATTTGAAGAAATCCTACTGGGTGGAGAAAAAAGAACTTCCGGTTCTTACGGGAATCAATCTAAAGGTTCCGGAACGCCAGATCACCGTAATCCTGGGGCGAAGCGGCTGCGGCAAGACTACTCTTCTGCGTCTGGCCGGGGGGCTGGAGCGCCCGGACTGCGGCAAGATTCTCTGCGGGGATGGACACCGGATGGCCTTTGTGTTCCAGGAGCCCAGACTTATGCCCTGGCTGACGGTGGAGCGCAATATTTCCTTTGGCCTGCGCAAACAGGAAAAAAAGGAAAATGTCGGACGGATCCGGGAGATCATCCGCACCGTGGGGCTTGAGGGCTTTGAAAAGGCTTATCCTTCCCAACTGTCCGGCGGTATGAAGCAAAGAGCCGCCCTGGCCAGAGCCTTGGCCTACCGTCCTTCCTTTATCATGATGGACGAGCCCTTCGCGGCACTGGACTACTTTACCAGGGAGCAGATGCAAAAGGAGCTTTTGCGGGTGCAGAGGGCAGAGCGGTGCAGTATCCTTTTTGTGACCCACAGCATCGATGAGGCGCTGCTTTTGGGGGACCGTATTGCCGTGATTGAAGGAGGCAGAATCAAGAAGGAGTACCGCGTGGAAGAAGGAGAAAAAGATAGAGGACGGAACCTGCTGGAGGAACCATTCATTGAACTGAAAAAAAATATTTTAAAGCAACTGGAGGATGTGGAATTATGAAAAAATTGTTAGCAGTGATGACGGCCATCGGTGTAGGAGCGGCAGTCCTTTCTGGCTGCGGCCAGTCTCAGAGCGGGGAGTCGCAGGCTCAGGAAACGCAAGGGGAGAGTCAGTCTCCGGAAGCTTCCGAGACAGAGGGACAGGAAGCAGAGGAAAGCACGGCAGAGGAAAGCGCCCAGGCGGCAGAGCTGGATCTGGACAAGCTGGTCTTTACCTATGTAACGGCCCCTTTAAACGTGCCCAGCATCATTGAGAAAAATCAGGGAATTTTCTCCGACGCTTTCGCTCAGTATGGTCTTGAGGTAGAGTACGCTGAGATTACCTCCGGCGCGGACCAGACCCAGGCCCTGGCTTCCGGGGATGTGCAGGTTCTCTACGCCGTAGGCGGAAGCTCAGTGATTTTATCTGCGGCCAACGGGGCGGATATCAAGATTGTGGATATGTACAGCCGTTCCCCTAAGGCCTTTTCCATGTATGCCAAGGATGAAAGCCTGACCACCCCGGAAAGCCTGGCGGGAAAGACCATTGCCGGGCCTGTTGGAACCAATCTTCACGAGCTTCTTGCCGCTTATCTGGCAACGGCGGATATGACCATTGAGGATGTAAACTATGTGAATATGTCCATCCCGGACGCTATGGCCGGGCTAGAGGGCGGAAGCCTGGACGTGGCCCTTCTGGCTGGGGCGACGGCTTACCAGGCGGAACAGGCCGGCTACCACATGGTAACCGACGGGGAAGGGCTGATCGACGCCACCATCGCCGTGGCGGTGACCGGAGAATTTGCCCAGGAGTATCCACAGCTGGTGGAAACCTTAAAGGAAGCCCAGCAGTCCATTGCCGATTTCATGGAGGCCAATGAAGAGGAAACCATGGAGATTGTGGCAGGGGAGCTGGATCTGGATGTGGAAGCGGTGAAGGATATGTACGCGGACTACGACTTTGGCACCCAGGTGACGGATTCCGACATTGCGGGACTTCAGAAGACGGCTGACTTTATGCTGGACGCCCAGATGATTGAGTCGCCGGTGGATGTAAGTACCCTGTTTTTGGAGAAGTAAGATACAAAAAGGCGCTTCCCAACCCCATCGGATGGATGGGCCGGGAAGCGCCTTTTTGCGCGTGAGAGCGCGGCCTTTCCGCAAGGGGGCAGAAATCCGGCCGCCGTATTTTACTGGAATACGCCGAACTTGGTACCGCGGGTTACATGGCCGTAGCTGTCCCATTCGGTGTAGACATAGGGGGAATCAGGAGTAGTGCCGTTTTCAGTAAAGGTGTAAGAATCCCCGTTATAGGTGCGTGTTCCGGTAACCAGTTTGCAGGAATTGTTGTCAAAGTAGTAAACATTACCGTTGATCTTCATGATGCCGCCCTGAAGCTCGCCGGTGTCAGCGGCGTAGTACCAGGTGTTGTCCCTCTGGATCCAGCCGGTTCTCATGAGCTGGTCGCTACCAAAATAGAACCAGTGATCCCTATAGTGAACCCAGTTGTTGGTGCAGTAGGAGCCGTCGCCCCACTGATACTTTTTTCCTTGGGAGGTGGAAACGAATCCGGCGGCCAAAGAGGTGAAAGCGGAGCCGGCAGTTAGGGCGAGGACCAGGGAAATGGTTGCAAAACGTTTGATCTTCATAAAAAATCCCCCTTTACTATGGATGTTTTGTGTTCTGTATCAAGTACAGCCATAGTCTACACCTTGGAGTCGCTCCAGGGTCAAGGCATGTAATTATTTTGTAAGGGATTGGAAGAGAAACGTAAAAAGGCGGCGGCTAGATCCAGCCGCCGTCCAGGCCGATCACCTGACCGGTAAGATAGGAATTTTTATAACCCAGATGATACACCAGATCCGCCACTTCCTCGGCTCGCCCCAGCCGCCCGGCGGGGATTTCATCCGTTAAGGCGATCAGATCTTCCGACGCCATCCAATGGTTCATCTCCGTGTCGATAGCTCCGCAGGCTACGGCGTTGACCTGGATTCCCGAGGGGGCCAGCTCCTTGGCCAGGGCTTTGGTCAGGGCGTTGACACCGCCCTTGGTAGCGGAGTAGGCGGCTTCGCAGGAAGCGCCGGTTACGCCCCAAACGGAGGAAATATTGATGATCTTCCCCTGCTTTTGACGCACCATGTAGGGGATGGCCAGCTTGCAGCAGTTAAAAACAGAGGTCAGGTTGACGTGGAGCATCCGCTCCCAGTCCTGAGAGGACATATCCTGCAGCAGTCCGATATAGGAAATGCCGGCGTTGTTTACCAGCACGTCAACACCGCCGAAGCTGGTTTTGATGCGGGAAAATAGCTCCTGGCAGCATTCCATATCCCCCATGTCCCCCATATAGGCCAGGCAGGAAACCTGAAATCCCTCGATCTCTTTTTGGGTTTGTAAAAGCCGCTCCTTGCTGCGGACGCAGCTGATGGCCACATTGTATCCTTTTTTCGCGAATTTTACGGCAATGGCCTTGCCGATGCCGCGAGAAGCACCCGTGACGAGAACAGTTTTTCTGGGCATAAAACACCATCCTTTCTCCATGTAAATTCCCAGCTGTTACGAATTTATTATAGACGTTTCAAGGGGGAAATTCAAGGATTGACGTTATACAAAGAATCGTAAGAAAATTCCCTGCAATAAATTAAAAAATTATGGTATGATAATAGATGCAGCAAAAAGCGATCGGCAAAGAGAAGGAAAGGTACAGATATGAACGTATACGATTTGATTATTATCGGCTCCGGGCCTGCGGGACTGGCGGCCGCCATTTACGCCCAGAGAGCGAAGTTAAATACCCTTGTAATTGAGAAGGCCATGGTCAGCGGAGGCCAGGTTTTAAATACCTACGAGGTGGACAATTATCCCGGCCTTCCCGGCATTGGGGGCTATGATCTGGGACTTAAATTTAGAGAACATGCGGACAAGCTGGGGGCAGTGTTTGCGGAGGACGATGTGGTCCGGGTTGAGGACGAAGGTGACGGGAAGGTGAAGCGGGTTATCGGCCAGGACCATACCTATGAGGCCAGGGCCCTGATTATTGCCACTGGAGCTCATCACCGACTTTTAGGAGTACCGGGAGAGGAGAGGCTTTCCGGCTCCGGCGTTTCCTACTGCGCCACCTGCGACGGCGCGTTTTTCCGCAATAAGGTGACCGCAGTGATCGGCGGCGGCGATGTGGCGGTGGAGGATGCCATTTTCCTGGCAAGGATGTGCTCCAAGGTTTATGTGGTTCATCGCCGCGCCGAGCTGAGGGCGGCAAAGAGCCTTCAGGAGAAGCTGTTTTCCCTGGATAATGTGGAGATGGTCTGGGACAGCGTGGCGGAAGAAATCTGCGGAGAAAACCGGGTGGAGAGCTTGAAGCTTTCCAATGTAAAAACAGGGGAGAAGCGGGAAATTTCCCTTCAGGGGGTATTCATTGCCGTAGGCATCACCCCGGAAAGCCAGGCCTTTGAAGGGCTGGTGGATATGGAGGGCGGATATATCAAGGCAGGGGAGGACTGCTTATCTTCCGCGCCGGGGATTTTTGCCGCCGGGGACGTAAGGCAGAAGCAGCTGCGCCAGATTATCACAGCGGCGGCCGATGGGGCCAACGCGGTGACCAGCGCGGAGCGCTATTTGATGAAGCACTAGAGGAAGAGAGGCATTGGGATGAATCAACTGGCAAAAATACTGCTGATGGGAGGCTTGTGTACCGGAACTTGGTGTATCACGGCTTTTGGCAGTACCAATCTGGAAACCAGCTCTTCTCTGGCCGGCATTACCGTTGCCATGAACAATTATTACGCCAGCAACGAGGAGCCGGAAAAGGCCCTTTCGGAGGCCTTGGAGTCTATTGAACTTCCTCAGGTTTCCTCCGCGGGGGGAAGCTTGCAGGGCGGTTCCGGAAAGACAGCGGAATCGGGCAGCGGCGCCAAAACTCAGGAGGCCTCTTCCGCTTACGATAATATCGCCATATCAAAAATAAACGGACATGTGAATATCCGAAGCGGGGCTAATACCTCCAGCGAGGTGTTGGGAAAGATTTACAATGACAGCGCCGCGCGGATCCTAGATACCGTTGAAGGGGAGGATGGGACCTGGTATGAGATCCAGTCCGGCTCTGTAAAAGGTTATATTAAGGCGGAATATTTTGTGACAGGAAAGGAAGCGGAGGAGAAGGCAAAGGCTGTGGGAACGGAATACGGTACCGTGGTGGGCACACCAACCCTGCGTCTGCGCCAGAGCCCGGATTTGACCAGCAAAACATTGACTCTCTTAGCAGAGGGGGCCAGCTATGTGGTGCTGGAGGAAGAGGGAGATTTCCTGAAGGTAGCGGTGGACTCAGATTTGGAGGGCTACGTCTACAAGGAGTATATGAAGACAGAGGTGGAGATGCCTCAGGCAGTTTCCAATGAGGAGGAAGCAGAGAAAAAAGCTCAGGAGGAACAGCTGAAGAAGGAAGCACAGGAAGCGATGAAGGAGCTGGAGGAGGCTAAGGAAGCCCAGAAGGCGAAAGCGACCACCGCAGCGGCTGAAACCGTTAAGGAAACACAGAAAGAAACAACCCAGCAGGAAACCACAAAGAAAGAAACCACTGCGGCCCAGACCGTGGGCATCATCGATGCTAACCCGGAGAAAGGGGAGGATCAGACCGTAGCAGCGCCTACCACCCAGAAAGAAACACAGAAGGAGACGGAGAAGAGCACTCAGGAGAATAAGGGACCGGGAAGCGATTCCGGTTCAAGCGATGTGGACTCCGCTACCAGAAACGCGGTGATCGCATATGCCAAGCAGTTTTTAGGCAATCCTTATAAGTATGGCGGCACCAGCCTGACAAACGGTGCGGACTGCTCCGGCTTCGTTATGAGCGTGTTCTCTCACTTTGGCATCAGCACTGGGCGAAGCTCCAGAGATCAGGCAGGCAAGGGAAGGGAGATCCCGGTGGATTCCGTACAGCCGGGAGATTTGCTGTTCTACGCCAGCGGCGGCTATATCAATCATGTGGGAATCTACATAGGCGGCGGCCAGATCATCCATGCCAGCAACCCCTCCACGGGAATCTGCCTGGCGCCGTCCAACTACCGGACGCCGTGTAAGGCAGTTACATTCTTTTAATCGCTGAAGCGATTGATGGCACAAAAAAGGAGCCTCTCCGAGAAATTTCGGAAAGGCTCCTGCTATTTTTTAGAACTCCGGCTCAATCAATCCATAAGTGCCGTTCTTGCGGCGGTACACCACGTTCACCTGGTCGGTGTCGGCGTTTAAGAATACGTAGAAATTATGTCCCAGCATCTCCATCTGTAAGCAGGCTTCCTCGGGATCGATGGGCTTGATAGCGAATTTCTTCGTCTTAACGATGCGGATATCCTCTTCCGGACGCTCGTCCTCTTCCTCGATAAACGCCTGTGAGAAGGAGAGGGCGGACTGCTTTTTGTCGATCAGTTTCTTTCTATAACGGCGGATCTGGCGCTCGATCACCTCTTCTACCAAATCGATGGATACATACATATCGGTGCTGGATTCTTCGGCGCGGATGGTATTGCCTTTAATAGGGATCGTCACTTCGATCTTCTGCCGGTCCTTCTGAGCGCTTAAGGCGACAATCACTTCCGTGTCCGGCGTAAAGAAGTGCTCCAGCTTGCCGATTTTCTTCTCAACCATGTTTCTCAGGCCGGGAGTTACCTCAATATTTCTTCCTGTAATGGTGTAACGCATATCATCAACTCCTTTTCTTGGGATAAAACAAGTATAGCACATTTATCCTGAAAATACAACGAAAATCGCAAAATTGTTCTGACAATTTATCTTAATTTTTTATAAAAACACCCTTTAACCGGGGAAAGAGAAGGTTGTCTGTCCATTGCCAGACGGGGAAACTGTCAAGGGAAAATTACATTTTTATGAGAACTACACAAAAATAAAAGATTTGAAAAGTGTTTGTAAATTTTTTGATTCAGAGCGGTTCGGATTGTGGATAATGTGGATAAGTCGGTGTATAACTGGTTTTTGTTGAAAATGCGTGAGAATTGATTGTGGATAAGTCTGGGGAGAAGTGGGGATGAAAAATGTGGATACTGTGGAAAGCAGCAGAATCGAACATAGTTTTTGTGCATCCTGCTTGGTTGACCATAAGAAAAGTGCGGCTGTCCGGGATGGCCCATGGGAAAAAATTAATTTTGTATGAAGCGGTTGAATAAATGCTGTCTTAGTGTTACAATAATTTAGATTATAGCCATTTGGACAGGCCTGGGCGCTGTCCTGGGCGGATTTGTATAAGGAAGAAGTTAGGAGAGCATACCATGAATTTGATTGAAAAGGTATTCGGAACTCACAGCGACCGGGAGCTGAAGCTGATTCGCCCGATCGTGACGAAGATCGAGAATCTCAGACCGGAGATGGTGGCCAAGTCCGATGAGGAGCTTCGGGACCAGACCCGGATTTTTAAGGAGCGTCTGGCAAACGGAGAGACGCTGGACGATATTCTGCCGGAGGCTTACGCCACCGTCCGCGAGGCGGCCAGAAGAGTTTTGAATATGGAGCATTTCCCGGTACAGCTGATCGGCGGTATTGTACTGCACCAGGGACGTATCGCGGAGATGAAGACCGGTGAGGGAAAGACGCTGGTTTCCACCTGTCCGGCTTACTTAAACGCCCTGGCGGGAAAAGGCGTGCAGATCGTAACGGTTAACGACTATCTGGCAAAGCGCGATGCCGAGTGGATGGGGCAGGTTCACCGTTTCCTGGGACTGACTGTGGGCGTTGTGCTCAATGAGATGAATTCCCAGGAGAGAAAGAAGGCTTATGCCTGCGACATCACCTATGTAACCAACAACGAGCTGGGATTTGACTACCTGCGGGATAACATGGCCATCTACAAGGAGCAGCTGGTTCTGCGGGATCTGGATTACTGCATCATCGACGAGGTGGACTCGGTGCTCATCGACGAGGCCAGAACCCCTTTGATCATTTCCGGCCAGAGCGGCAAGTCCACCAAGCTCTACGAGGTCTGCGATATCCTGGCCCACCAGCTGGAGCGGGGCACCGTCTCCAAGGAGTTTTCCAAGATGGACGCCATCATGGGCGAGGAGATTGAGGAAACCGGCGATTTCATCGTAGATGAGAAGGATAAGGTTGTAAACCTGACGGAGCAGGGCGTGAAGAAGGTGGAGGATTTCTTCCACATCGAGAACCTGGCGGATCCGGAGAACCTGGAGATTCAGCACAACATCATCCTGGCGCTGCGGGCCAACTACCTGATGTTCCGCGATAAGGATTATGTGGTGAAGGACGACGAGGTTCTGATCGTGGACGAGTTTACGGGACGTATTATGCCGGGCCGCCGTTATTCCGACGGACTCCATCAGGCCATCGAGGCCAAGGAACATGTAAATGTGCGCCGTGAAAGCCGCACCCTGGCCACCATTACCTTCCAGAACTTCTTTAATAAGTTCCGCAAGAAAGCCGGCATGACCGGTACGGCCCTGACGGAGGAGAAGGAGTTCCGGAATATTTACTCCATGGACGTAATCGCCATCCCCACCAACCGGCCTATGATCCGTAAGGACTTAGAGGATGCGGTTTATAAGACCAAGAAGGAGAAGTTTAAGGCGGTTGTGGACGAGGTGGAGGCGGCCCACAAGAAGGGACAGCCGGTGTTGGTGGGCACCATCGCCATCGAGACTTCCGAGCTTTTAAGCGGGATGCTGCGCAGAAGAGGCATTCCCCATAAGGTGTTAAACGCCAAGTTCCATGAGCTGGAGGCGGAGATCGTAGCGGACGCCGGTATCCACGGAGCTGTTACTATTGCCACCAACATGGCGGGCCGTGGTACGGATATTAAGCTGGACGAGGAGTCCAGAGCCCTTGGCGGCTTGAAGATTATCGGAACCGAGCGCCATGAGTCCAGACGGATCGACAACCAGCTGCGGGGCCGTTCCGGACGTCAGGGAGATCCGGGTGAATCCCGTTTCTACCTGTCCTTAGAGGACGATCTGCTGCGGCTCTTTGGTTCTGACCGTCTGATGAAGATGTTTGAGGCCATGGGCGTGCCGGAGGGCGAGCAGATCGAGCATCGGATGCTGTCCAACGCCATTGAGAAGGCTCAGATGAAGATCGAGTTCAACAACTTTGGCATCCGTGAGCAGCTGTTAAAGTACGATGAAGTGAATAATGAGCAGCGCGAGGTGATCTACGCCGAGCGTCGCAAGGTTCTGGACGGGGACAACATGCGGGATCTGATTTTGAAGATGATTACAGAGATTGTGGAGAACGCGGTGGATATGTCCATCTCTGATGATCAGAGCCCGGAGAACTGGGATTTGAAGGAGTTAAACAACCTGCTTCTGCCCATTATCCCCTTAAAGCCCATTAAGCTGCCGGAAGACGGCAAGATGAAGAAGAACGAGTTGAAGCATACCCTGAAGGAAGAGGCCATCAAACTGTACGAGGCCAAGGAGGCTGAGTTCCCGGAGCCGGAGCAGATCCGTGAGATCGAGCGGGTAGTGCTCTTAAAGGTGATCGACAATAAGTGGATGGCCCATTTAGACGATATGGATCAGCTGCGTGAGGGCATCGGCCTTCAGGCTTACGGCCAGAAGGATCCGGTGGTAGAGTATAAGATGCAGGCCTACGAGATGTACGAGGCTATGATGGCTTCGATCCAGGAGGAGACGGTGCGCATCCTCTTCCATATCCGGGTAGAGCAGAAGGTGGAGCGGGAGTCCAATGTAAAGGTGACGGGAACCAACCGCGACCCCGGAACTGCCAGCGCCCCCAAGAAGCGGGCGGAGCAGAAGATCTATCCCAACGATCCCTGCCCCTGCGGTTCAGGAAAGAAGTATAAGCAGTGCTGCGGACGGCTGAAAGCCTAAAAAGCAGCTATGTGATCAATCATTGAGAAAGAAGGTGAAGCTGTGGTTGAGTATGATAATTTTAAGTATACGCTTTCAACGTATGAGAAACCATTAGTGGAAGTGAGGGATTCACTTTGACCTGGATGGCAAAGTGAGAAGAATTGCGGAATTAGATAAATCCATGGAGGAGCCGGGCTTCTGGGACGATCCGGAGAAGTCCACCAGGCTGGTCCGGGAGGCGAAGCAGTTAAAGGACGAGGTGGATACCTTTAAGTCCTTAGAGCAGGCCTACGAGGATATCCAGGTGATGATCCAGATGGGAAATGAAGAGAACGATCCGTCCCTGGTGCCGGAAGTCCAGGAGATGATGGAGGAGTTTGCGAAAACCCTGGAGAATATGCGCCTAAAGCTGCTGCTTTCCGGCGAATACGACCATAACAACGCTATTTTGCGGCTGAATGCGGGAGCCGGAGGCACTGAGTCCTGCGACTGGTGCAGCATGCTCTACCGCATGTACTGCCGCTGGGCGGACCAGAAAGGCTATCAGTATGAGGTCCTGGATTATCTGGACGGTGAGGAAGCGGGCATTAAGTCCGTTACCATCCAGATCAACGGGGAGAACGCCTATGGTTATCTGCGCTCCGAACATGGGGTACACCGGCTGGTGCGTATTTCACCCTTTAACGCGGCAGGGAAGCGCCAGACTTCTTTCGTGTCCTGCGATGTGATGCCGGAGATTGAAGAGGATCTGGATGTGGAGATCAACCCGGACGATATCCGCGTTGACACCTACCGCTCCAGCGGCGCGGGCGGCCAGCATATTAATAAGACATCTTCGGCCATCCGCATCACCCACTTCCCCACGGGAATTGTGGTGACCTGCCAGAATGAGCGGTCCCAGTTCCAGAATAAGGACAAGGCTATGCAGATGCTGAAGGCCAAGCTGTATATGTTAAAGCAGCAGGAGCAGGCAGCAAAGGCGGCCGGAATTCGGGGCGATATCAAGGAAATCGGCTGGGGAAGCCAGATCCGCTCCTATGTGCTCCAGCCTTATACCATGGTGAAGGATCACCGCACCGGCGAGGAGACGGGAAATGTGGACGCGGTGCTGGATGGCGGAATCGATCCCTTTATCAGCGCTTATTTGAAGTGGATGAGCCTGGGCTGCCCGGATAAGAATGCGGCGGCGGACGAATAAAGAACATGAAAATCAGAGCGGAGGGAATGGAAATCCATAACCATCCGCTTTTTTGCATCCCCTAAAATACACAGAATCCAGTTGCATCCGGCGTTAAAGTGTGATAATATCTTTTTCGTGAGAACAAATGTACTCGCAATACGGACATGAATCCTTGGAGAGATTTATATGGAAGACAGAAGCGCAAGCAGATATTTCCTGGTAAAGAAGAAGGCGGTGCCGGAGGTGCTGTTAAAGGTGGTGGAGGCCAAGCGGCTTTTGGAGTCGGAGCGGGCCATTACCGTCCAGGAGGCCACGGAAAAGGTGGGGATCAGCCGCAGTTCCTTTTATAAGTATAAGGACGACATTTTCCCCTTCTATGACAACGCCAAGGGAAAGACCATCACCCTGGTGGTTCAGATGGATGACGAGCAGGGACTCTTAAGCGACCTGCTCCATGTGGTGGCGGTTTACAAGGCCAATATTCTGACCATTCATCAGAGTATTCCGGTAAATGGCGTGGCGACTCTGACCCTCAGTGTGGAGGTTAGGGAGAACACGGGAAACGTATCCAGCATGGTGGAGGAGTTAGAGGAGCTTGGCGGAATCCACTATGTAAAGATATTGGCCAGGGAATAAGGACAGCAGGCAGTTAAGAAAACGAAGACAGGGAGCAGAGTTAAGATGAAAGCAGCGGTAATGGGATATGGAACCATCGGTTCCGGCGTAGTTGAGATACTGATGGAAAATCGTGATCAGGTGGCGAAGGCCGCCGGGGAAGAGATTGAGGTTAAATACATTCTGGATTTAAGAGATTTTCCGGACAGCCCGGTGGCGGACCGCATCGTCCACGATTTTAAGCAGATTGAGGAAGATGAGGAAATCCGTCTGGTGGTGGAAACCATGGGAGGATTAAATCCGGCCTACCCCTTTGTGAAGGCCTGCCTGATGGCAGGAAAGCATGTGGCCACCTCCAACAAGGCGCTGGTGGCGGCCTACGGCACGGAACTTCTTGCTATTGCCAGGGAAAAGAATGTAAATTTCTTTTTTGAGGCCAGCGTAGGCGGCGGCATCCCCATTATCCGCCCCTTGTACCGGTGCCTTAGGGGAGAGCGGATTGAAGAGATCACCGGAATCTTAAACGGAACTACCAACTACATCCTGACCAAGATGGAGCGGGAAGGGGCAGCCTTTGAGGCTGTTCTGCGGGAGGCACAGAATCTAGGCTATGCTGAGCGCAACCCGGAGGCGGATGTGGAGGGCCACGATACCTGCCGCAAGATCGCCATTCTAACCGCCATGGCTACGGGACGCCAGGTTGATTTTGAAGAGATTTATACGGAGGGTATAACCTCCATTACGGATACGGATTTCCAGTACGCGAAGAAGATGGGGACATCCATCAAGCTCTTCGGCACCAGCCGGATGTTTGAGGACGGACGGGTCAGCGCCTATGTGGCGCCGGTGATGGTAGGCGGCGGACACCCCCTTTATCCGGTAAGCGATGTGTTTAACGGAATCCTGGTAAAGGGGAATATGGTGGGAGACACCATGTTTTACGGAAGCGGCGCGGGAAAGCTTCCCACCGCCAGCGCGGTGGTGGCGGACCTGATCGAGGCGGTTCAGAACCGGGACCGCAACATTCCCATCGGCTGGACCAAAGAAAAGCAGGAGATTATGCCCATGGAGCAGAATACATTCCGCTATTTCCTGCGTCTGGCGGGCAGCCACCGGAATAAGGAAGGGGACGTAAGAAAAGCCTTTGGCCCGGTAGAGGTGGAGGAGCTTTACGGTATGGATGAGTTTGCGGTGCTTACCGGCCCCATGAAAGAGGGAGCCTTTAAGGCCGCCTGCGCCGCCTATGAAGCCATGGAGGCCCAAAAGGGCGAGTACGGCATCAAGCAGACCATACGGGCGCTTCTGTAGGGAGCGGGAAGATGAGAATCATAGAGTTCATTGCGGATTTGGCAAAATGGACCGCGAGGCAGGGTTTTCCCTGCCTTTTTTGGCTGACCACCGGTCTGTACTGCCCGGCCTGCGGCGGAACCAGGGCCCTTCGGGCGCTGCTTAGGGGGGACTTAAGGATGAGCTTCCAGTATCACCCGTTGGTTCTGTATATGGCGGCGGTTTTCGCGGTGGAGCTGGCCGGATACTGCCTTTTAAAGGTTACAAAAAACCCCAGATGGTATCTGGGGCATGAGACGCTGTTCATCTATATCGGCATAGGGATTATCTTTGTAAACTGGATTTTTAAAAATTATATGCTGCTTCACGGAGTGGATCTGCTGCCTCTGTGGCCTTACTGGGAATAGTAGAGGCGGAACAGATTCTCCACCTGCATTAAAACGTTGTACAGCTGGGGGTTCTCCTCCCGCATCTGGGGCCCGATCACAGGATCTCGGAAAGCCTTCAGCACGGAAAAATACTGCACAAAGGCGTAGCACAAAAAGCAGGTTAAAAGGAGGGCAACCACCGAGAGGATAATCCCGACAACCGCCTGCTGGTTAAAGCGCTTTTCCTTGGCCTCGGAGGCGCTGCGGGACATAAGGGCCAGGACGATGCCGAAGATGCCAAAGGCCGCCCCGCTGGGAAAACAGCAGGTAAACAGGATTCCTACGCCGCCTGTCAGCATCGAGTAAACGGCCAGCCGGTCTTCCCGGGAAGGCGGGGTGCGTCCGATGGAAGAATTTCTCTTTTGGTCTTGATCGTAGCTATGTGTATTTTGTGAATCGTTCATATAAGTTAATCTGATGCCTTTCCTGAATCTGCGGCGGCCTGTGCAGCCGCCGCGAACATTTACGCTTATTCTATCACGAAAATGCCAGCCTGTCCAGAAGGGGAGGCTTATGTTGACAAAAAGAACAATTCGGGATATATTGGAGGCTGTAAACCGAAGGAAATGAAGGCAGGAATAGACAGAATGGATATCATTAAAATATTAGCCGAGGAACTGAATATAAAGGAGAGCCAGGCCCAGGCGGCGGTGAGGCTGATCGACGAGGGGAACACCATTCCCTTTATCGCTCGTTACCGCAAGGAGGTCACCGGCTCTTTAAACGACGAGGTGCTGCGGAACCTGGATGAGAGGCTGCGCTACCTGCGGGGATTAGAAGAGCGCAAAGAGCAGGTGATCGGCGCCATCCGGGACCAGGAGAAGCTGACGCCTGAGCTGGAAAAGGCCATCCGGGCCGCTGCTACCCTGGTGGCGGTGGAGGATTTGTACCGTCCCTATAAACAGAAGCGGCGCACCCGCGCCACCATTGCCAAGGAGAAGGGGCTGGAGCCCCTGGCGGATTTAATCCTGCTTCAGATGATAAAGGAGCCTTTGGAGCAGGCGGCGGCCGCCTATGTATCGGAGGAGAAGGGGGTGGAGAGCCCGCAGGAGGCCATTCAGGGAGCCATGGATATTTTGGCGGAGCGCCTTTCCGATGACGCGGGCTGCCGGACCTATATCCGCAATCTGACCATGAAGGAGGGCTTCATTCAGTCCGCCGCTAAGGACGAGAAGGCCCAGACGGTCTATGAGATGTACTATAATTACCAGGAGCCGGTGAAAAAAGCCGCCGGCCACCGGATTTTGGCCCTGAACCGAGGGGAGATCGAGAAGGCCCTGACGGTGAAGATCCTGGCCCCGGAGGAACAGATTCTCGCTTATCTGGAGCGCAGTTTGATCCGGCGGGATAATCCCTATACCACGCCGGTGTTAAAGACTGTGGCGGAGGATGGCTACCGCCGCCTGATCGGCCCCTCCATTGAACGGGAAGTGAGAAGCGCCCTGACGGAGAAGGCACAGGAGGGAGCCATCCGGGTCTTTGCCAAGAACCTGGAGCAGCTGCTAATGCAGCCGCCCATCGCCGGACGGGTGGTGCTGGGCTGGGATCCGGCCTTCCGTACTGGCTGCAAGCTGGCGGTAGTGGATCCCACCGGCAAGGTACTGGATACGGTGGTGATTTATCCCACAGCGCCCCAGAAGCGGGTGGATGAGGCGAAGCGGGTTTTAAAGAAGCTGATCGACAGCTACCATGTCTCACTGATCTCCCTGGGAAATGGAACCGCCTCCAGGGAGTCGGAGCAGGTGATCGTGGAGCTTTTAAAGGAGATTCCCCAGAAGGTTCAGTATGTGATTGTAAACGAGGCCGGGGCATCCGTGTACTCTGCCAGCAAGCTGGCTACAGAGGAATTTCCCGCTTTCGACGTAGGACAGCGCAGCGCCGTGTCCATTGCCAGACGGCTTCAGGATCCCTTATCCGAGCTGGTGAAGATTGATCCTAAGTCCATCGGCGTAGGCCAGTATCAGCACGATATGAACCAGAAATATCTGGGCGAGAGCCTGGAGGGAGTGGTGGAGGACTGCGTCAATAAGGTAGGCGTGGATTTAAATACGGCTTCCGCCTCCCTGCTGGAATACATTTCCGGAATCAATAAAGCCCTGGCAAAGAATATTGTGGCTTACCGGGAAGAGCACGGGGCCTTTACTAACCGAAAGCAGCTGTTAAAGGTGGCGAAGCTGGGCCCCAAGGCTTTTGAGCAGTGCGCCGGTTTTATGCGGATTTCGGGAGGAGAAAATCCTCTTGACGCCACCAGCGTCCATCCGGAGACTTATGAGGCGGCCCAGGCCCTTCTTAAGAAGCTGGGCTACAGCAGCCAGGACTTAAAGAAGGGCGGGCTTACGGGAATCGGAAAGAAGATCCGGGATTACGGGGCCACTGCAAGGGAGCTTGGCGTCGGCGAGATCACCCTGCGTGATATTGTAAGCGAGCTGGAAAAACCGGCCAGAGATCCCAGAGACGAGATGCCCCGCCCGATCCTGCGCACCGATGTGCTGGAGATGAAGGACCTAAAGCCAGGCATGGTCTTAAAGGGAACGGTCCGCAATGTGATTGATTTTGGCGTATTTGTGGATATCGGAGTTCATCAGGACGGGTTGGTTCACATTTCCCAGATATCGGACCGTTTTATCAAGCATCCGCTGGAGGCGGTCAGCGTGGGCGATGTGGTGGATGTGAAGGTCCTGGGCGTGGATCTGGAGAAGAAGAGAATTTCTCTGACAATGAAAGGGCTGAAATAGATGGTTTATGAGACAAACGGCTGGCAGGAGACATTTGACCTGGGAAAGAAGCTGGGAGCGGAGGCGAAAGCCGGACAAGTGTATTGCCTGGACGGGGATCTGGGCGTGGGCAAGACAGTTCTGACCCAGGGATTTGCGGAAGGACTGGGGATTAAGGAACCAGTGAACAGTCCCACCTTTACCATTCTCCAGCCCTATGAGGATGGAAGGCTTCCTCTGTGGCATTTTGATGTGTACCGCATCGGCGATATAAGCGAGATGGATGAGATTGGCTGGGAGGACTGCTTTTACGGAGAGGGTGTCTGCATGGTGGAGTGGTCCTCCAGAATTGAAGAGCTGCTGCCGGAGAACGCCATACGGATTTTGATTGAAAAGAACCCGGAGCGTGGCTTTGATTACCGCAGGATACGGGTGGAAGGGCTTTAGAGTCCTCTGGAAAGGGAAAGATAGGATGAGAATACTAGGAATCGAGAGCTCCTCGCTGGTGGCCAGCGCCGCACTGGTGACGGACGAGGTATTGACGGCGGAGTATACGGTGGATTTTAAGAAAACCCATTCCCAGACCCTGCTGCCGATGATTGAGGAGATTGTGCGGATGCTGGGAATTGATCTGGCATCCATTGACGGGATTGCGGTGGCCGGAGGGCCTGGCTCCTTTACGGGCCTGCGCATTGGGGCGGCTACAGCCAAGGGTCTGGGCCTGGCCTTGGAGAAACCATTGATCCATGTGCCTACGGTGGAGGCCATGGCTTATAATCTTTGGGGAGCCCAAGCCCTTGTCTGCCCCATGATGGATGCCCGGCGCAGGCAGGTCTATACCGGCCTTTACCGGATGAAGCCCCAGATGGAGACGGTGCTGGGGCAGACCGCTATGGATGCGGGCGAACTGGCGGATCTGTTAAACGAGAGGAAAGAAAGAGTGATTTTCCTGGGGGACGGAGTGCCCGTCTACCGGGCTCTTTTGGAGCAGCAGCTGGAGATTCCTTATGATTTCGCACCGGCTCATATGAACCGGCAGCGGGCTTCCAGCGTGGCGGTGCTTGGGCTTTTGGCCATGGAGGGCGGCGGACGCTTTGGCGGCAGCTTCGTGGTTTCATCCGATGATTTTGAACCGGATTATCTGCGAAAGCCCCAGGCACAGCGGGAGCGGGAAGCGCGCTTGAGTCCCGAGGGCGCCGCGGCCCGTCTGCCGGGGGACCGGTAAGGAAAAGGCGCGAAGGAGAGAAAATATGGAGTATAAGGAAGGGGTCCGGCCTATGACGCCGGAAGATGTGGAGGCGGTGGCCTGTCTGGAGCAGACTTGCTTTTCGGAAAGCTGGTCGGAGAATCTGCTTTGCTCCGGTTTGGAATGCAGTCTGGATACTTACTTGGTATACGGGACGGAGAGCCGGATTTTGGGATACTGCGTATTTCGCTGCCTGGGAAATGAAGGGGAGCTTCAGAGAATCGGGGTGGAACCGGAATTTCGGGGTAGAGGCATCGCCAGGAAACTGATGGAAGCCATGTTTACCCTTGCCAGGATGAAGGGCGTGCAGACCATGTCCCTGGAGGTGCGGGAGAGCAACGAAAAGGCCAGAAACCTTTACGAATCCTGCGGTTTTAAGCAGGAGGCGGTGCGCAGGGGCTATTATCATAATCCATTGGAGGATGCCCTGATTATGTGGAATCGCCGGATTTGAAAGAATTACCACTTAAAATCGACATATTTTGTGTATATAATGGAGAGGAATCAGCGGTTCCTCTCCTTTTTGCGCTTCCGGCGGCCAGGCGGGGACCCCTGAAGCAAAACGCAGGAGAGAGAAGAAAGGTGAGGATAATTCATGAGAAAATACACAGAGAACGGGCAGTTAGATAAGGTGATCTGCAACGGCTGCGGCAAGAAGCTGATTGTGGCAAAGGGAATTCTCAGGGAGGGCTGCTTTCCGGTGAATCATCTCTGGGACTTTTTTTCCGAGAAGGACGGGGAAATCCACCGCTTTGACTTGTGTGAGAACTGCTACGACCAGCTGGTTTCACAGTTTAAAATTGAGGTAGAGGTGGAGGAGCAAACGGAGATGCTGTAGGACACAAAGTTTTCCTTGATTATTAAGGCCTGGGTGTGTTATGATTCAGCAGAGAAATGAATGAGAAAACGAGGATGATTTCATGCTGGATATTTGTTTGCTGGGAACCGGGGGCATGATGCCCCTGCCATACCGCTGGCTTACTTCAATGATGGCTCGCTGCAAGGGGAGCAATCTGCTGATCGACTGCGGCGAGGGCACCCAGATTGCCTTAAAAGAAAAAGGATGGAGTCCAAAGCCCATTGACGTGATCTGCTTTACTCACTATCATGCGGACCACATCAGCGGCCTGCCGGGGCTCTTGCTGACCATGGGAAACGCAGAGCGGACCGAGCCTCTGACCTTAATCGGCCCCAGAGGATTGGAACGGGTGGTAGGCGCTTTGAGAACCATCGCGCCGGAGCTCCCCTTTGAGCTGAAATTTGTGGAGCTGACGGAGAGCCGCCAGCAGCTTGTGATGGAGCCCTATATCATCGATGCCTACCGCGTAAACCACAATGTGGTCTGCTATGGCTATGCCATCTCGATTCCCAGGGCGGGCCGCTTTGACGTAGAAAAGGCCAAAAGCCAGGAGATTCCCCAGCGCTTCTGGAGCCGCCTACAAAAGGGAGAGGAGATTGAGTTTGAGGGCCGTCTTTTGACGCCGGATCTGGTGCTGGGCGAAAGCCGCAAGGGGCTTAAGGTCGCCTACTGCACCGATACCCGGCCGGTTCCCGTGATTGCCGAGTATGCAAAGGGCGCGGACCTGATGATCTGCGAGGGCATGTACGGGGAACCGGAAAAAGCGTCTAAGGCCAGGGAATATAAACATATGACCTTTTATGAGGCGGCGCGGCTGGCAAAAGAGGCGGAGCCCAAGGAAATGTGGCTGACCCATTACAGCCCGTCCCTTACCAGACCAGAAGAATATATGGAGCAGGTACGGGAAATTTTTTCCAGAGCCAAGGCCGCAAAGGACGGCTGGACGGCGGAACTGGGATTTGAGGAGGAGTAGGCAGATGGAAGAAGACGTAATTATTTTAGGAATCGAGAGTTCCTGCGATGAAACAGCTGCGGCTGTGGTAAAAAACGGAAGGACCGTCCTGTCCAATGTGATTTCCTCCCAGATTGCCACCCACACGGTCTATGGAGGTGTAGTGCCGGAGATCGCGTCCCGGGAACATATCAAAGCCATTAATTATGTAATCCGCCGGGCTCTGGCAGAGGCCGGGATGGGCCTTCCTGACTTAACCGCCATCGGCGTTACATATGGCCCCGGCTTGGTGGGTGCTCTTTTAGTGGGCGTGGCGGAGGCCAAGGCTCTGGCTTACGGCGCTGGAAAACCTTTGGTGGGAGTCCATCATATAGAGGGCCATGTATCGGCTAACTTTATAGAACATCCGCAGCTGGAGCCTCCGTTTATCTGTCTGATCGTGTCGGGGGGCCATACCCATCTGGTGGTTGTGAAGGATTACGGCGAGTTTGAAATCATCGGACGAGCCAGAGATGATGCGGCGGGAGAAGCCTTTGACAAAGTGGCCCGGGCTGTGGGTCTGGGTTATCCCGGTGGGCCTAAGGTAGACCGCACGGCAAAGGAGGGAAATCCTCATGCTATTGAATTTCCCAGGGGAAAGATTGAAGGCGCGCCCTATGACTTTACCTTCAGCGGCTTAAAATCGGCGGTTCTCAATTACATTAATCATGCAAAAATGACGGGACAGGAGATCTACGTCCCTGATCTGGCGGCCTCCTTCCAGAATTCTGTTGTGGATTCCTTGGTGAGCCGTACCGTGGCCGCCGCTCAGGAATACGGCTACCGCCAGGTAGCAATGGCTGGCGGCGTAGCCTCCAATACAGCCTTGCGGGCGGCGATGGAGAGGGAGTGCGCAAAGAAAAACATCAGATGTTATTATCCATCCCCAACCCTTTGCACGGATAATGCGGCGATGATTGGCGCTGCCGCTTATTACGAGTACCGGAAAGGAAATTTGGCGGGATGGGATTTGAATGCTGTTCCCAATCTAAAGCTGGGAGAGCGGTAGTATATTTGAAAAGGTTGGGGGTAAGGTAAGTGGAGGAAAATAAAACTCAGGGCAGGATCGCGGCCATCGTCCTGGCCGGCGGCTCCGGAAAACGGATGGGCGGTAGCGTTCCAAAGCAGTATCGAAAGCTGTGCGGGCGTCCCATGATCACCTATTCTCTGGAGGCATTTGAAAAGAGCGGAGTCGATCAGGTGGTTCTGGTGACAGGAAGAGAAGAGGTGGAATACTGCCGCAAAGAAATTGTGGAAAAATGGGGCTTTCAAAAGGTGGCTGCGGTTGTGCCTGGCGGCAAGGAACGCTACCACTCGGTTTACCAGGGGCTAAAGGCATTGAAAAACTGCGATTACGTTCTGATCCACGACGGGGCCAGGCCGCTTTTGAGCCAGGATATCATTGAACGCGCTATAACCGGAGCAATGGAATATGAAGCGTGCGTAATTGGCATGCCCGTAAAAGATACAATCAAAGTGGCGGATGAAGACGGCTTTGCCGTCAGAACGCCGGATCGCAGCAGGCTGTGGCAGATCCAGACGCCGCAGGCGTTTTCCTATGAGCTGGCACGGCGGGCATACGACCGGATTATGGCGGATGAAACCCTTCAGCAGGGGATTACGGATGATGCGATGGTTGCGGAGCGGGCGGAGAAGATTAAGGTGAAGCTGCTCCCCGGAAGCTATGAGAATCTTAAGGTGACAACGCCGGAGGACCTATATCTGGCGGAGGCGCTTTTGGCCCGGCGGATGGCTGGTAACAGTTCAGCCAGCCACTTCATCAGCCAATAAAAAAATAACGACAAGTACGCCAGTTATTAAATAACTGGCGT
>CALWQV010000030.1 GCA_944383785.1 uncultured Enterocloster sp. | reverse complement strand
AAGTAGGGAATTTCTCTGCTTCCCTTTTATTTTAGGAATAATTCCTATCTTTGCCAATAATAATTATACACTAACCTACTATTTCCGCTATTTTTGTAATACTTTTCTCTCATTTGTCTTGCAGAACGCCACCGCCTCCCCGGAGGCGGCCCAAGCGCTTCCTGTGATTTAGAAAAAAAACGGGGTTTTATTATGAAGCAGCTGAGAGTTTTATTGCTGCGTTTGAAACAGGAACTGAAAGACAGGGGCTGTTGCATTTAGTAAGTAACCCCTCTGTGATTTTTAGATAGGTATACTTTCCCAGGCCCTGCCGCATGGTAGAGCCTGAGTCTTTTGATAGGTCTATTTTTATACGCTTTTCGCTACAAAACTAAAATTTTTCCAGTATATAGGGTCGTTTGAACATCTTCCCCTCCACTTCAAGCTCTACTTTCGGAAACAAGCATGGCAATGACACAAACAGCGGGCCATTGGCCGTGGCAATCACCGTATCCTCACTTTTAGTTCCCGTAATCGAAGGATTCCAGCAAAATGCCTGATTCTCGGCGATAATTCCATGGTGTCCGAAATCAATCCGGTAATCCCGGGCCGCATATCCGATCGGCCCGCCTTGATGATGCTTTTCAAACTCCTCTCCATATCCCAGTTCCTCGTAAGCCTTCTTTCCTGCTAAAAATGGAGTTTGGAAGCTTTCTCCCGGTATGGAATTAGCAATCATAGTGCAGTCAATCCGTACATTGTCCAAATACTGTTTTTTCAATTCTTCTGAAACGGGAACAAAGTTCACATATCTGGTGCAGCATACCACTAACCCTTTATACCGAAGATTTCCTCCCATCTGGACTCTCTCCCGTATTATTTTTTCCGTGGGAATCGCATGGCGGTAGCGGTAAATACGCTCGTCCGAACCGCAAAACAGTGATATAATATCCAGACCAGCTTCTCTTGCCAGACATGATGCTCTTCCCACTACAGTAAGCTCCGTATCGCCTGGGCGTAGGGAAGCCGCCGTCTCCTCAATCAGTCTGGAAACCAGTTTTCCTCCTTCTTTGTAACGCTCCACTTCCTCTTCTGTAAGGGCAAATCTCAGCTGCTGGATACGGCTGCTAACGTCCCTTCCATCCCCCTTGTGGTCATAGCCCACCGCCTGGTTCTGACAAAGCCGCTGGATTTCCTGTTTCTCAAATTCTGTTTTATACCATACCCCTTCCAAGATGGAAAATCCCATTTCCTCCAGTTTTTCCTCTTCCCTCATTCTCGGTGCTTCAATGTTGTTTGTAATTGCATAGAGCTTCTCTCTAGTAATTAAAAGTCCGCAGTTTCCCAGTTCCCCCACTGCCACATAGTTAACCCTTCCGCAGGTCAGCCACGCAAAATTGTCCTGCCGTTTAATATAACATCCCGCAAGCTCCTCTTCCTCCAGCATCCTGCGGATACGTCCCAGTTTCACTTCAAATTCATGCCTGTATTCCAATTTGCTTTTTCTCCTTTAATCTTTTTCTCAAGTTATCCGTCATGCTCCATACAATCGTAAAAATAGAAATCGCCATCAAAACCGCAGAAATCGGTCTGGTAAACAAAATCGTCCAATCGTTATGGATCATCAACATTCGATTCAAATTCTGCTCCGCCGTAGGCCCTAAAATCAGTCCCAAAATCATAGGAGGAGCAGGAAAATCAAACTTCTTCATAAAATATCCCAAAACAGCAAAGCCCAAAGCAAACAGTGCGTCTCTTGTGCTGCCCGCCTGAGAATAAGCGCCCAAAAAGCAGAACATCAATACCAGGGGCAGAAGCATTGTCTTAGGAATATCCAGTATCTTAATCCACAGCTTTGTTCCTAATGCTCCTAAAATCAGAATCACAAACTGAATCAAAATAAAAGCCAGGAAAAAGGTCTGCATTTCATTTCCATGTTCCTGGAATAGAGCCGGGCCCGGCTTGATGCCGATTAGCATAAATGCCCCTAGCATAACAGCTGTTACCGCATCACCCGGAACTCCCAGTGTAATCAGAGGTATCATATCGCCTCCAGTTGTCGCATTATTGGCGCACTCTGCGGCTGCCAGTCCCTCTATAGAGCCTTTTCCATACTGGTCCGGATGTCTAGCCACCTTTTTGGACATCTCATATCCTAAGATACATGCAATAGCTCCTCCGGCTCCCGGGGCAATCCCCACTACAAATCCAACTACAGTTGCTACCAGCATCGGCATTAAAATAAGCTTCCATTCCTCTGCTGTCAGCATGAAAGAGCCATAGTCTTTATCCTGTTTGATCACCGGGGCTCGATTTGTTACTTCTGTCATTACATGGGACATGGCAAAGAGCCCTACCAGCAAGGGAAGTATCTCTATTCCCCCCAAAAGCATAGTGGAGCCAAATGTAAATCGCGAGGAGCCCGTAATAACGTCCACTCCTACGCATCCCATCAAAAGTCCCAGAAAGCCGGTAATCATTCCCTTAATAAAATTACTGCTGGCATCCGCAATTAGGGTAAGCCCAAACAGCGCAAGTGCAAAATACTCCGGCGCCTGAAACTGCAGCGCAAATTTTGCTAAAATCGGTGAAATAAACATCAGGCAAAATCCTGAAGCCAAACCGCCCAAAACAGATGACACCAATGCCACTGTAATCGCTTTTCCCGCTTTACCAGCCTGAGCCATGGGATATCCGTCCAGAGAAGTCATAGCTGCTGACGGCGTTCCTGGCGTTTGAATGAGAATTGCCGGAAGTGCGCCGCTGTACATCGTACCACAGAACATTCCGGCCATCACCACTAAAGCCGGAACCATTTCCAGATTATAGATCAGAGGGAGCAAAAGGATAATTCCCGTTGAACCTCCCAATCCAGGAATCGCTCCTACAATAATTCCCCCAATACATCCTACCAGCATCATCAGCAGGGTGGACGGATCAAATAAATTCGCAATAATTAGTCCCCAATCATAAGTCATCCCTTCACCCTCCTCTTAAAGCAGATTGCCAACTGGCAGCATCACGTAAAATACATTGCGGAACAGGAAAAACGCGATTACAGAAAAGCCCACGCAAACCACAATCAACCGAATCCATTTGCGTTCCCCATAAATAATCATCAAAATAGCACTGAACAAGCTGGTTGCTGCAATATATCCCAGGGGCTTGACCAGAATGATGTACATCCAAAAGGTTACCGCAATCATCGCGGCTCCAATCAAGCCATTTAATGTAAGCACATTTTTCTCCTGCTCTTTATTTTTCTTCCATTTTAAATAAGATGTGATCATAAGCAAAATTCCAAAAATGCCCAAACATACTGCAATAAACTTTGGAAATCCCCCTGCTCCAAGGCCTTTTGCTGCTTCCGGGAATTTCGAGGCTTCATAATACACTAGTACCGCTATTGCCGTAACCCCAGCGCCTGAAATACAGTCCGCCCTATTTGTCATAAGTCTCCTCATCTCCTTTTAGATTGAGGCTGCCGCGCCGCGATCTTTCAATCACGGGCGCAGCAGCCCCAGCCATATTATGTCGTTTTAGTAAAAGTTAATATTTATCGCCAAGTCCGTTGGATTGGATGATGCCCTTATACAGCTCGTCCTCTTCCGTCAAATATTCGGCGTACTCTTCTGTTCCCATCCATTTTACTTCCATCTCCAGCTCCTTGGCCTGAGCCTGGAAATTTTCATCCTCCGCAATCTGCTTAAAAATCTCTTCCAGCCTCTGTACGATTTCAGCAGGAACGCTCTTATGAATCACAAAGCCACGGTTCTGCTGATTCACTACATTAATACCCTCTTCAATGGCAGTCGGCACATCTGGGAAGAAGTCTGAACGCTCTTCAGCCAGGATGCAGAGCATGCGCAGTTCGCCAGATTCTACATTCGCCAGTCCCTCAGAAGGAACGTTCATAGAACAGTCTACTTCGCCGCTTAAGGTAGCCTGCGCGGAAGCTGAGCCACTCTCATAGCCAATATGGGTTGCCTCGATTCCTGCTTCCAGGCAAAATTGAAGAGCCGCCAGATGGTTGCCGCCGCCTGCTCCGGAATTACCGATCGTAAGTGCCCCAGGATTGGCCTTTGCGTATTCTACCAGATCATTGACTGTTTCAAACTGAGAGTCAGCCCGAACCAGGATATAGGGATTACCGCTGACAATATTGCATACTGGCTGGAAATCCGACACTGAATAGTTGGTCTCCTGCATATGGGTTTTAATGGTCTGTGCCGTAGCCCAACTTAACAGATTATAGCCGTCTTCCTCATAACCAATATATTCCGTTACACCCTGTACACTGGAACCGCCTTCGATATTGGAGATAACCATAGACTGTCCATTAGCATAATCTTTAAAGTAATTAGCAACGGTTCTGACCATCAGATCCTGTCCGCCGCCGACGCCCCAAGCCACTACAGCGGTAACCGGACGCTCCGGATATTCGCTGTTAGCGCTTGAGCCTTCCTCTGAAGATGATGCCGATTCTTCCTCTGCCGTTGTTTCTTCTGCTGCGGCTTCTGTTGCCTCCTGGCTGGCTGCTCCTGATGTTTCACCAGTTCCTGTCCCCCCGGAAGAACACCCCGCCAACATTGCCGCCGCCAGCATGCATCCAATCACTGTTCTCCATGTTTTTCTCATAGTAACTCTCCCTTCTATTATTTTGATTTATGATTTACAAGTAAATCTCCCGTTTTTCATCTGAGGATTGGTAGATTGCCCTAATTACCTCCAGACTTTTAATACCCTCTTCTCCTGTTACAGTCGGGTCCGTTCCGGTTAGAACCGCCCGGACAAAATCCTCATACTGTCTGCGGTGGGATGTATCCTCAATCTCCGGGCTCAAATTCAGCTGGTTCGCTGCCTCTGGATTTAGCGCCGCTTCAAATTCAGGTTTTTCACCATCCTGAAACCGATAAAAAGCCAAATGGTCATTTCGTATAATTACGGTTCCCTTTTCTCCAAAAACCGCAAGCTCTGCATAGAGTCCGGGATAAGATACAGTCGTCCCTTCAATGGTGCCCAATGCTCCATTTTTAAACTCCAAATCCGCTAATCCCACATCTTCCGTTTCAATCTGTGGGTGTCCCAGAGTCCGGCATTTAGCGCTAACGCTTTTAACATCTCCCATAATAGAAAGCAAAAGATCAATATAATGGATGGATTGATTCATCAGTGCGCCTCCCCCATCATATTTCCAGGTACCTCTCCAGGGATTGGAGTAATAGGCATCATCCCGATACCAGATAGTTCTGGATGCCCCCCATAACAGTCTTCCCATCCATCCCTCCCGGATCGCTTTCTTTAACAGCTGTACCGGTTCATCAAACCGATGCTGCATAATAATTCCCAAGCGCACTTGGCTTTCCCGGCATGCAACAATCATAGCCCTGGCAGAATCCAGATGAATATCCATTGGTTTCTCACAGATCACATGCTTTCCTGCCTTAGCCGCCTGTATCGTCAGTTCCTGGTGCAGCCCTGACGGCAGGCATACTGCCACCGCATCCACGTTCGGATCTGCCAGCATATCCTCTGCATCGGTATACCAGGCACATCCATAGACATTAGCTAATTTTTCAGCCTTGCCTGCCTCCACATCCAGCGTAGCTGTCACTTTGGCTCCTGCTATCGATTGGATCACTCTTGCGTGAAGAGCTCCAATAAACCCACAGCCAGCCACGGCAAAACGAACGCATTCCATCGTACTCCTCCTCCTTCTGCTGCTATTTCCTGTTTCGAAATGTGTAAGCCCATTATAACTTTTTTCATTCTGAGCTGCCATGTGATTCCTGTGATTTATATTGCAATTCCTGTTCAGATTATTTATTTTTAGGATTTTTTTTGGTTATTTCGCCTGTTTTTCTTTGATTTTTCCTTACTTTTTTAGTATTATAAAATTATTGATTGGAGGTTTTCGCAATATGGATATTAAAAAGCAGGCTTTTATTTCCCACACTTACGCCATTGATCAGGATTTCCGTATTTTTTTCTATTCTGATACCAACAGCACTCACCTTTACACCCACGTCCATGATTTTTTTGAGATGTTTGTTCTAATCGCCGGTCGCATCCAGTACAAGACAGCCGGAAGCACCTTTTTTCTTCAGCCGAAGGATATTTTGTACCTCAACCACCATCAGCCTCACTGTCCTGTGTTGATAGACCGTACAAAACCTTATGAACGCATTGCTCTTCATGTTTCAGCCCGCACCTTGTCACAACTGTCTTCTCCCGATTTAAATCTCTCTGAGTGTTTTTCCAAGGATGTTTTTACCGTATATCACTATTCTCAGGAGATTTACAACCGTATTTTTAATCTGCTTTACCGTCTGTTTTCTGTTTATCCCGGCTCCAATGCCGGCGACCGGCTTTTGGGCAGAGCATATTTGACAGAGCTATTTGTGGAGGTCAGCCGGAGCAACAGCGCCCCTTCCGTCTATTCCTTTAACCAGGACAGTACAGATCTCCAAATGCCTACTATGGTCCGCCAATATGTCATGGAACATTTAGAGGAGCCTATCTCCATTGATCAATTAGCCAGCTACTTTTTCATGAATCAATACTCCTTTATGCATGCTTTTAAAAAGTGCTGCGGTATCAGCCCCTATCAATTCATTTTGCAGCAGCGCTTGGAAGCAGCCCTAGAGATGATCAAAAAGGGCATGCCTCTCACTACTGTCAGTCATTCCTGCGGTTTTAGTGATTATTCAAATTTCTACCGCAGTTTTCGAAAGCACTTTCAGAAGTCTCCCAAAGACTTCGTAGAGCATGAAATAATTAAATAAACGCAGCAGTTCAGCATATCAGATCCAAATGCCCTATTACCTTTGCGCACATAGAAAACCACCCTTCCGACTAAATTAAATAGCCGGAAGAGTGATTTTAATCACAAACTGTATATTCATCCCATTATATTTTTTAGTTCTCTTTCTCAAGGCCCTCCCTGCCTGAGAAACGCTTTTGGTTGCCTTGAAATCCCCTGCCCCATTTCTTCCTTGTAAAGGCTCTCTACACCGACTGCACGCTCACCGAAATATTGCAGTCCGACGCATGCTGATAATTAATATCCAGGGAATACTCCACATTGATTTTCAAATGATCCTGTCCCTCGTCGATGGAAATCCGGTTGGCCTGAATTCCAATCATCAGATCTCCAAGGGGAGTAGTATAACAGGACAGATTCTTTTTATTCTTCTCAAACTGCATACGGGTGCTGGCGGCTCCCTGCTTAATAATGTCCACGCTTTCAGGGGAAACCTTGATCACGTTGCGCACCGTCCCCTCGAAACCCTCCATCACCTCATCGTAGAGAATATAGTGCTTCCCATTTCTGTGGTAATAATCGCCCCGAGTCACCATCTCCACATCCATATCCTCTTCATCCAGCATCTGTACCCCGCTGATGGTAATCAGTACATCCTTTGTCATTCTATATTCCTTTCCTACTGCGCCTCATAGCGCTCCATCCCATGGCGGATCAGCTTCTCCACCAGTTCCTCCTTGCTTACGCCCCTTGCCTCCCAAAGCATGGGATACATACTGATGGCCGTAAAGCCGGGCATGGTGTTGATCTCGTTAAATACTACCTGCCCCTCCTCTGTCACGAAGAAGTCCACCCGCGCCAGGCCGTATCCGTCCACCGCCTGGAAAATCTTCACCGCTGTCCGGCGGATCTCCTCTGTAGCGTCCCCCGGAAGCTTCGGATCTGTCACCGTTTTAGACTCCGCGTTAAAATACTTGGCGTCAAAATCGTAAAAGTCCGCCGCAGCCAGGATCTCCCCCACGCCGGAAGCGGCCACCGGCTCCTTTCCACCGCCAAATACGGCGCACTCCACCTCCCGGCCAAAGATCATCTCTTCCACCAGAATCTTCCGGTCATGGCGGGCCGCCTCCTTAAGGCCCTCCGAAAGCTCCCCTCGGTTCTCCGCCTTGGTCACTCCCCTGGATGAGCCCGCATTGGAAGGCTTCACAAATACAGGATAGGGGAAATGTCCCTCCACCCGGTCCATCACCGCCTCAATATCCTCCTCGATCTCCCTGCGAAATACCGGCTCAAAAGCCGCCTGGCGCACTCCCAGGTGATCCGCGATGATCTTTGTGGTCCACTTATCCATGGAAACGGCGGAAGCCAGCACGCCGCAGCCCACATAGGGAATCCGCGCCAGCTCCAAAAGCCCCTGAACCGTCCCGTCCTCGCCGAAAAGTCCATGAAGCACCGGGAACACCAAATCCACCCGGACCTTCTCCAGCTGTCCCTCCTCCATCAGAAGCACGCACTGTTCTCCCGCATCCGGCGAAATCGCCGCCCGAACCTTCCCATACTGCCAGGAGCCGTCCCGCACCGCCTTCAAATCATCCGCCTTAATCCACCGCCCATCCTGGGTAATCCCAATCAGCAGCAGCTCATACCTCTCCGAATCAATCCGCTCTATCACATTCGCAGCCGACATACAAGAAACAATATGCTCCGAAGACTGCCCCCCGAACAACACCACAATCACAGGTTTACTCATCACAACCAAACTTCCTTTCCAAGAATGTTTACATTATAGCATATGTGGGAAGAATTACAAGTAACAATCAGGACGGCGGGACATCAAGGGCGAAAGCCGGCGTCAAGCTCGCTTGTAAGCCGGGATTCGTCCTTGATGTCACATCGGGCGGACGCCCGATGCTTCTTGGCCGGCCCTCGCCGGACAAGAAGAACGCCGTCCGTACCCCCGCGACAACCCCATATCAAGCTCGCCTGCAAGCAGCGGGATTCGCTTGGCGTCACATCGCCCGGCACCCCCCTCAAAAATAACAAAGAAAGGAGCCACCCCCCACATGCCGCACAAACTCCCCCTATCCCTATCCGCCCTCCTTCTATTCACAGCCCTCCTGCTGTCCCTTACCCTGCGCCAGCAGTATGACGAAGCCCTGGCGGACCGTCTGGCCCCGGACATCCTGCGCTTCCACATCCTGGCGGACACCAACTCCCGCGAAGACCAGCAGCTGAAGCTTGAAGTCCGCGACCTGGTCATCCGCCGCATCCAGGAGCTTTTAGGAGATCAGGCCACCAAAGAAGAAACCATTGCCCTGGTATCTTCCCGCAAAGAAGAGCTGGAAAACCTGGCCCGCGGCTACTTAGCCTCCCGCGGAAAAGACCTCCCTGTCACTTTAACGCTTACAAGGGATTATTTCCCCACCAAATCCTACGGCGACCTGGTATTTCCCTGCGGAACCTACGACACCGCCCGCATGACCATCGGCTCCGGAAAAGGCCGCAACTGGTGGTGCGTCCTCTACCCGCCCCTTTGCTACACGGACGCCATCCGCGCCATTGTCCCGGAGCCCTCTAAAAAAAGCCTGGCCGAGACAGTCGGAGCGGAGGATTACAGCGCCCTCCTTCCCCGGACCCTCTCCCCAGCCCGGGAGGAAGAAAAAAAGCAGGCCCCCCGCCGGGAAGTCCGCTTCTTTTTCCTGGATCTACTCACTGGTGAAACCGGCTAGGAGCCCTGCTCTTCTTCTGGCTCCTGGCGCAGCCCGAACACCGTATCCAGGCCCTCCAGATAGCGCTGATTTCGCTCCACCAGAATCACCGCCACATCGTCGGGCTGGTACTGGTCCAGCAGATCCGGGGTAAAGGAATCAATATGCACCACCACCGTGCGACGGTACAGCTTCGCCAAAAAGGGCTCCACCCGCTCCCGGTAGGAATCCCCCACCAGCAGCAGAGTTTTATCATTGTCCGCGTCCGACTCAAAGATGCGGAAGCTCTCCTCCTCCCCCGCCGCGTCCTGGACGATCTCTGCCGTCACCTCGGGATAGTAGGGGTTGATCTCAAAATCATGGTCGTCGGTCATGGTGGACTCCTGATTGATCATTCGGGACATATCCCCGATCACCACCTGTCCCTGGCTGGCCGTCACCTCATCTAACCCCAAGGCCTTTCCGGTCAAATCCTCCGACATCCTCTGGCTGATCAGGAATGAACCCAGGTTATTCAGATGGGTATCGTACTTATAATACACCTGATATTGGTCCGCGTAAGGCATAAGCTCCGGCTTCAGCCACACAAACTCCTCCTGGCCATTCTCGCTCATATAGGCCGCGAAATTCTCCATCCGGGACCCTTCGTCCCCGTAAACCTTCACGCTCTTTGGCATGTACTGGGAATAGACGCTCTCCTTATTAGGCGCTATATAGACCTTAAACTGTCCCGCCCCCTTCTCCCGGACCAGATTCTCCACCGCCGCCAGCCGTCCGGCGATTTCCTCGCTCTGGCTCTGGGTATAAAGGTTGGTCCTCTGGTAATCCGCCAGGGCATTTTCCCCTTCCTTTGAAACCGTATAGAACAGCCAGTTATCCCTTCCGATGGTCACGTCGCCGATGGAGGTTTTTCCGAAAATATCCCGGTCGATTTTATTATTCAGGCGTACAAAATAATTTTTAAAGGGCACATGGTCATTGTAAAAGGCGTCAAAGGATGCCGGAAAGGCAAAAATATCGCTTACGCTGCCCATCTGCGGAAAAGGAGCCAGGGCGCGGTTCTCATAATTTGCCGTATCCAGCCTGCCCCGAAACAGGACAAACAAAACATTCGGGCACAAAATACCGGCCACAAACAGCGCAATCAACAGTTTCTTTTTCATCATGTCCTCCTGTCAGAAACGGAAATAGATGAAGGGGTTATAGGTATTGTTGACCAAAAGCATCACGGACAGCCAA
The DNA here is from genome assembly GCA_944383785.1 of uncultured Enterocloster sp. Taxonomy (GTDB): domain Bacteria; phylum Bacillota; class Clostridia; order Lachnospirales; family Lachnospiraceae; genus Enterocloster. Next base: position 18,270 of record CALWQV010000030.1, on the reverse strand, counting down.
AAGATGGCCATATAGCCCGCGATCTCCACAAAGGTCACCGGATCCCCTTCCTTCTTTGGCCGGATGCCAAAGTGCTCCGCCGCCATCTGGCCCGGGCCGCAAAGGATCAGCCCCGCCGCCAGAATCGTAAGCAGCCTGGCATTTACATAGGAAGCCGTCATCACCACGCTGTGGTGGTGTACAAACATATTTTTGATAAATACCACCGCCGTCTCAAGGCTCTCAGCCCGAAACAAAATCCAGCCGAAGAACACCACCACAAGGGTATAGAGCCAGCCCACCGCGGGCTTCGTCCGCTCCAGGGCCTTTCCCAGAAACGCCCGCTCCAGCACTAAAAAGAACCCATGGTACAGGCCCCAGAGGATAAAGCTCCATCCGGCCCCGTGCCACAGTCCGGTCATGAAAAACACGATCAGAAGATTCCGGTAGGTTTTCGCCGTCCCCTTCCTGCTTCCCCCCAGGGGAATATAGAGGTAATCCCTAAACCAGGAGGACAGGGAAATATGCCACCGTCTCCAGAAGTCCCGCACCGATAATGCCCGGTAGGGCAGATTAAAGTTCTCCAAAAAGTCAAAGCCGAACATCTTTCCCAGGCCGATGGCCATGTCGGAATAGCCGGAAAAATCAAAATAGATCTGCAGCATATACAGGAGGGCGGTAAGCCAGAGAAGGGAAGATGCAACCTCCGTCAGATCCTTCCCGTAAACCTGGTCCACCACCTCGGCAAAGGTATTGGACAACAGCACCTTTTTCCCCAAGCCGCAGATAAAACGGCGGATACCGTACACAAACTTATCCACATCCACATACCGCCGGTCCATCTGCATGGCGATATCGTGGTATTTCACGATCGGGCCGGCGATCAGCTGGGGAAAGAAGGACACGTAGAGAAGCATATTAATGTAGCTCTTCTGCACCTGGGTTTCCCCCCGATACACGTCCACCACGTAGGACAATGCCTGGAAGGTGTAAAAGGAGATGCCGATGGGCAGGGCAATCTCCCGGAAATTGGCCAGGGTTCCGGCCCCGCCGAAAAAGGTCCAGAGGCCGTTTACCGCCTGAACCACAAAGTTAAAATATTTAAAATACCCCAGTAAAAGCAGATTCACCGCCACGCAGCCAAAGAGCACCCGCTTCTTGTCCTTTTTGCCTTCCTCCCCCTGTGGGCAGCGCTCCAACAGAAGGCCGCTGATATAGTTCACCGTCACCGAAAGAATCATCAGCACGATGTATTTTGGCTCGCCCCAGGCGTAAAACAGCAGGCTGAAGGCCACCAAAAGCAGGTTTTTCCCTTTCTGGGGGCAGATATAGTAGGTCACCAGCACTGCCGGCAGAAAGAGCCATAGAAAGACCATTGAACTGAAAACCATAATCTCACCTCAGCAGGCGAGGGGCCCTAGCGGCGTCCCCTCAGGCTCTGCTGCTGCTCCTTTTCCTTAATATTGCGGGAAACCGTAATCTCCTGATTATCGATATGCTCCCGCACCGCCGCCCTGGCCTCCACGATATTGCGTCCTTTCAGGGCCCTTAAAATGTGGTCGTGCTCCAGAAGAAGAATCTGGCGCTTGTCCTTATCCTTAATATACTCCAGACGGTAGCGGTACATCTGCTCCCGCAGATTATTTAACATCTGCACCAGCTTTTCATTTCCCGTCCCCTGGTAGATCAGGTCATGGTAATGCTCGTCGGTCTGGGCAATGGACATGGCGTCCCCTTGTTCCACTGCCTGTTTAAAATCTTCCTGGGCCCGCTCCAGCTCATTTAACTCATCCTGGCTCATCCGTTCGCAGGCCAGCTCGATGGCCAGCTCCTCCAAAGAGCGGCGGACCTCCAGCACGTCCCGCAGGCTCTTTTCCGAAATCCGGGCCACCTCCGCCCCTTTTCTGGGGATCATCAGCACCAGCCCCTCCAGCTCCAGCTTGCGGATGGCCTCCCGGATGGGCGTCCGGCTGACTCCCAGCTTTTCCGCCAGCTGGATCTCCATCAGCCGCTCCCCGGGAGCCAGCTCTCCCTTTAAAATCGCCTGCCGCAGGGTGTTGAACACCACGTCCCGCAGGGGAAGATATTCGTTCATATTTACCTTAAACTGCGCATCCATTTGTATTCGCTCCTCCCATTTCCTTCTGTTTTGTATCTCAGTCCTGGTGTCTGGCCCCGGACCCACGGTTGTAGAGATTGGTCAAATAAACCTGCCGTGCCATTGACGATCCCGCCCCATAGCGGAGATACTCATAAGCCGCCTGGGCTCCCCTGGGGTTTGTAAAAATGCCGAACACCGTAGGCCCGCTGCCGCTCATCATGGCGCCCACCGCTCCGTACTCCCTCATGGCGTCCCGCAGCTGGTAGATCACCGGATACCGGCTGGCCGTCACCAGCTCCAGCACATTTCCCAGCCGGCCGGCGATCTGGGGCAGGCTTCCCGCTGAAATGGCGTCTACAAGCCCGTCGATGTCCGGATGGTCCTGGGGCCTTAACTCAGTCTCATCCAGGGCCTTGTAAACCGTCTTTGTAGAAACGCTGATGCCTGGCTTCGCGATCAGTACTTGGCACTGAGGCATGGGCGGCAGAGCCGTCAGCTTCTCCCCGATGCCCTCTGCCAGGGCGGTTCCCCGCATCAGGCAGTAGGGAATATCCGCTCCCAGCTTCACGCCCCGCTCCATCAGCTCCTTTACCGTAAGTCCCAGGCCGAACATCCGATTCACTCCAAAGAGCACGGAAGCGGCGTCGGCGCTTCCCCCCGCCATACCGGCGGCCACAGGGATGAACTTACGCAGATGGATAGCCAACCCCTCCTGGATGGAAAACTCGTCCATCAAAAGTTTTGCCGCCTTGTAAGCCAGGTTCTGTTCATTCACCGGCAGATAGTAAAGATTCGTCTCCAGACGGATTCCCGGTTTCTGGCAGCGGTACAGCTCGATCCGGTCGTGAAGCCCCACCGTCTGCATCACCATGCGGACCTCATGGTAGCCGTCCTCCCGAAGCCCCGTCACATCCAGGCCCAGATTAATCTTGCCGTATGCCTTCAGCCGAAGATGCGTAATCATGTTCATTCCTTCCCCTCGCGTTGTATATTGTTTTTATTATACATAATATTGTATACAAGAAACAATAAAAAATCAAGCCCCACAGGGGCCCCTTCTCCATTTTCTCTTAAACGAAGTACAGCCCTGCCATTTTAAGCGGGGCTGTGCTGCACATTGCACAACTGCAATCGGGATTTATTCATTCTTCAGCCGGTCCACGGCCTCCTTCACCGACTCATCCTCATCGTCAAACAGAGGCTTCATCTCGCTTACATCCCGCTCCTCAGGGGAATAGCGCTTGAAAATCGGTACAAACAGGTAGGAATTGGCAAAGGCCCACAGGGGCATCCCAAACAGGATGAACAGTGCGCTGATCTGAGGCATGTAAAACAGGGAGGCCACAGCGCCGATCACCAGCAGGATATCCAGGCAGACAATTCCAACAGTCTGAAACAGATGGCGCACAGACATCACGAAGGCGTTGCGGATGGTGTGGCGGACTGGGTTGTAGAACCTGGCCTGGATGGGAAATACATAGGTATAGGTAAATACATACAAGAGCATCATTCCCCCCGATATGGCGGTAAGAAACATGCCCGCCGCTCCTGTCACCGGGGACTGCCCTGTAACAAAAAACCAGATATCAAAGGCCAGAATCAGCCCCACCGCCAGAAAAATCAGCCAGATCGCCGTTGCCTGGCGGAAATTCTCCTTAAAAGAACGGAAAAATCCCCGGATGGTGCCGTCATTCTCATCCCGCACCATTTTCATGGTCACATAGTACACCGCCGTGGTGGAGGCGCCGATGGTTACGATGGGGATGGAGCAAACCGTCCAGAGGAGATTTAACAGAATCAGATCCCCCAGCTTCCCGATAAAGCGCCATACCGGATTATCATAATTAAAAAAGCCCTGAAACATAAGCACTCGCTCCCTTCCGTCCTGAACTGCTACACATTATTATATCAAAATAACTTCAAAAAGCAACGTAAAAAATCTGATAGCCGAACCCGGCTCTTTGTGCTATGATAAAGGATATTGAAGGCAAAAGGAGTTTTTATGGCACTGAAAGAAGAATTTTCAAAGGAACTGGACAAGTTAAAGCGGATGCCCTCAAAGGACCGGCTCTGGTATTTATGGACCTATTATAAGATCTGGCTGGCCGTATTTTTGGGCGTGGTGGCCATAATCAGCGTGGTCGCCACCGCTGTCTACAATACCAGCTTTACCACCCGCCTGGCAGTGGCGGTGGTGAACAACCATTCCCAAAACATTCAGTATACGGAGGACTTAAATGAGCGGCTGCGCCAGATCTTAGACTGCGGCAAAAAGGACCGCATCGAGGTAAACGGCGGCCTTTTCTTGGGTGAGGAGGCCTCCGGGGAGAACGCATACCTGTCCCAGACTAAGCTGGCCGCCCTCATGACCAGCGATGCCCTGGACGTCATGATCGCCGATGAGGAAACCATCGCCCTCTACGCTGAGGCCGGTTCTCTCTGCGATTTAGGAAAAGAGCTTCCCGAGGACGTAAAAAAAGCGGCCCCCCTTTCGGAAGAATCCGCTTATTATCTACCCATAGACGGCACCTGGCTCATGGAAGAAGGCTATCTTTCCCAGGACTGCCGCTGTCTGGCGGTTCTGGAAGACTCTCCCCGTAAAGAAGCAGCTTTTCAGATGATTCGTTCCCTGCTTCCATAACTGCCAGCGTCTTCATCCCCAGGTTTTCCGCCAGACGGCGGGAAGCCTGGTTTTTTTCTTCAATCAGGGCGCAGACCCGGCAGCTTAAAACCTGGCGGCAGTAGGACAGGATAATGGAGCAGGCTTCTGTGGCGTACCCCTTTCGCCGCTCTGAGGCAAAGATCCGGTATCCCAGCTCCAGTACCTCCCACTCCTGCCCCTGCATTTTCACCTGACGGCGGTAATCCTCAAGCGCCTCCTGAAATTCCCAGGGCAGCCGGGGCTGCGTCACCCCTCCCAGCCCTGCCAGACGGTTATCCTCCCGCTTCACCAGGGCCCAGATCCCGTATTCGCAAAACCGGTACTGCCCGCGGATGTAAGCCCCCAGTCCCTCTTCCGAGCAGAACATCCTTTCCTCCTGGCTTAGCCCCTCTGACTGGGGAATCTGAAAGCGGTCCTCCAAAACCAGCTCCCGCACCTTCAGACGCTCCCCTTCCCCGATGGGCCAGGGAAGTCCCAGGTGGCGGCGGGCCACCAGGCAGGCCAGCTCTTTGTTCACATCCTCCCAGGAAGGGGCTGCGTAGATCGCCGCCGACAAATCCTCCCCCGCCTTTCCCTCTACGGCAACAATGGCCCTTCCGGCAGCTTTCGCCGCCAGAAGAGCCTCCCCCTCATCCGATATGACAACCGTGCAGGGAATCTGATCCACGGTCACCCCAATCTCTCTGGTCATAGGACGTCAGCAGGTTTCCGGCTCCGGATACTCCTGGCCGAAGGTTTCCACCGTAATGGACTGAATCCGCTGGGGCTTTAAAGGCCGGTCGTTGTAATCCGTCTGCACGCAGGCGATGGCGTCTACCGCATCCATCCCCTCCGTAATCTTCCCAAAGGCCGCGTAAGCGCCGTCCAGGTGAGGCGCATCCTTATGCATGATAAAAAACTGGGAACCGGCGGAATTGGGATTCATGGCCCTGGCCATAGACAGCACGCCCTCCGTGTGGGCCAGGTCGTTTTGAAAGCCGTTCTGGGAAAACTCGCCCTTGATGGAGTAGCCCGGGCCTCCCATGCCGTTTCCGTTAGGGCAGCCGCCCTGGATCATAAAGCCCCGGATCACACGGTGAAAGGTCAGGCCATCATAAAAGCCCTTCTTTACCAGGCTGATAAAATTATTCACCGTATTGGGCGCGGTCTGGGGATACAGCTCCGCCTTCATCACCTTGCCGTCTTCCATCGTAATCGTAACCACTGGATTGTTCATCGCTCATTATCCTCTTTCTTTCCGGGAGCCCCTGGGGCCCCTCTTTGTTCCACTCCACTATAGCAAATTTCCCGCCGTTTGTCCAGGCGGCGGTCCTCGATCCGCTTAGGCGGATACCGGAACAAAATATTCATAAACATCCGGATCTGCATCTGAAGATCCATATACTGTTCCCTGGCAAGGCTGTCCAGGATTTGAAATAAATCCAGCATATCATCACCTCCTGATCATAAGACGAATCAAACCCCGGATCGGTTTTATTTTTGCAATACATAATTTGTTCATAAATCATTCAAAAACCTTTTACACAATGAACATGAACTATTCACGTTTTCCCGCTATACTTTAACCATAGTCAAGGAGAGATACGAATTGACGATTCAAAATACGCTTACAAGATTTTTTTCATAATACTCGAGCTGATAAACCATTTATCAGCTCTCCTCCCTTTAAAAATACTTTTATTCCAAAAAAGGGATTGTTTCCGGATTCAAGGCGACGGAACCGGAAACAATCTCTTTTTTTATTGCCGTCTCCCGGGAAATTCCACCTGCCTCCTAAGAAAGATCAGCGCCGTCAGATTGGGAAATGCCATGAGCCCGTTCCACAGATCCGACCACATCCAGACCGCCGCCGTGCTCCACTGGCTTCCCGCCAGCACAGCCCCTAAAAATAGGAGGGGATAAATCACACGGAGCCACAGGCCCTCCTCCACCAGCCCCATCTTCCTCCCCAGATAAGCAGCGGCCTGCCGCCCCATATAAAACCAGGCAATCATGGTAGCGAAGGCGAACACCGCCATAGCCCCCGCCGTAAACAGCTCTCCCACCGTTCCCAGCCGGACCTCAAAGCACCAGGCGGCTAAAGCCGCCCCCTGAGCCTCGCCGGGCCCTCCCGCCGGTCCTGTGGCGCATAAGATCACCAGGGCCGTCAGCGTACACAGTACAATGGTATCAAAAAACACTTCGAACATGGCCCACATCCCCTGCTTTTCCCCCGATGGGTCCCGGGCCGCCCCGTGGAGGATCGCCAGGGTTCCCAGGCCGCTTTCGTTGGAAAATACGCCTCTTGCCATTCCGTAGCGCATGGCCTGCCCAACTCCGTATCCGGCTGCTCCTCCGGCGGCGGCTTCCGGCAGTAGGGCACAGCGGACCACCGAAGCCAGGATTCCCGGTACCTGCCGCCAGCAGGGCAGGATCACCAGAAGGGAAAACAGAATATAGATTCCCGATGCCGCCGGAACCAGCCGCTCCGCCACCCATCCGATGCGCCGGATTCCGCCCAGAATCACTAAAAGCACCAGCCCGGTCAGGACAATTCCCGCCAGAGATTTAGGAACCCTCCAGCTGTAGGACAAGGCCCCCGCTGCGGAATTTGCCTGGGCCATGCTTCCCATTCCCAGGGCACACAGCAGGCAGAGCCCCCCGTAGAGAATCCCCATCCACTCCGCCCCCAAAAGACTTTCCATATACAAGAAGGGTCCGCAGATATATCCGCCTCTCTCGTCCCGGATGCGGCTCTTCATCCCCAGCATCGTCTCGGCGTAAGCCGTTGCCATGCCGATTCCCGCGCAGACCCACATCCAAAACAGGGCCCCGGGCCCGCCGGCGGTCAGGGCCGTGGCCACCCCCGCGATATTTCCCGTCCCCACCGTAGCCGCCAGAGCCGTACACACAGACTGAAGCTGTGAAATCCCCTCTTCACCTTTTTGATTCCCGTCCCCGAAAATGCTTCCCACCGTGCAGCGCCACCAGCGCCCAAATCCCCTGACCTGGAAGAAGCCGCTTTTCACCGTAAACCCCATCCCCACTGTCAGAAAGATGGCCACGGTCCAGGGCCCCCACACCACCCGGTGCAGCTGATTCAGCAAATATTCCATAAGCCCCATCCATTCCATTCCCTTTACTATCTGTCTTATTCCGCCAGGTCCCTTCCTATGACATTTTTAATCGCTAATATCTTTTCTAAAAGTCGCTCCGATGTTATAATCAGGGAAACATGAGAAAGGAGCCTATTCATATGAAACGCATTCTGCTGATCGGAACCGGAGGTACCATCGCCTGCAAGCGCAGCGCCGACGGCCTGCGCCCTGTTTTGACCTCCGACGAGCTTCTGTCCTTCGTCCCCTCCTGCCGGGAATACTGCCAGGTGGATACCCAGCAGATTTTTAATATCGACAGCACCAACATCCAGCCAAAGCACTGGCTGGCCATCGCCTCTGCCATTGAGGAACATTATGAAGCCTACGACGGCTTTGTCATCTGCCACGGAACGGACACCATGGCCTATACTGCGGCCGCCCTCTCCTACCTGATCCAGGACTCCTTAAAGCCCATCGTCATCACCGGCGCCCAAAAGCCCATTGACATGGAAAATACGGACGCCCGCATCAATCTTGCGGACAGCCTGCGCTTTGCCTCCTGCGACCGGGCTTACGGGGTGAACCTGGTCTTTGACGGGAAAGCCATCGCCGGCACCAGGGCCAAGAAAGAGCGCACCAAAAGCTACAACGCCTTTTCCAGCATCAATTTCCCCTATGTTGCCGTCATCCAGGAGGACCACATTCTCTTCTATCTGGATGATAAGCCCCTGGGGAGCCAGGTCCGCTTCTACCATAACCTTAACTCCCGCGTGGTGCTCTTAAAGCTGATCCCCTCCATGGACGCCTCCATTCTCGAGTACATGGCGGATCACTACGAGGCCGTCATCATCGAGTCCTTCGGCGTAGGGGGCCTTCCCTCCTACGATTCCGGCGACTACTACCGGGCCGTCAAGCGCCTGGCCGCCATGGGCAAGACCGTCATCATGACCACCCAGGTCACAAACGAGGGCAGCAACATGTCCGTTTACGAGGTGGGGAAAAACATCAAAAAAGAATTTGGACTGCTGGAAGCCTACGATATGACCCTGGAAGCCACGGTAACAAAAATCATGTGGATCCTCAGCCAGACAAAGGATCCTGCCAAAATCCGCGAGCTCTTTTACCGCACAATCAACCGGGATATCCTGTGGAAGTCCTCCGGGCACTGAGGCTAAAACTTCTCGATTTTTTCACCGGCTTATGGTAAAATGAAGCCAGAACCCATGAAAAGAGGAATGCTCATGCCAGGCTTTACCACACACTACATTTTAGGAATGAAGGCTTACAACGATCTGCCTCAGACCTCCCTGAAATTCATTATCGCCAAGTACCGCTGGCTTTACCAGCTGGGGCTCCAGGGGCCGGATATCTTTTTCTACAACCTGCCTATCCTGCGCCACCGGGATCACCGGAACGTAGGCTCCTACATGCATGAGCACCGGGTCAACGACTTCTTCCGCTGCTGCTTTACCAGGCTTTCCACCATCAATTCGCGGCAGCAGCGAGAGGCGGGGCTGGCTTACGTCTGCGGGTTTTTGGGCCATTACGTGGGGGATTCCGTCTGCCATCCTTACGTGTACGGGCGCATCGAGTATGATATCAACCATCCGGGCACCTATTACCACGGCCTTCACGCCCAGCTGGAGAATGATCTGGACGCCCTCCTTTTAAAAAAATACAAAAAGAAGAAGCCTTCCCAGTTCAACCAGGCGGCTACCATCTGCCTCAACGGCATGGAAACCCAGTTTATCTCTGGCTTCCTGTCCCAATGTATTAACGAGGTTTATTACCCTTTAAGCTACCACAATAATTATCAGGTCACCGCCAGGATGATTCACCGGTCCATCCTAGCCATCCGATTCGGCTGCCGCACTCTCTCCGATCCTAAGGGGAAAAAGAAGGACAAAATCGCCTTTTTCGAGTCTATTTTTCTGAAAAACCCGGTGGCTTCCACCAAGCTGGTCACCGATACGGTGGAGAATCCGGCCTGGAGCCTGAACCTGGCCCACGACACATGGTGCAATCCCTGGGAAAAGCGGATCGCCTCCAAGGCTTCCTTCCCGGATCTCTTTAAGCAGTCCTTATCCAGGCTTTCCACCATCTACTACCTGATCAATTCCATGGTAGACGGAACCCCTTCCCTGGATGCGGCCACCTTTGAACGCCTGATGGCGGAGATCGGAAACTACTCCTATCACAGCGGACTTCCCTGCAGGGACTAATCCCGGCAGGGAAGTTTTTTCTATATTATTGCGGCCCTCAGCCTTTTTCTTTCAGATACTCCCCCGCATCCTTAAAAAAGCTCCACACAATCAGAATCATAATAAACCCGATGGGAAAGGCGGCGATAATGGACACCGTCTGCAAATTCGTCATCGAACTCTCCGAAAAAATCAGGGCAATGGGAAAGAGCATCAGCACCAGGGACCAGAACAGCTTCACCCTCCGGTCCGGCTCCTCGTCCGCATCCAGGGACTTGTAGGAGTAGGATGAGGCTACAATGGCCAGAGCGTCAAAGGTAGTGGCGTAAAAGGCGATCATGGTCAGCGCCAGCAGGATGAGGCCCATCTGGGGCAGGGGCAGGCTGTCAAACATAGCGATAATGGTCTGATAAAGATCCTGGGTCTGCTCATAAATCGCCAGCAAATCCATTTTCCCGGTCATCTGGAGGCCCAAGCCGTGGTTTCCCAATACAATAAAGGAAGTAAAGGTTCCGGCCAGACTGAACAGGTAGCCCCCGAGGACCGTCTGGCGGATGGTTCTCCCCTTGCTGATGGTGCCGATAAAGAAGGGGGTGGCGATGCACCACACCATCCAGTAGGCCCAGTAAAAAATGGTCCAGTTTTGTGGGAAGGATGTGGTCCGCAGGGCGTCGGTCCAGGTGGCCATGGAAATGAAGTTCTGCGTCATATTTCCCAAAGCCGTCAGCCCCGTCTCGATAATGTATCTGGGCTGTCCCCCGCCGATGAGCACATAAAGTAAGAAGATAAAAAACAGGTAGATGCAGGAGGAAGCCAGCCTCGCCACTCCCTTCATGCCGAAAAATACAGCCAGGGTGTACACCACGCAGATCACCACCAGAATGGCGATGGTCAGAAAATTGGACTCCGGAATCCCGGTCACCGTGCTGATGGCCATGGACAACAGCGGCGTTGCCAGGGAAAAGGTGGTGGCGGTGCCAGCCAGAAGGGCAAATACCGCAATCAGATCGATCACCTTTCCCCAGGGGCCGTCCACCTTCTTTCCCAGCAGGGGCCTGCATGCCTCGGAATATTTCTGCTTATTGCGGCGGCGCACATGGATCATAAAGCCAAAGGCCACCGCCATCACCATATAAAAGCTCCAGGGAATCGGCCCCCAATGGAACAGCGGATAGGTGGAAGCCCAATCCTGAACCGTGCCCATGGAAGCCAGGTGAGGCTCCCCAGCGTACAGCATCCACTCGCAGAGGGAGTAAAACATAATATCCGCCGCCAGCCCTGCGGTAAACATCATGGAACCCCACTGGAAGAAGGGATACTGCGGCTGATCAAGATCTCCCAGCCGGATCTTTCCAAAGCGGGAAAAAGCCATATAGAAGGAACAGATCAGGGCCCCCAGGCCGATCAGCAGATAGTAGGTGCTCATCTGATCCCCTAAAAAGAAACGGATGGTGCCCAGAATCGAAGCGGAGCCCACCGGATCCGCCATAAAGAACAGGCACAGCACAGTCACGCCCACAAAGGGCAGAATCGTGGTGACCCAGTCCAGCCGCTTGAACGTGCTGCCTCCGGATGCAAGGTTTGTCTCTTGTTTCATGGCCAATTCCTCCCGCAATGTGTTCAATATTATCGTTTTTATCGATTTATTGAACATCATAGCACGTCTTTTACAAAAAATCAAGGTGTTCCCTCAAAGTTTCCCAGGAATGACAATAATTTTGTAAGAAAAAAGGTCTGTTAAATGCAAGGATTGTCCGCTATAATAATAACGTTAAGTTTAAAGGAGGATAAAAACTATGAATAAACGGATCAAGGGAACCCTGATCTTCTGCTCCTGCGCCGCCCTTCTCTGCGGCTGCACCCAGAGCAATATTGTCACCCCCTCCGGCGGTTTTGTGGAGGGAAATGTAGCGCCTGATTTCAGCCCCAAGGGTGAAATTCAGATTGACTGGGGAGAGCTGACGGAGAATCTTAGAGATGAGTTTATCCAGCCCTACGGAACCTACGGCGATTATGTGATGGATCTGGCGGTTTACTGGGATGATGATGAGAACGCCCTGATGGTGCTGCTGCCGGTTCTGGCCAAGACTCCCAGCGACGTCGCCGTTTCCTACGCCCAGGATGTCTTGAAGGCCTGTGGAAATGAGACGGCCGTTCAGGATTTCTCCTACGAGCCCGCTTCTTTTCCCGATGAGGAGCTTTACTACGGCAGTTATTTCGACAGCCATGACGCCATCATCCGCGTATTTCCCTTCGACTCAGAGGATGATGAGAGCACCTACATTGTAAACGACACCATGAAAGCTGGTGAGCAGAGGCCTGTGACCGCCTTAAAGTAAACCTACAAAGGAGGACGATCCCATGCGTCTTGACCGATACGTAAGGCGGGCTGCCGCCTGCTTATGTACCTTAACCCTGCTGCTGACGGCCCCTGCCCGCAGCTTCGGCATGGAAGCTGCGGCGGAAAGCCCCGCTCCCCCTGTCTTTGGTTCCGTCCGGACGGAGGTTATGGACAGCACCTCCCTTTTTGGCCCGGGCCGACTGACCATGCTGGCAAATCATGATACCCGCGCCCAGATGCTTTCCGTCATTATAGAGACAGGTCAGGGGGGACTGATCGTGGTAGACGGCGGCTGGCGTGAAAACTCCGAGTATCTCTTAAATCAGATCAAGGCAAAAGGCGGCCATGTTCAGGCCTGGCTTTTGACCCACCCGGATACCGACCATGTGGGAGCCCTGGCGGAGATCCTCTATCAGCACAATGGAGAGATTACCATCGACGGCATCTACTACTCCCTGCTGGATGACGCCTGGTATCAGGAAAAGGACGCTAACGTAGCTTCCATGGTTTCCTACCTGAAGGGCGCTCTGGCCCTGGTGCCGCCTCAAACCCTCCACGGGGATATTACGGCTGGACAGGTGATCGAGGCAGGCCCTGCCAAAATCCAGGTGCTCAACCGTCCTTACCAGATGAAGAATGATTTTGTCAACAACAGCAGCGTCGCCTATTTGGTATCCCTCAACGGAACCAATACCGTATTCCTGGGGGATCTGGCCCAGGCAGGGGGCGAGCAGCTGATGGCGGAGGTGGATCTGAGAGCTCTAGACTGCGATATTGTGCAGATGGCCCACCACGGCCAAAACGGCGTAGGCTACGAAGTCTACAAGGCCCTGCGGCCCAGGATCTGTCTCTGGCCAACTCCCCAGTGGCTCTGGGACAATGACAGCGGTGCCGGCCCCGGTAGCGGCTACTGGAAGACCATGGAAACCCGCAACTGGATGGTGCGCTTGGCCATTGAAGCCTACTACTGCACCAAGGACGGGGACCAGGTGATCGAATGAAAAAAAAGGATATGGAGAGAAGCCCCGAAGCTTCCTCCATATCCTTTTCTTTTAGGCTTACTGAATCCACGCACCGCTTGCGTCCACCTGATAGCCGTCCGGCGTGGTACATCCCGCCGCCATAGAGCCGTCCTCGTAGAGGTAGTACCAAATCCCGCCGATCTGCTGCCAGCCAGTCTTGGCGTAGCCTTCCCCGTCAAAATAGTACCACTTTCCATTGATCAGCTCCCAGCAGTTTGCGGGATGGGTTCCATCGGCTTTCGTAAACAGGCGTCCTCTCTGGTAATCGCCCCAGGTGCCGTCGGTAATCCCCGGGTTGCTGTCCGCCGAGACTGCTGAGCTCACAGGGCCGCCGTCCTCCAGATAATCCTGCTGATCCCCGTTGCGGGCAATGGCCGTCACCGTAAAGGAATACTGGATACCCGTCTTTGTCATGAACTGGGAGAAATCATAGGAGGTGGCGTTCTCCACCTTCTGGGTTACCACCGATCCTTGATCGTCAAAGAGAGTAACGCGGTAGGTATTGGCATACTTTACCGGATTCCACTTGGCCACCGTGGGATTAGCCTCATCCCAGCCCGCCCAGCTGGTATCCCCCAGCTGCGCCACAACCTGGTAGCGAAACTTGACCCGGTAAATCTTCCCCTCCGGATAATCATCCTCAAACTTGCTTCCCGTATAGCGGTCTACCGAGGTAAGCTCCACCTCGTTGCGCTCCTCCCCATCGATACGAAATTCCGTCCGGTTTTCCCCGATGGAGGAAGCCGACGAGGAATCCAGATCCACATAAACGGTACCTGTTACAAAATCCCCCGGCTTCCAGTTCACCACGCTCTTGGACCAGTCCGGCTCGTCAATGATCTCGTAATCATCGCTGTACACATCAGGCTCCAGCGGATGGATCTTATTGTCATCATTGTCATCCATGCTGGTCTGCTCCGTGTCGTAATTGTTGGATACCCAGATCACATAATCTGCCCCGTAGGCCGTCATACTGAAGGCCGCTGAAAATACCGCAGCCGCCGCGAGATTTCGCAGCACATCTCTTTTCTTCATCTTCGCATTCTCCTTTTCGAAAAATGCCCCATACAATTCTCTCTCTATTTCCCCGCCAGGTGGCCGCCTTAATGCTGCCAGATGCCGTTCACATCCAGCGCAAAGCCGTTTACCGTGGTATTCACCAGCTTCTGGCCGGAGCCAGGCTGGAAATAATACCAATTTCCCTCCACCTGATACCAGCCCTCCACCATAATACCGCTGGGATTAATGAAGTAAGTCTGGCCGTTTACCGTCACCCAGCTGTTGGTCACCATAGCGCCCTCCGGGCCGCCCTGGTTGGGATTGCAGTAATACCAGAAATCACCGCTCTTTACCCAGCCGGTGACCATGGCGCCGCTGCCGTTCATGTAATACCAATAGCCTCCTACCTGGCGCCAGCCGGTGAGCATCAGGCCGTTGGCATCAAAGAGATACCAGACATTGTTCCATTTCAGCCAGCCGTCCTTAAAGTAGTTGCCATCGGGATACATAAAATACCACTTATCCCCGTCCGGAATCCAGCCGGCGTTGGTCACACCCCCGGTTCCGTTGGTTCCGCCTGTTCCCGGCGTCCCCTCCTGGCCGCTGCCGTCGGATACCTCATCCTGGGAAATGTACTGCTCCCCGGATTCCGTCCACTCGCTCCTCTTCCCGTAACGCTTCTCGCTCTCCGTATGAGGAACCGCCCGGACCTTAAAGCTGTAATCCCCCTCCTTGGTCATATAAGGGTAGAAATCGTAGCTTTCTCCTCCGTAGTCCTCCAGTTTCTTGATAATGGTGGAACCCCGGTAAAGGTAAACATCATAGTAGCTGGAGCTGTCCTCACCCGGCTCCCAGACCGCTCTTCCACGGCTTCCCTCCCACTCGGCGTATTCCGGCTCGTCATAAGTCCCCCGCACTCCGTCCACCTTGATGGTCACCCGCAGGTCGTCGCCGTCTTTTTTAGAAGAGACATACTCTCCCCCGCTGATGCTGACGCTGCTGGAGCTGTAGCTGCTGCGAAATTTATACTCGTCGTCGCTGTCGCTGTCCTCGATCTCCAGCCATACGTACATCTTCGGCTCGTCTCCAATGGAAATCTCCTTATCGTTCACCCACTCGGCCTCCACCACCCGATAGCGGCTGGAAGAAGTGTAAACGTAGGTCCCCTCGCCGGAACCATTTTCCGTGTCAATGGAATCCCCGTCGTCGATGGAGTCCCCCCGCTCCAGATCCGTATGAACCTTCAGGGAAATGCTGGTCACATACTTGGTCTTGGCCAGAGCTGGAACGGACATAGCCGTGCTGGCGGCTGCCACAGCCATAAACAGGCTCAATCCTCGTTTCCAGTTCCTCATACGCGTACCTCCTGTGCTTTTCTTACTTTTTCTCAGACTCTCTCTCTGACTTCATTATAGACGTTCGGACCGGATTTCGTCAACTTACGATATTCTTTCGCCGGCCGTAAGGATTATGAGCGAAAAAAAGACAACGCATTTCTACGTTGTCTCTTTGGGATTCATCAATTATACCATTAAACAAGCTCGATCAGAACTTCCATGGCGGCGTCGCCTTTTCTCTGGCCGATCTTTACGATTCTGGTATAACCGCCGTTGCGGCTCTGATACTTGGGAGCGATCTCATCGAACAGCTTTGCGGGGAGATCGATAGCCTTGGTATTCTTCTTTCTTCCGGCAGCCTGGGTGGGAACCTCGGTCACATCGTAAAGCACCTTTAACATCTGCCGTCTTGCGTGCAGTCTGGAAGGCTTATCCTTCTTGATCTCCTTCTCCACCTCGTCGTATACGGTTACCTTCTTGCCGTCTACAACCTCTTTTACGCGCTTACCGTCCTTGTCCTTGCGGGGAACCTTAGCGGTTACCTTAACAGTCTCGTAGTTATCCCGCTCCTTCACAGCCAGAGCGATCAACCCTTCTGCGATCTTACGGATCTCCTTGGCTCTCGCCTCGGTGGTGCGAATCTTTCCATGATACAGCAGAGCGGTTACCTGATTTCTCAGGAGAGCCTTTCTCTGATTGGAAGTTTTGCCTAATTTTCTATATCCTGCCATTTTTCTTTCCTCCATATTCTGCGGAGCACCTGGACCACGCTTCTTTCGGACTTACTGGTCCCGGCCTTTTGACCCGCTTATCTTTTTGATGGCTGACGCGGGCCGCGCATCATCGGACTTATCGGCCGCGCCTGTTTTGAATAAATCTTGTGTTTACTGATCGTCGCTGGGATTTAACTGAAGGCCTAATTCCTTCAGCTTCGCAAGCACCTCTTCTAAGGACTTGCGGCCCAGGTTCCGAACCTTCATCATATCCTCGGAAGTTCTGTTGCACAGTTCCTCCACGGTGTTGATACCGGCTCTCTTCAGACAGTTGTAGGAACGCACGGAAAGTTCCAGCTCGTCGATGTTCATCTCCAGAACCTTCTCCTTCTCGTTGTCCTCCTTCTCTACCATGATCTCCGCAGTCTTAGCGTTCTCGGACAGGTCGATGAAGAGGTTCAGATGCTCGCTAAGTACCTTAGCCGCAAGGCTCACCGCCTCGTCGGGAGCCAGGGTTCCGTTGGTGTAGATCTCAAGGGTCAGCTTGTCATAGTCGGTCTGCTGTCCCACACGAGTATTCTCAACTGCCATATTGACGCGCTCCACAGGAGTGTAGATGGAATCCACCGCGATCACTCCGATGGGAAGATCCTCGTTCTTATTCTTGTCCGCGCTTACATAGCCCCGGCCCTTGGTGATGGTCAGCTCCATGTAAAACTTGCTGTCGGTACCGCCGCTTAAAGTGGCGATCACCTGATCGGGATTCATGATCTCAATATCTGCATCCGCCTGAATATCTGCGGCGGTGACAACGCCCTCGCCCTCAAACTCGATGTAGGCGACCTTGGGCTCATCGGTATCGCTGTTGTTCTTGATCGCTAAGCTTTTGATGTTCATGATGATTTCCGTCACATCCTCTTTGACGCCGGGGATGGAACTGAACTCATGCAGAACGCCGTCGATTTTTACCTGACTCACTGCGGCGCCCGGAAGGGAAGAAAGCATAATCCTTCTCAGGGAGTTGCCCAGCGTAGTGCCGTAGCCTCTCTCAAGTGGTTCCACTACAAACTTGCCGTATCTCTTGTCATCTGAAATCTCAGCGATTTCAATATTTGGTTTTTCAAAATCGAACACGAATAGCCCCTCCTTTTGGGAACTGTCTTACTTAGAGTACAACTCAACGATCAGCATCTCGTTTACAGGAACATCGATCTCATCTCTGGTGGGATATTCCTTAACGGTTCCGCGCAGGTTCTCCTGGTCTACATCCAGCCATGCGGGAATCAGACGTCCGCCGGTTACCTCCAGGATATCCTTATATCTCTGAGCGGACTTATATTTCTCCTTGATCTCGATCACATCACCGGGCTTTACCTGGTAGGACGGAATGTTGATCTGCTTGCCATTTACCAGAACATGCTTGTGATCCACAATCTGTCTGGTCTCCTTGCGGGTGCGGCCAAAGCCCATGCGGAACAGCACGTTGTCCAGGCGGCACTCCAGCAGGCGAAGCAGGTTCTCACCGTTCTGTCCGCTCATGCGGTCCGCCTTCTTATAGTAGTTGCGGAAGGGCTTCTCCAGAACGCCGTAGATGAACTTCGCTTTCTGCTTCTCTCTCAGCTGCATGCCATATTCGCTGATCTTCTTGTTTGCTCTCTTGGACTCTCTATTGGACTTTTTGTCAATTCCTAAATAGATGGGATCCAGTCCCAGGGATCTGCATCTTTTAAGAACAGGAACTCTATCTACTGCCACTTTTCATTACCTCCTAAAATCAGACTCTTCTACGCTTGGGCGGCCGGCATCCATTGTGGGGAACCGGGGTTACATCCTTAATG
>CALWQV010000029.1 GCA_944383785.1 uncultured Enterocloster sp. | reverse complement strand
ACAGAAAAGTCCATGTCTGATCTGATTGCCGATCTAAAACAGCAAATTAATGAGAAGGAAAAAGAACGGGATAGTGTTCGTGATGAAATCGTTGCCCTGAAAAAGGATGTTCTGTGTGCCCAGTATAATTTTTCTGATTATGATGGGCTAACATCTGAGGAATGCAAAAATCGCCTTACACTCTTAAAAACGGAAGAACAGGACTATATCAAGAGTTCATCAGCAGTTAAGTCCTTCGGCGATTCTCCCAAAAAGGAGCTTACAGCAGATATTAAACAAATATTGAGATGTTTCAATTCCGAATGTGATAATGTCTTGTTAAATTTATCCGTGAAAACTATTGATTCTTCGAGGAACAAAATCGCTAAGTCTTTCGAAAGCCTTAATAATTTATATTCCACGGATGGAATCCAGCTGGAGAAAAAACTTCTGCAATATAAGCTTGACGAACTGAATCTTGTGTATACATACGAGTTAAAAAAAGAGCAGGAAAGGGAACAGCAAAAAGCCATAAAAGAACAGATGATCGAAGAGGAGAAGGTACGCCGTGAAATAGAGCACCAGAAGGCCAAATTAGAAAAAGACCAAACACAATGCTCTAACGAGATAAACCGTCTGGTTGGTTATATCCAGAAAACCCAGAGCGATATAGAAAAACAGTTGTACATTGACAAAATCAAAGAACTAGAGGAGAAAATGAAGCAGCTGGAGGCTGATAAGGCCACTGTTTTAGAAAGGGAAGCCAATGCCCGGGCTGGTTATGTGTATGTCATTTCAAACATCGGATCTTTCGGTGAGGGTGTATATAAGATAGGCATGACGCGCCGCTTAGAGCCCATGGATCGTGTAAAAGAGCTTGGCAGTGCTTCTGTTCCATTTGAATTTGATGTACATGCCATGATATTTTCGGATGATGCGCCGGCTTTGGAAGCCGCATTACATCGGGCATTTGAAAAGCAAAGTGTAAACCGCATAAATCTGCGCAAAGAATTTTTCCGAGTATCGTTAGATGAAATAGAAAAAGTAGTAAAAGAAAACTTCAACAACGCAGTAACATTTACCCGTATACCTGTTGCAAAAGAGTATAATGAAACTCTTGAAATACTGCGGCAAGAGCAGTCTGCTTAAATTTAGGAGTCCCAATCTATGCCCGTCTACAAAGATAAAGAACGCGGAACCTGGTACTGCCAGTTCTACTATAAAGATTGGTCCGGAAAACGAAAGCAAAAGCGCAAACGAGGCTTTAAACGAGAACGGGATGCCAAGGAGTGGGAACGCCAGTTTCTTGGAGCCGACCAGAAAAACAGCGAAATCCCATTCCCTTCCCTGGTAGAAAATTATTTTGCCGATCTCTCAACTCGCCTGAAGCCCACTACCCTGGAAACCAAGCGGAGTATTTTTGATAGCAAGATCACGCCATATTTTGAACGCTTCAAAGTATCTGAGATTGATACCCTGGCAATCCGCTGCTGGCAAAATGAGTTGTTAAATTACCGGGATGCAAAAGGAAAACCTTATTCCGATACCTACCTGCGCACCATCAACAATCAAATATCTGCTATCCTGAATTTTGCCGTAGTCTACTATCACCTGCCGAATAATCCCTGCAGACAAGTCGGCTCGATCGGCAAGGCCAATGCAGAATCCATGCAGATCTGGACCCTGGACCAATTCGAACAATTTATTGAGTATGAGAATAAAACTGCTGGCCGCTTGGCTTTCAACATCCTCTTTTGGAGCGGAATCCGGGAAGGTGAGCTTCTGGCACTTACGATCAATGATTTCCGATTTAACGGGGTGGACGAATATCAGCTGAATATTGACAAGAATTTTGAAGTGGTGCAGGGCACCCGGTATTTGCTCACCCCGAAGTCCGAGGCCGGAACCCGCTGCATTGCGATTCCCAGATTCCTGTATTATGAGGCCATGGCCTATTACAATATGCTATATGAGCCGAACCCGGATGACCGCCTGTTCTATTTTACGAAAAGCTATCTGCTGAACGAGATCAAACGGGTTGCCAAGCGGGCTGGGCTGAATCCGATCAGGGTTCATGACCTCCGCCATTCCCACGCCTCCCTCCTCATCGAAATGGGCTTTAATATCCTGATGGTTTCGCAGCGCCTGGGACATGAAAAAGTGGAGACTACCTGGAGGACGTATGCCCACCTGTATCCGAATAAGGAAAAAATGTTGGCCACCCAGCTTGACACCGTTAAAATCCACGGCCTTACCGCGAATGTATCTGTCGAAGAGCAGCTCCTTAAGTTCCTTCAGCAGTTCCAGCACCATATTAAGGAGCTGCCGGCTCGGATTGATATCGGCAATGAACAAATCATCCGCTGGGATCCAGCTGCCCGGGAAAAGACTATCGTCACCCAGGAAGAATTCGAACGCGCTGCTTCCCTGGTTCAAAATATCGAAAAGCCGCTGGCTGTAGCCGAGATTTTTCAAGCCGGCTATCTTGAGATCGGGAATGTGGTTTATTGCCTCTCCAGCCGCGGCCTGCCGATGAAATACCTGTAAACTGGTATCTTATCAAAGCAGTATTCTACGGCATATTGCAGCCTTAGGCCATATTAATGTCACAGTAATGTCACGGAGCAGAAAAAAAGTCCGGAAACCCACGTAAAATAAGGGTTTCCGGACTTTAGACTGTTATTCAAATTCAATCGTCCCCGGCGGCTTAGAAGTCAAATCATACATCACCCGATTGACCCCCTTCACCTCGTTCACAATCCGGTTCATCACCCGCTGCAGCACCTCAAAAGGAATCTCGGCCGCCTCAGCGGTCATAAAATCATTGGTCACCACTGCCCGCAGGGCCACAGCGTAATCGTAGGTTCTGAAATCCCCCATCACGCCCACCGACCGCATGTTGGTCAGGGCGGCAAAATACTGGCTGAGCTTCTTGTCCAGGCCAGCTTTCGCGATCTCTTCCCGGTAGATGGCATCAGCGTCCTGAACCATCTTCACCTTCTCGGCGGTCACCTCGCCCACGATCCGAATTCCAAGTCCCGGCCCCGGGAAAGGCTGACGGTAAACCAGATACTCCGGAAGCCCCAGTTCAAGACCGGCCTTGCGCACCTCATCCTTAAACAGCAGACGCAGCGGCTCAATAATCTCTTTAAAATCCACATAATCCGGCAGTCCGCCCACATTGTGGTGAGACTTGATCACTGCGGACTTTCCAAGTCCGGACTCGATCACATCTGGATAAATGGTTCCCTGGACCAGGTAATCCACAGCGCCGATCTTCTTAGCCTCCCGCTCAAAAACGCGGATAAACTCCTCGCCGATGATCTTGCGCTTATCCTCCGGCTCCTCCGCTCCCTTTAACTTCTCGTAAAACTCCTCCTGGGCGTTGACCCGGATAAAATTCAGGCTGTAGGGTCCCTGGGGGCCGAAAACAGCCTCCACCTCGTCCCCCTCATTTTTCCGCAGAAGGCCGTGATCCACAAACACGCAGGTCAGCTGATTTCCAATAGCCTTCGCCATAAGGGTCGCCGCTACGGAAGAATCCACGCCGCCGGACAGAGCGCAGAGCACCTTGCCGTCTCCCACCTTTTCCCGGATGGCGCGGATGGAATCCTCCACAAAGGTATCCATCTTCCAATCCCCCGCGCAGCCGCAGACATCATAGACGAAATTGTGCAGAATCTGATTTCCCTCCACACAGTGCTGTACCTCGGGATGGAACTGAACCGCGAAAATCTTCTTCTTCGGGTTTTCCATAGCCGCCACCGGGCATACCGGCGTATGGCCGGTCACTCGAAATCCCTCCGGCGCCTGGGAAATGTAATCCGTATGGGACATCCAGGTGGTGGTCACCGGGGAAACGCCCTTTAACAGAACGCTGTCAGAAACCGTCTCCACCTCCGTCTTTCCATACTCGCTCACCGGGGCCGTCTCCACCCTGCCCCCCAGCTCATAGGCGATCAGCTGGCTGCCATAGCAGATTCCCAGAATCGGAATCCCCATGTCAAAAATCCTCTCATCAATATGGGGACTGCTTTCCAGGTAAACGGAATTGGGGCCGCCGGTGAAAATGATCCCCTTGGGCTCCAGCTGGCGGATCTGCTCCAGCCCCATATCGTAAGGATGCACCTCCGCGTACACTCCCTGATCACGGACCCGCCGGGCAATCAGCTGATTATACTGGCCTCCGAAATCCAAAACAACAATCAATTCTCTCTTCATAAGGTCGCTCCTTCATCGTCAGAAAATACTCCTGACAGTATAAAAGATCATCGGTTAAAGATCAAGTATTTTTTGCAGTGCGATTTTACCAGTGGGATTTTAAACCATGCAGGTATTATTCCCATGCCCTCACTTCAAATACTTCCGCACATACTGCCCCGTATAGGAGACAGGGTTGGCCGCCACTTCCTCCGGGGTTCCCTTGGCGATCACCGTGCCGCCCTTGTCTCCCCCTTCCGGCCCGATATCGATGATATAATCCGCCGTCTTGATCACGTCCAGGTTGTGCTCGATCACCACCACCGTATTTCCGCCCTCCGACAGTCGCCGCAGAATATCGATCAGCTTGTGAACGTCGGCGAAATGAAGTCCCGTAGTAGGCTCGTCCAGAATATAGATGGTCTTTCCCGTCCCCCGCTTGGACAGCTCCGTGGCCAGCTTAATCCGCTGGGCCTCGCCTCCGGACAGCTCCGTGGAAGGCTGTCCTAAGCGGATATATCCCAGGCCCACATCATAGAGGGTCTGAATCTTGCGGGTAATGGAGGGCACATTCTCAAAAAATTTCAGAGCGTCCTCCACAGTCATATTCAGCACATCGTAAATATTCTTCCCCTTGTACTTCACCTCCAGGGTTTCCCGGTTGTAGCGCTTCCCGCCGCAGACCTCGCAGGGCACATACACGTCGGGGAGGAAATGCATCTCGATCTTGATGATCCCATCGCCGCCGCAAGCCTCGCAGCGGCCGCCCTTTACATTAAAGCTGAACCGGCCCTTATTGTACCCTTTGGCCTTGGCGTCCGTAGTGGAGGCGAACAAATCCCGGATCAGGTCAAATACTCCGGTGTAGGTAGCCGGATTGGACCGGGGGGTGCGGCCGATGGGGGATTGATCGATAGCAATGATCTTATCCAGCTGCTCCGTCCCCTCGATGGCCTTGTGCTTTCCGGGGATGGTACGGGCCCTATTCAGCTTCTTGGCCAGGGCCTTGTAGAGGATCTCGTTGACCAAGGAGCTTTTTCCAGAGCCGGACACGCCGGTAACGCAGGTCATCACCCCCAGTGGGAAGGAAACATCGATATTTTTCAGATTGTTCTCCGCCGCTCCCTTAACCGTAATCCAGCCTGCGGGGCTTCTGCGTTTCTCTGGAACCGGAATGGAAAGCCTTCCGGAGAGATAAGCGCCAGTGATGGATCGAGGGCAGTCCATGATCTCCTGGGCCGTGCCGATGGCCACCACTTCTCCGCCATGTTCTCCCGCTCCCGGCCCGATATCCACAATACAGTCCGCCGCCCGCATGGTATCCTCGTCGTGCTCTACCACCAGCACGCTGTTTCCCAAATCCCGCAGATTTAAAAGTGTCCGCAGCAGCTTGTCGTTATCCCGCTGGTGCAGGCCGATGCTGGGCTCGTCCAGGATATAGGCCACTCCCACCAGCCCAGAGCCGATCTGGGTAGCCAGCCGGATCCGCTGGGCCTCGCCTCCGGACAAGGTCCCCGTAGCCCTGGTAAGGGACAAATAATCCAGTCCCACGTTGATGAGGAAGCTGATCCTGGCCTTGATCTCCTTTAAAATCGAAGCGCCGATGGTCTCCTGCATAGGCGTCAGCTTCAGATTTTCCAAAAAATCCCGGAAACGGAGGATAGACATATCCGTAGCCTGGTAAATATTCAATCCCCCTACCGTCACCGCCAGGGACTCCTTTTTAAGCCTCTGCCCCTTGCAGGCCGGACAGGGAGTGATGCGCATATACGTCTCATACTCCGCCTTGCTGGCTTCGGAAAACGTCTCCTTATAGCGCCGGTTCACATTTTCCAAAAGCCCCTCAAAGGCCACGTCATAGATCCCCTCTCCCCGCTGGCTGCGGTAGTGAACCTTTACCTCATGTCCGCCGGTGCCGTAGATTAAAACATCGTGGATCTCCTTGGGATAATCCTGAAAAGGTGTGTCCAGGCTGAAATGGTACTCCGCCGCCAGCGCCTCTAAAATCGCCCTGGTAAAGCTCCCCTTATCGGTGCAGGACTGCCACCCCAAAACCACGATAGCCCCCTGGTTGATGGACAGGGACTTGTCCGGAATCATCAGATCCTCGTCAAACTCCATCTTATAACCCAGGCC
The DNA here is from genome assembly GCA_944383785.1 of uncultured Enterocloster sp. Classification (GTDB taxonomy): domain Bacteria; phylum Bacillota; class Clostridia; order Lachnospirales; family Lachnospiraceae; genus Enterocloster. The sequence continues at coordinate 22,658 of CALWQV010000029.1, read as the reverse complement.
AAAGCACTCCGGGCAAGCGCCGAAGGGATTATTGAAGGAAAAACTTCTGGGCTCCACCTCGTCCACGCTGATGTTGCAGTCCGGGCAGGAAAAGCTCTGGCTGAACTTCATGGGCTCCCCGCCGATCACATCCACGGTCATCAGCCCGCCGGTAAGCCCCATCACCGTCTCGATGGAGTCAGTCAGCCGGTTCTCGATCCCTTCCTTTACCACCAGCCGGTCCACCACAATCTCAATATTATGCTTAATATTCTTCTCCAGCTTAATCTCCTCGGAAAGCTCGTACAGGTTCCCGTCGATCTGAACCCGGACGTAGCCGCTCTTTCTGGCCTGCTCCAGCACCTTTACGTGCTCCCCCTTGCGCCCTCTCACCACCGGGGCCAGAAGCTGGATCCTGGTGCGCTCCGGCAGGGCCATGATCTGGTCTACCATCTGGTCTACGGTCTGCTTGCGGATCTCCTTGCCGCACTTGGGACAGTGTGGAATCCCCACCCTGGCGTAAAGAAGCCTCATATAATCGTAGATCTCCGTCACCGTCCCCACCGTAGAGCGCGGGTTGCGGTTGGTGGATTTCTGGTCAATGGAAATAGCCGGGGACAGCCCCTCGATGCTCTCCACATCCGGCTTCTCCATCTGCCCCAAAAACTGCCTGGCATAGGAAGACAAAGACTCCATATACCGCCTCTGGCCCTCAGCGTAGATGGTATCGAAGGCCAGGGAGGACTTGCCCGAGCCGGAAAGGCCCGTCAGCACCACCAGCTCATTCCTGGGGATATCCAGGGAAATGTGCTTCAGATTATGTTCATTGGCTCCACGTATCTTAATAAACTGCTTTGACATGCAAATTTGCTCCTTATGGTCTTAGTTCCTATAGTATACCATCTTTTTTCCGGTTTGCAAACATTTGTTCGCATTTTCCCGATAAACGCCAAAAACCCTGAAATCTCCCAACGGCATACCCGTTCGGAATTTCAGGGTTTTTACTCACTTCGGCCCGGCGCGCCCCTATCCCGGCTGCCCCGGCGTCTCTCTGCCGAAGACCTCCCACATCATCCTGGCCCCAATCCGGAAACCGTCGGAAAATGCCTGGGTCTTCTCAATATAACACAGCTCCAGATAATGATCCATCATCGCGTCAAAGGCCTCCCGGCTCTCCTGATCCAGCTGCCGTGAAAAGGCTTCAATCTCTTTTACAGACTGGGCGCACTTTGATTCGTACTCCGGGTTATCCCAATTACGGTTTTCCGCCGGCTGTAAATCGCCGGCGTAAAGCTCTTCCAATATCCTCTCCATATTCCTTGCCTCCGCCTTGCTTGATTTCATGCGGCAGATACCGCTTTATCCTCAGGGTAAATACCCCCGCCAAGGCAAGCATAGCACAAATTTTTAAAGGATGCAATCAACCGTCATTACAATACCTTGCTCAAAAACGACTTCAGGCGCTCATTTTTCGGATTGCTGAAAAATTCCTGGGGAGCGGCCTCCTCCATAAATTTCCCCTCGTCCATAAACATCACCCGGTTGGCTACCTCTCTGGCGAATCCCATCTCGTGGGTCACCACCACCATGGTCATCTTTTCCTGGGCCAGATCCCGCATAACCGTCAGCACCTCGCCCACCATCTCCGGGTCCAGGGCTGAGGTAGGCTCATCGAATAGCATCACATCCGGCTTCATGCACAGGGCCCGGACAATGGCGATCCGCTGCTTCTGGCCGCCGGAAACCTGGCTGGGATAGGCCTCCGCCCGGTCCGCTAGGCCCACCCGCTCCAAAAGAGCCGTCGCCTGCTCTGCGGCCTCTTTCTCCGTCTTGCCCTGAAGCTTCATGGGCGCGATGGTCAGGTTCTTCATAATATTCATATGGGGAAACAGGTTAAACTGCTGGAACACCATCCCCATCTTCTGCCGGTGAAGGTCGATATTCGTCGCTTTATCCGTAATATCCACGCCTTCAAAGAAAATGTGTCCTTCCGTAGGCTCCTCCAACAGGTTCAGGCACCGCAGAAAGGTGCTCTTTCCCGAGCCGGAGGGACCGACCACGCAGACCACGTCTCCCTTGTAAATATCCACGTTGATTCCCTGGAGAACCTTCAGGCTTCCAAAGCTTTTCCCCAGATTCTCCACATGGATCAGAGGCTCTCTCTTCTGCTCAGCGCTCACTCTGCCTCAGCCTCCTTTCCAAAATCTTGGTCAGCCTGGTAAAAATCAGCACAATGGCCAGATAGATCGCCGCCACCGCCAGCAAAGGCATATAGGCGGACCAGGTCTGGCTGCGGATAATATCTCCGCCCTTGGTCAGATCCTGAATGGCAAGGTAGCCGGACACGGAGGTTTCCTTTAAAAGGGCAATAAACTCATTGCACAGGGCCGGCAGCACATTTTTCAAGGCCTGAGGCATAATGATATACCACATGGTCTGGCGGTAATTAAAGCCCAGGCTTCTGCCGGCCTCCATCTGGCCCTGATCCACCGCCATAATGCCGCTTCGAAAAATCTCCGCCACATAAGCACCGGAATTGATACCGAATGCCAGCACCGCCACCAGGATCTTATCGATGCGCACGCTTCCGAATACGACAAAATAGATAATCAGCAGCTGCAGCACCACCGGGGTTCCCCGAATCACAGTCAGATACAGGGTGCAGACAGCGTTTGGCAGCTTCAGCTTTCCCGTGCGCTCATAGGTAACCCGAATCATGGACACCAGAAAGCCCAGGACAATGCCCAAAAGGCAGGCGAAGAAGGTGATAATCAAAGTATTCCGCAGGCCCCCGGTCAGGTATTTCCACCGCTCCTCCGCGATAAAATTCAGATAAAAGGTATCAGCAAAATTCTCCCACATATTCCAGTCCAGCTTATTTATTCAGCAGTAATATACTTCGCTACGATCTCATCCAGCTTTCCGCTTTCCTCCAGGGAAGCCAGCGCGCCGTTGATGGCGTCTAACAGGGCGGTATTTCCCTTCTTTACCGCGGCGGCGTATTCCTCATCCGTAAAGGACTCATCCAGAATCACCAGACCCTCGGTCTGTCCTACGAATACCTGGGCCGGCTGCTCGTCGATTACAACCGCGTCGATCTTATTCTGGCTTAAAGCCTGAACCGCCTCAAAGCCCTTGGAATAGCGCTCAACGGTGGTTCCTTCCGCCTCAAGATCCGTTACATAAATATCGCCGGTGGTTCCCAGCTGCACGCCTACAATCTTACCTGCCAGATCATCGGGAGAAGCAATATCGCTCCCTTCCTTTACAATTACCTTCTGGGAAGCCTGGGCGTATGTATTGGAGAAATCAACGGACGCCTTGCGCTCCTCGGTAACGGTCATGCCGGCCATGGCGAAATCAGCCTTTCCGCTGACCAGCTCCGGGATAATGGAATCAAAGGCAATATCCTCGATCTCCAGCTCCAGTCCCAGCTCCTGAGCGATGGCCGCCGCGATCTCCGCGTCGATTCCAACAATCTGATCTCCCTCGTGGTACTCATAGGGCGGGAACTCGGCGTTAGTCACCATCACCAGCTTGCCCTCCTGGGCAGTCTCAAGCTCAGCGGCAGCGCCTTCTCCTGTCTCCTCTGAGCCGGCTTCTTCGGATCCTGCCTCCTCAGAACCAGCTTCCTCCGATCCGGCCTCCTCGGAACCTGCTTCCTCTGATCCGGCCTCTGTGGTTTCAGCAGAAGCGGCGGCCTCCGTCTCCCCCTGGGAACCGGAACAGCCAGCTGCGGATACCGCCATCAGGGCGGCCATGGTTAATACGGCAATTTTCTTTTTCATAAATGCTCTCCTCTCCTTGTTCATGCACAGCATATGTATCTTTATGCATAAATAATGATTAATTTCACTTAATTATAGCGCATTTTTAAAGAAAATCAAGAGCATTTTTTATTTTTATGCACTTTTCTGTATTTAGCCCTTTAAAGAGGCCCGTCTTATGCCTTTTTGACGGCAGCCTTCGCCCGGGCCGCCGCCAGCAGCAGATGCCTTGCCAGCACCGCCGTGGTCACCGTCCCCACTCCTCCGGGAACCGGCGTTGCCGCGGCGGCCTTTCCCTCCAGGCTCTGAAAATCCACATCCCCGCAGAGAGCGCCGTTCTCATCTACATTGATCCCCACATCGATTACCACGGCGCCATCCCTGATATAGCTCTCATCCAGCATCCGGGCCTTTCCGGCGGCTGCGGCAAGAATATCCGCCTCTTTACAGACCGCCCTTAAATCTGCCGTCTTGGTGTGGCAGATGGTTACGGTGGCGTCCTCCTTCAGCATCAGCATGGACAGGGGACGTCCCACCACCATGCTGCGTCCTACAATCACCACCCGTTTCCCTCTGACACCGATTCCAGCCGTCTTTAAGACTTCCATCACCGCCTCTGCCGTACAGGGCGCAAAACCCTCCGGATCCCCGGCAAAAACCTTGGCCGCGTTGACCGGGCTGATGCCGTCCAAATCCTTTAATGGATCAATGGCGGCTGCCACCACCTTCTGGTCGATTTGCTTTGGCAGCGGACACAACAGCAGAATCCCGGCCACATCCTCATCCCGGTTGATTTTCGCAAAAGCGTCCATAAATTCCTCATGGGAAATATCCGCCGGATAAGCAAAGGACTGTACTCTGAGGCCGAAGCTTTCCAGCTTTTTCGTGGCCCCTCTCTCATAGGAAAGATCATCGGGCCTCTCCCCCACCCGTACAATGGCCAGCTTGGGAGCCGGCCCTTCCATGGCTGCCAGCAGGCTTGCGGCCTCTTCCTTAATTCTGGCGGACGAAGCCGCCCCTTTTAAAATTTCCATCCTTCTGTTCCTCCCCCTTTAGTTTGCCAGTCCCTTAAGTACTTCCCCGTAGATCCGGTCCGCCAGCGCCGTCCCCTCTGCCACGAGCTGATCGGCCTGAGCGTTCAGCTCCTGGGCCCGGCTGCGGTTATTCATTGACTTTGTATTAATATACACGTTCATAACGCCGCCAAGGAGGGCCGTCCGCGCAAACTGCACGGCCACGCCCACGTCGCTGACCGCCATCACGCTGCCCTTTTTCGCCAACACCTCCAAAAGCTCCATGGCCTGAACCGCTTCCTCCATAATCCGTAAGGGAACCATAGCGGCGTCAAACAGCCGTTCCTCCATCACCCGTGTCTTTTCCTCCTGCTCCTGGGGCGTACTTTTCGGCATGGCGTAGGCTTGGGCCAAGGGCTTAAATACGGCCTCATCCTGGTCCGCCAACTCCAGAAATCCTGACGTCATTTCCTGAAGGCGGGCTAAAATTTCCCGGATCTCATCTTCCACCGCCGCGTATTTCTTCTTTCCCACCGTCAGATTTCCCACCATCTGTCCCAGGGCGCCTCCCAGGGCTCCCGCCAAAGCGGAGGCGCCTCCGCCTCCCGGAACCGGTGCCTTCGAAGACAACTCCCGGACAAACGCGCCGATCTCCATCTCTTTTACCATTGTCCTTCTCCTCCTTTTCGCCGGACTAAGCTCTTTTTGCTTCCCCTGCATCATAGCACGGAAGACCGGCCGATTACAAGCCCTCCTTTAAAGGATCTGATCCTTGTCCGATGGCACATAAACCGCAATATCATCGATGCTGCAGTTTAAAATTCGGCAGAGATCATTAATTGTTTTCATGGAAATATCGCGATTATGCTTTAAACGATGCAGTGTGCTGTCAGAAATGTGATGTTTTTTAGTCAGTGTGTACCAGTTTTCTTTTGATGCCTTCAATGTGCGCCAAAATGGCGAATAGTCTATCATTTCTCTCCTCCTGCTCCAATGAATTGCCACATTCCATAAACGCATTTGCTGGAAATGTTTGACAGACTAAGCATAATTTATAATTTTCACATTGAATATCTTCGTAATTATGAAGGGTTTTCCTACAGCTGTCACCAAAAATCCCTTTACGCCCTGCCGCCGGGGCGTTATACTGAACAAAAAAGAAACGTTCCAAAGGAGAATCTATGACCCGTTCTATTGATTATGAAACCTATCGCTTCTGTACCCTGTGCCCCAGGATGTGCCGGGCTGACCGCCGGCTTCGCACCGGATTCTGCGGCTGTTCGGACCGTCTCACGGCGGCCAGGGCGGCTCTGCATCACTGGGAGGAGCCCTGTATCAGCGGAGCCCCGAAGGATCAGCGGGGCAGCGGAACCGTTTTCTTTTCCGGCTGCACCTTAGGCTGTTTCTTCTGCCAGAATGCCTCCATCAGCCAGGATCATTTCGGAAAAGAGCTTTCCGCTAGGCAGCTGGCGGATCTCTTTCTCCGCCTCCAGGACCAGGGCGCTTACAATATCAATCTGATAACTCCCACCCAGTACCTTCCCCATATTTTGGAGGCCCTGGATCTGGCTCGGCCGGCCCTTCAGATCCCCATAGTCTACAACTGCGGAGGCTACGAGCGGGTTCAGACGGTAAAGGCCCTTGAAGGATACGTGGATGTCTGGCTTCCGGATTTCAAATATATGGATTCCGCTCTTTCCCTGGGCTGCTCCAAAGCGGCGGACTATTTTTCCGCCGCCTCCGCCGCCATTGCCCAGATGATCCGCCAGACCGGCCCCCTGGTCTGGGATCAGGCTTCCGCCTCAGTTCCCCTGTTAAAGCGCGGGGTCATCATCCGCCACATGGTGCTGCCCGGCCACCGGCAGGATTCCATCTCCCTTTTGCGCTGGATCAGCGAAAACCTGCCGAAGGACCGGTTTCTGATCAGCCTTTTAAGCCAGTATACGCCCTGGTTTCACAGCGAAGCCTTTCCGGAGCTGAACCGCCGCATCACCACCTTTGAGTACCGGCAGGTGGTGGACGAGGCCCTCCGCCTGGGCCTGGATCGCGGGTTTATGCAGGAAAAAAGCAGCGCGAAGGAGGAATACACCCCGCCTTTTAACCTGGAGGGGCTGGAAGATCTCTGACACCCTTTGCATTTTATAAGCTTTCGTGTATAATGAAGGGGAAAAAATAGAACCGGCGGGAAATTTGCGCCGGCCTGATTGAAAAGGAGAGGAATAATATGAATTCATTGCACAGACAGCGCCTTGAGCGGCTGCGTCAGGCATTGATTGAAGCCCATCTATCTCAGATGGTGATCTGCGACCCATTAAGCATCTGGTACTTGACGGGAACCATGGTGGAGCCAGGGGAACGGCTTTACGCTCTATATGTTTCCACGGAAGGGAAGCTCTGTATGATTGCGAACCGCCTGTTTCAGGTGGAGGATGCCGACCTTCCGGTGGTATGGATCACGGATTCTGATGACGGCGTCGCTATTTTAGCCCAGCAGGTGGACGCCAAGGCCGATCTGGGGATCGATAAAAAGTGGCCCGCCCGCTTCCTTCTGCCCCTGATGGACCTGAATCCCGGCGTGCGCTACCGCGATGCTTCCTTCTGTGTGGACCAGCTGCGCCTGATCAAGGATGAACAGGAGCTGGAAAAGATGCGCATCGCCTCCGCCATCAATGACCGCTGCATGGAGGCAGCCGCCGCCTATATTAAGGAGGGAATGACGGAGCGCCAGTGCGCCGCCTACATCGACAGCCTTTATCAGGAGGCCGGCTGCGAGGGACCTTCCTTTACCACCATCGTATCCTTTGGCCCCCACGCAGCGGACCCCCATCACGCTCCCGACGACACCCCCTTAAAAGAGGGGGACTGCATCGTAATCGACATGGGCTGCGTTAAGGACCGCTACTGCTCCGACATGACCCGCACCTTCTTCTGTAAAAAAGCGGATGAAACTTACGCCGCCATTCACGATCTGGTCCGTGAGGCCAACGAAAAAGCGGAGTCCATCATCCGTCCCGGCGTTCCCTTGTGCGAGATCGACCGGGTTGCCAGAGAACATATCGCCTCCAGAGGGTACGGTCCCTTCTTTACCCACCGCCTTGGCCATATGATCGGCCTGGAGGACCACGATCCCGGCGATGTAAGCTCTGCCAGCAAGGACGTGGCCAGGGAAGGCATGGTCTTCTCCATAGAGCCCGGCGTCTACCTGCCCGGCAAATTCGGTGTCCGCGTGGAGGATCTGGTCATCGTCACCGCTGACGGCTGCGAGATTCTGAACCATGTGGATAAGCACTGGAAAATCATAGGCTAACATGAGAAGAGGCGTATCGATTCAATTTCGTTCGATACGCCTCTTCAGCTTTCGTCGTCCATTGGTCTAAGCCTCACTTTTCTGTTTTTTTGGTGACGATCTATATGAAATTGTACTGCTCCATCTTACATCGGTTTCTCGCTCTTTTACATCTCATCTTACTTCTGAATTGATTTTCTTCTCTTACTGCTTTTTGCTGCCGGTAATTTTTCATCGTCCTAATACCACTTTCTCGTCATGGTACTAAACCGTGGCCTCTCGCCTAATCCTCTGACACAGCTTTTGAAAATCCTGCTCATCTGTATCTTTTGAAAATGTTCGTCAACAGTTTTTAACTACATCACGATCCTGTTTCTAACTGTAACGTTTGTTTCTTTTTGAAATGCATTTCTTTCCTGGAGCGCTTCCCTTTGTAAAATGGTTTTCCCGGTTTCATTTATAATCTTACCGTTACACCCGGCAACGTTATAAATGAAACAAAATTTCATGTCTCGGTGGTCCGTACCTCCTTTGCTTAGATTTTTTACCTTTTAAACTGAAACCCTTCAGTTCTTCTTTTATCTTCTGTTCTTTTGATGTCTTTATTATAGCGAAATAGCCGCATTTTGTCAATACTTTTTGATGATTTTTTATATATTTTTTCTTAACTTTTAAATTGAATCAATTTATAATAATTTTTTATTTAATTATGACAAATTATCCTGTTTATTTTAAATAAATTCTAATAATTGTCTGATTTTTGAAATAAACAGTACTTTTTATGCATCTTCTTTGGGATATTTTCTCCGCACCTTTACAAAGGTGATCACATGGGCCAGGGTTGTCACCACCCAGGACACCGGATAGGACAGGTACAGAACCGTAAGGGTAGGCCATACCGCGAAAATGGTAAAGATCCAGACAATCCGCAGGCCGCAGGCTCCTACTAAAGATACAATCATGGGAAATACGGAGTACCCCATGCCTCTTAAGCTTCCCACCATGCAGTCCATCATGCCGCAGAGGAAATAGGTGCTGCAAATCACGGACATTCTGAGAAGGCCGTAGCGGATCACCTCCGGGTCCTCCGAATAAATCCGCAGAAGGATATTTCCTCCGGCCAGAGCGCCGAATCCCAGCAGCATGCCTACCGCCATCACAACTCCCTGGCAGGTAATCATGATTTTATTGATCCTGGCGTATTTTCTGGCCCCCAGATTCTGGCTGGTAAAGCTTAAGCTGGTCTGGTACACCGCGTTCATGGCAGTGTATACAAAGCCCTCGATATTGGCTCCCGCCGTATTGCCCGCCATGGCTACGGAGCCAAAGGAGTTAACCGACGACTGGATCAGCACGTTGGATACGGAAAAGATCGCGCCCTGGACTCCTGCCGGCAGTCCCACCTTGATGATCTGCAGCAGATGCTTGCGGTGGATTCGTAACTGCTTTAAGTGCAGGCGCAGGGGCCCTTCCATGCCCATCAGCGTTTTAAGCACCAGCAGGGCAGAGATGGTTTCCGAGATCACCGTCGCCCAGCCTACGCCGTCTACGCTCATGCCAAACTGCACCACGAAAACCACGTTCAATACCGCGTTGATCACGCCGGCTGTAAAAAGAAAGTATAAGGGGCGCTTGGTATCGCCTACCGCCCGCAGAATGGCGCTGCCAAAATTGTAGAACATCAGCACTGGCATCCCCAGGAAATAGATGCGCATATATAAAACCGCCTTGTCAAGCACGTCCTCTGGCGTTCCCATCAGCTCCAGCATGGGCCTTGCCGCCGTCAATCCCAGGATAACCAGAAACAGGCCGCTTACCAGGCTGGTGGTGATGGCGGTGTGAACCGTCTTGCTTACGTCCTTCTCCCGCCTTGCTCCATAGTAGCGGGCTACCGCCACATTGGCTCCCACGGACAATCCCACGAAAATATTGATCAAAAGATTAATCAGCGCCGATGTGGCTCCCACCGCCGCCATGGCTTCCCTGCCAGAAAAACGGCCTACCACCACGATATCCGCCGCGTTAAACAAAAGCTGTAAAATGCCCGAGAGCATCAGTGGAATGGAAAAGCGAAGGATCTTCCCCAATAACGGCCCATTGCACATATCAATCTCATAGGATGCGTTCTTCATCTGTACTTCCCCCTGTTAATTCCTTTAAACGCCTACTGTTATAGCACAGCTTTAGCCGTAAATCAATCCACTTTTTTCTTGCGCCCTTTCCCCATTCGTGATACCATATAGAACGTATATCGCATTTGGAGGAATTACATATGAATTTGATTTTACCGGAACAATATGATCCCCGGCTGACCATCCGGGAAACCCAGGAAGCTATCAAATATATCCGCGACACCTTCCAGAAGGAAATGGGCCGCCAGATGAACCTGGAGCGTATTTCCGCTCCCCTGTTTGTGCCTCAGAGCAGCGGATTGAACGACAACTTAAACGGCACCGAGCGGCCGGTACAATTCGACATTGCCGGCGTGCCGGGAGAAACCATCGAGGTAGTACACTCCCTGGCCAAGTGGAAGCGCCTGGCCTTAAAAGAGTACGGCTTTCAGCCGGGTGAGGGGCTTTACACCAACATGAACGCCATCCGCCGGGATGAGGAGCTGGATAATCTCCACTCCTGCTACGTAGACCAGTGGGACTGGGAACGGGTGATCACCAAGGATGAGCGGAACCTGGATACCTTAAAGAGCACGGTTCAGGAGATCTTCAAGATCATCAAGCACATGGAGCATGAGGTCTGGTATAAATATCCCAACGCCGTCAAGCGTCTGCCGGAGGATATTTTCTTTATCACCTCCCAGGAGCTGGAGGACCTTTATCCTGGCTGCACCCCCAAGGAGCGGGAGAACCGGATCTGTAAGGAGCACGGCTGCGTGTTCCTCATGCAGATCGGAGATAAGCTGGCAAGCGGCGAGCCTCACGACGGGCGGGCCCCGGACTATGACGACTGGAGCTTAAACGGAGATATTCTCTTCTGGTTCGAGCGTCTTGACTGCGCTCTGGAGATTTCCAGCATGGGAATCCGCGTCGACGAAACCGCCCTCATGGAGCAGCTGAAAAAAGCCGGCTGCGAGGAGCGTCTGAATCTGCCCTACCATCAGATGCTTTTAAATCATGAACTGCCCTATACCATCGGCGGCGGCATCGGCCAGTCCCGCCTGTGCATGCTGCTTTTGGACCGGGCCCATGTAGGGGAGGTTCAGGCCAGCATCTGGCCCCGTCAGATGCGCGAGGAATGTAAGGCCCATAATATTTTTCTGCTGTAATGGGAGGCTTGACAGAAGATGTCTTTACTCGAATTGTTTCTCATTGCCGTGGGCCTGTCCATGGACGCCTTTGCCGTGGCGGTCTGTAAAGGGCTCGCCATGCCCCGGATGAGCTGGAAGGGAGCCGCCGTTGTAGGACTCTACTTTGGCGGCTTTCAGGCCCTGATGCCCTTTCTCGGCTACCTGCTGGGCTCAGGTTTTAAAGAGGCCATCTCCGCCTACGACCACTGGGTGGCTTTCATCCTGCTGGCCTTAATCGGCGGAAATATGATCCGGGAGTCCTTAGGAGATGAGGAGGAAAGCGTAGACGCCTCCTTAAACTTTTCCTCCATGGTGCTCCTTGCCATCGCTACCAGCATCGATGCCCTGGCGGTGGGCGTCACCCTGGCCTTCCTGGCGGTGCCCATCCTTTCCTCCGTCTTCTTCATCGGCGTCGTCACCTTCTGCCTCTCCATCATCGGAGTGAAGGTGGGAAATGTCTTTGGCTGCAAGTATAAGTCCAGGGCGGAGTTTGTGGGGGGATTGGTGCTGATTCTCATCGGAGCTAAGATCTTGCTGGAGCATTTGGGGGTTTTAAATTTTTAGAATTAATCTGCAATGCAAAAAGCCCCGCCTTACGGCGGGGCCATTCGTAGTATTTTCTTTTCAATCCCGGTCTGCAATCCCATCCTCATCAATCACGTACCCGTCTACCGTACAGCTTACGGCCATCCGGCCTGAACCCCGGTCCAGATAGTACCAGTCGTCCTTATACTGCTGCCATCCCCGCAGCAGATAGCCGCTGTCATCAAAGAAGTACCACTGGCCGTTTAACATAGCCCAGGACCTCAGATAATGGTCGTTATAAAAATACCGCGTACCCCTGGCTGTCCGGTCCCATTTCCCCAGAATCAGGTTTTTGTACTGGGCTGCTTCCATCTCCGGGAGCACCTGGAAATAAACATTCTCCCCGGTATCCCCAAAATTGAAACGGATGGTATAACAGCGGTCCAGGGTGCTGTAGAGGGTTCCCGCAGCCGTCTCCCTGGCCACCGTCTCCGGCCGCACCACCGGGTAATGGACTCCCGCCTCCAGGCCGTATACGCTGCACTCCTGGCTGATCTGGGTTCCCTCCTCATCGTAGGTAATCACCAGATAATCCATGGACGCCTGGCTTAAATCCACATCGGCCGAGTCCGGAACAATATGAAAGGTATCCTCATCCGATACCCGGTAAGCGTCCACATACTGGGAGTAGCCGTCGTAAACCGGCTGCTGCCGCACATTCATATCCAGAATCATCTCAAAGGGCAGGTCCCCGTTCTGAGAAGCGGAGCCGGCATCTGAGGCCAGGACAGCCCCAGCGCTTGTAACGCTCAAGATTCCGGCCAGGGCCAGAGCGCCCACCCGGTTCATCCAATGAAGTTTTTTCATCCGGCATTCTCCTTTCCCTTTTTACTTTGATTCGCGCCTGCTTTACAGAGTCACTTTCTTGAAATTCTTCTTGCCTCTCTTTACCATCATGCCGTCTCCCTCAAACTGCGCCTTCTGGTAAACCGCCTTTACATCCTTTACCTGCTGGCCATCTACGCTGACGCCGCCCTGCTCGATGTTTCTTCTCGCTTCGGAACGGGTAGCCGCCAGTCCACCCTTACACAGCACGCTGATTAAATCGATGGCTCCATCGGTGAAATCCTCATCCGCCAGCTTTACGGTGGGAATGTTCTCACTGGAAGCTCCCGCGCCGAAAAGGGCTCTAGCTCCATCCTGGGCCTTGTTAGCCTCTTCCTCGCCGTGAACCAGCTTGGTCAGTTCATATGCCAGGATCTCCTTGGCCTGATTCAGCTGGCTGCCCTCCCAGCGGTCCATCTCATCGATCTGCTCCAAGGGCAGGAAGGTCAGCATCCGCAGGCACTTTAACACATCGGCGTCGCCCACATTTCTCCAGTACTGATAGAACTCATAGGGAGATGTCTTATCGGGATCCAGCCACACCGCGCCGGACTGGGTCTTGCCCATCTTCTTGCCCTCGGAATTTAACAGCAGGGTGATGGTCATGGCGTGAGCGTCCTTGCCCAGCTTTCTGCGGATCAGCTCCGTGCCGCCCAGCATATTGCTCCACTGGTCGTCGCCGCCGAACTGCATGTTGCAGCCGTAGCGCTGGTAGAGCTCATAAAAATCGTAGCTCTGCATGATCATGTAGTTGAACTCCAGAAAGCTCAAGCCCTTCTCCATCCGCTGCTTATAGCACTCGGCCCGCAGCATGTTGTTGACGGAGAAATGGGGGCCCACTTCCCGCAAAAATTCAATGTAGTTTAAATCCAGCAGCCACTCGGCATTGTTTACCATCAGGGCCTTGCCATCGGAAAAATCGATGAAACGGCTCATCTGCTTTTTAAAGCAGTCGCAGTTGTGCTGAATGGTCTCCGGCGTCATCATCTTCCGCATGTCGGTGCGGCCTGAAGGGTCGCCGATCATGCCCGTGCCGCCGCCGATCAGGGCGATGGGCTTATTGCCCGCCATCTGCAGGCGCTTCATCAGGCACAGCGCCATAAAATGTCCTACGTGAAGGCTGTCCGCCGTAGGATCAAAGCCGATATAAAAAACAGCCTTGCCCTCGTTTACCATCTTTTTAATCTCTTCTTCATTGGTCACCTGGGCAATCAGCCCGCGGGCAACCAGCTCTTCATAAATCTGCATCGCAATCAAATCTCCTTTAAACGTGTGAGAATACCGTCCGCCGGACGCAGTACGGTATAATAATAGTGTACCATATTTTCAGGCTCATGCAACCCGTAAAGTCTTACGATTTGCCAACATGTCTTTAGTTATACTTGGAAATCAGGATTCTGTCAACATTCCGCAAAGTTTTTCATGTCAGCTCTTGCCGAATCGGCGCTTCTATTTTATAATGGCTCTGACAAATCTTTGGAATGGAGGTACAGATTTAAGATGTCTTTTACATTTATCAGCAGTCTCCCGTCGCCGGACGTGATCCGGGAGCAGTTCCCCTTAGCGCCCAACCTGGCCAAGCTGAAAAGAGAAAAGGATGAGGAATTGAAGAATGTCTTTACAGGGGAGAGCGATAAGTTTGTAGTGATTATTGGCCCCTGTTCCGCGGACCACGAAGACTCTGTGGTAGACTATGCCCACCGACTGGTGAAGGTGCAGGAGAAAACAAAGGACCGCCTGATCATTGTCCCCAGAGTTTATACCAATAAACCCCGTACCACAGGAGAAGGCTATATGGGCATGATTCATCAGCCGGATCCAGAAAAGAAGCCCAATATGTTCGAGGGAATCCTGGCCATTCGCCATATGCACATGCGGGTTCTAAGGGAGACAGGCTTTTCCACCGCTGATGAGATGCTTTATCCGGAAAACCTGCACTATCTCTCCGATATTATGTCCTATATCGCCGTGGGGGCCCGGTCCGTGGAGAATCAGTTCCACCGTCTGGTAGCCAGCGGCTGCGACGTGCCTGTGGGAATGAAAAATCCCACCAGCGGCGATCTGACAGTGATGCTCAATTCCGTGGTGGCCGCCCAGCTGCCCCACGATTTTATCTTCCGCGCCAATCAGGTCCACTGCCCCGGCAATCCCCTGACCCACACCATTCTGCGGGGCGCGGTGAACAAGCACGGCCAGGCCATCCCCAACTATCACTATGAGGATCTGCGGCTGCTCTTTGAGCTCTACAGCAAGCGTTCCTTAAAGAACCCGGCCTGCATCGTGGACACCAACCACAGCAATTCCAACAAGCATTATGAAGAGCAGATCCGCATCGCCAAAGAGGTGCTCCACAGCCGCCGCCACTCTGAGGACATCCGCCGTCTGGTAAAGGGGCTGATGATCGAAAGCTACATCGAACCGGGCAGCCAGAAGATCGGCGAGCACTGCTACGGCAAATCCATCACCGACCCCTGCTTAGGCTGGGAGGATTCCGAGCGGCTGCTTTACGAAATCGCGGAAAGCGTGTAGGCTTAAGCGGCTAGGGCCGTTATGCCGAAATAGGAAAATACAATCACGCCCAGAATCACCCGGTAGTAGCCGAAGAATTTAAAATCATTGCGGCGGACGTAATTCATCAGGAACTTGATGGAGTAAACCGACACCCCGAAGGCCACCAGCATTCCAAACAGCAGATAGAATACCTGAGGGCCGGAAAAGCCATTTCCATCCAGGAAATATTTTACCAGCTTTAAGAGGCTGGCCCCAAACATCACCGGCACTCCCAAAAAGAAGGAAAATTCCGCCGCCGCTCCCCTGGAGCAGCCTAAAATCATAGCACCCAGAATGGTGGCCCCGGAGCGGGATGTACCGGGAATCAGGGAGAGCACCTGGAACAGTCCGATGAAGAAGGCTGTTTTCAAAGAAATGCGGCCTACCTTCTGGACGGAAGGATTCGCCACCAGGCGGCTGTTCTCTAACAGGATAAACAGGACGCCGTAGAGAATCAGCATGGCCGCCACCACATAGGCGTTGTACAGATGGGCGTCCATCCAGTCGTCTAAAAGAAGGCCCAGCACCGCCGCCGGGATACAGGCCGCCACGATCTTGATCCAGAGAATCCAGGTGGCCTCCTTCTGGTTTTTGCTTTTATAACGGCTAAAGGGGTTCAGCCGCCTGAAATACATAAACCCCACCGCCAGGATGGCTCCCAGCTGGATCACCACGCGGAAAACCGTCTTATAGGCCTCCGGCTGGTTTAACTGGATAATCTCGTCTACCAGGATCATATGGCCGGTGCTGCTGATTGGCAGCCACTCCGTAAAGCCCTCTACAATTCCCAGCACAAGCACTTTCAAGATTTCAACTAGACTCATGTTCTTAAACTCCTTATCGCTGCCGCGTTATTATTGTATGCCCGCTTCGGCTCACACATTCTCAATCTGCCAGTCAATTGGCTCCAGACCATTTTCCTCCAGATACCGGTTGGTTTTGCTGAAGGGCCGGCTGCCGAAAAATCCCCTAAAGGCCGATAAAGGGCTGGGATGTGGCGCTTCCAAAATCAGGTGCCTGCGGTTGGTCAGCATGGGCTTTTTGCTCTGGGCCGGCCTGCCCCAAAGAATGAAAACCATGGGCCGGTCCTGCTGGTTCAGGATGCGGATGGCCGCGTCCGTAAATTCCTCCCAGCCGATCTCCCGGTGGGAATTGGCCTGGTGGGCCCGCACCGTCAGCACCGTGTTCAGCAGCAGCACCCCCTGGTCCGCCCATTTTTTCAGATAACCGTTGTTGGGGATATAGCAGCCCAGATCATCGTGAAGCTCCTGGAAAATATTCACCAGGGAGGGCGGGATCTCCACATCCGGTTTCACGGAAAAGCTGAGGCCGTGGGCCTGGCCGTAATTGTGATAAGGGTCCTGTCCCAGGATCACCACCTTTACCTTGGATAAGGGGGTGAAGGCAAAGGCATTGAAAATATCGTCCGGCGCCGGAAATACCCGCCTCGTCTCGTACTCATGCTTCACCGTATTGTACAGCTTCCGGTAATAAGGCTTCTTAAATTCCCCACTTAAGGGCTCCAGCCAATCGTTTGAAATCGCTGCCATTCCCAGATGTCCTCCTTCGTCTTTCTTACAGCCGCACGCTGACGCCCCGGCCCGCCAGGTATTCCTTCAGCTTGCGGATCTCAAGCTCCTTATAGTGAAACAGGGAGGCCGCCAGAACCGCATCCGCTTTTCCCGTAGTTAATGCCTCATAGAAATGCTCCTTTGTCCCCGCGCCGCCGGAGGCGATCACCGGGATCGACACCGCCTGGGCCACAGCCGATGTCAGGGCTATGTCATATCCGTTTTTCGTGCCATCGCAATCCATGCTGGTGAGAAGGATTTCCCCTGCTCCCAGCTTCTCCGCTTTCCCGGCCCACTCCAGGGCGTCGATCCCCATATCCACACGGCCGCCGTTTTTATAGATGTTCCAGCCGCTGCCGTCTGGCCGGCGCTTGGCGTCGACGGCTACCACGACGCACTGACTGCCAAATTTATCCGCCGCCCGGCTGATCAGCTCCGGGTCCATGATGGCCGCGGAGTTGACGGAAATTTTATCTGCTCCCTCTCTTAGCAGCATACGGAAATCCTCCACCGTGCGGATGCCTCCGCCTACGGTAAAGGGGATGAATACGGTCTCCGCCACCCGGCGCACCATCTCCACCACCGTCCCCCGGTTGTCCGAGGAGGCGGTAATATCCAGAAATACCAGCTCATCCGCCCCAGCCTTTCCGTAGGCGGCTCCAATCTCCACCGGATCTCCCGCATCTTTTAAATCCACAAAATTAACGCCCTTAACCACCCGTCCGTTCTTCACATCCAGGCAGGGGATGATTCTCTTTGTAAACATGCTCATTTTCCCCCTTCTATGCTTCCAGGAAATTTTTCAAAATCCGAAGGCCCGCCTGTCCGCTCTTTTCCGGGTGAAACTGGCAGGCAAATACATTTCCCGCCTCTACCGCCGCATGAATCTCGGTGCCATACCAGGCCGTTGCCGCCACCTGCCCCAGATCCTCCGCTTTTAAATAATAGGAGTGGACAAAGTAGACATACTCCTGATCCCGGATTCCAAAAAAGAGACGGGTATCCGGCCGCAGGCTTAAGGAGTTCCAGCCCATATGGGGAATCTTTAACCCTTCTGCCGGCGGAATTTTTAAAATTTTACCTTTTAAAATTCCAAGGCCGGGCACTCCGGGGCTTTCCTGGCTTTCCTCAAAAAGCAGCTGAAGGCCCAGGCAAATTCCAAGGAAGGGTTTGCCGGAGGATACGGTCTTTCGGATCAGCTGGGGAAGCCCATATTGATTTAAGCGCCCCATGGCATCCCCGAAGGAGCCGACGCCGGGAAGAATCACCCGGTCCGCGCCTTCGATGACTTCCGGATCTCTCGTCACCACCGGACGGGCCCCCAAAGCTTCCAGGGCCTTCTCTACACTTCGGATATTTCCCGCATCATAGTCGATGATCGCTACCATAGATTTCATCCCCCTTTCTCATTGCTGCGTCAGCTTTAAAACCCAGTCCACCGAGTTTTCCTTTACCCGTCCTGCCCGGGTCAGGCCTTCCGGAAGCTGGCTTAAGCTTTCGTGAACCCGCAAAAGGTATGCCTTTTCGTTCAGCATGGCGATCTTTTCAAAGGGCCAGCGGATTACGGTGGGATAGGATAGCCCCACCCCCAGCTCCAGTAGCAGCAGGCTACGGTTTAAGGTCCTGGTCTGCCACTGCTTATATTTCTGCCATTTGGGCAGATAGCCTTCTTCAATGTATACCTCCGCCCGGACGGTGTTGGCCGTCAGGGGCGCGCCACAGTGGGGGCAGATTCCATCGGGAACCTCGCCCTCCTCCCAGATATCTTTTGTACAGGCCTTGGAGCACTGGAACCAGTGGATATTGCCGCAAGGAGCCGTCACCCGCCCAAGATCAAAGGCTGTCTCATAAATCAAGCCGTCTGTAGCGGTGGTTACCACCCACAGATCCTTTCCCCTTGTCAGCTTTTCAAGGAGCCCATAGGCCTCTAAAAGCCTCTGCCGGTCCTGGCCCAGGGCCCATTCCTCCCCCAATCCTATGATGATCTTCTCCGCGCCGTCTATGCGCCGCAGCAGTTCTTCCGCTTCCATGGTATCTCCTTTCGATCCCTGTCCCTCTATCTGCGCCTTCTGCTCCCCGGCTTATCGCCGAATCGGGCCTGGCGCAGGCGTTCAAATTCTTCCTCGCTCATGCCGCTCTCTTTTAAGCGCTGGCGGCGGCGCTCCCTGCGGCGGGCCAATTCCTCCTGCTCCCTTTTCTTTTCCCGATAAATATAATAGGACAGCCCGGCTGCCGCTCCGATCACCAGAACCGCCGCTGCCGGAATCAAAACCGCTGTCAGGGAAAATCTTCCCCTCTCCTGTTCCGGCTGGACGGCCGCCGGCGTCTCCTGGGGCTCATCTTCCTGCTGCTCCTGGGCGATGCTCTCCTGTCTGGCCGCCTCCAGGGCACTTGCAGAGTACAGGTAGGCAGAGCCGATATTACGTTCATTATAGGAGTACTGCACCAGGGCCACCGCCCCCATAGGGGCGTCCTGGGGCAGCTCCGTCACCAGCTGTCTCTCCGCGTCGGAAAACTGGGCCGTATTGGGCAGGGTGATCTGGGCGTCCTCCTGGAGATAGAGATCCGAAGGCTGATACTGGCTCTCTCCCACCGCAACGGGCTCCTCCCCTGTGGTATAGGCGGTTTCGTTTTCCGCGATATACAAATTCTGAAAGTTGGCAAAGCCAAACTCGATCAGGTTCTTGGAATCCAGATAATACTGGGGCTGGCTTCCCTTTAACACCACGGCAATCAGCTCCCTGCCGTCCCGCACCGCGTAGGTCACCAGGGTGTTGCCCGCCAGGGAGGTATAGCCCGTTTTTCCCGCAGTGGCTCCCTCACAGTAAAACTCGCTGGTGGGATCTTCCGTCACCAGCAGACGGTGCTCCATCTCAATGGTGGCCCCGTCAGGGTTATTGATGGTTGCGGGCATCTCATAGGTTCTGGAAGAATCAATCTCCAGAAGCGTCTCATTGGAAAATGCCGCCCTGGCAATCAGGGCCATATCATAGGGGCTCACATACTGGCTGTCATCGTTAAGCCCGGAAGGATTGGCAAAATGGCTCTCCTCGCAGCCCAGTTCCCTGATCTTTTCATTCATCATCTCCACAAAGCCCTCGCGGCTTCCCCCCACATGCTCCGCCAGGGCGTTGGCCGCCTGATTGCTGGATACCAACAGCAGGACGTAGAGGCAATCCTCCACTGACAGCTGGTCGCCGGTTTCCAGGCTCAGCTTATTGCCGCTGCCGGACTCCACATTGTAAACCGCATCCTGGGAAAAGGTAACCGTCTCGTCTAAGGAAGCGTTCTCCAGCACCACCAGGGCGGTAAGAAGCTTGGTAATGCTGGCAGGCGGCGAGGCCTGATGGATATTCTGCCCGAAGAGAACCGCGCCGGAATTAAAATCCATAACAATTCCCCCTTCGGCCATGATGCCCGTATCCGAGGGCCAGTCCGGACGGGCCAGGGCCGTCCCTGAGCTAAGAATGGCAAGACCGGCGGCCAAAAGGCAGCAGGCCAGTTTTTTTACGATCCCCTTCATTGTATTTCTCCCAAACGATTTTTTCAAAATTCAACTGCACAGTTCAGTTTACCATTTTCAGCAATAATCGTCAATCCGCGAAAACACTTGCAATGGTTCTTTTTCTGCTATAAAATGAAGTCACGTTTATTTGCAGAAAGGAACATGTTATGAAACAAGCTGAAGATTTAAGACGTTTGCTGGAATCCATTGACCACAAGAGCTATCCGGCTTATAAATCCGCCCAGGGTGCTTACGCCTTTAACGGATATATCCTCTCCATCGACCATGTGCAGGGCGATCCCTTCGCCTCCCCTTCCAAGGTCAGCATCACGGTGCCCCTCTCAAAAGCTGGCTATCCCGCCTCCCTTTTTGACACCCCATGGAAGCGGACGGCCTTTGAGGACTACCTGGTGCGCCAGTTTGCCGGCGAGATCGCCCGCTACAATTTTAAGGCCAAGGGCTCGGGAAAGAGCGGTCTCATCGCCACCAGCGCCCCGGGACCAGAGATTCTCTCCCGCACCGCCTGCCAGTGCGACGAGCGGGGCATCACCGCCCGCTTCGAGGTGGGTTTTCCCGCCTTCGGCCGCACCATCAATTCCGGGGAGCTGATCAAGATTCTCTTTGAATTTCTGCCCCGATGCGTGCAGAGCGTATTTTTCTACCGCAGCCGCAATCCGAAGGAGGTACAGGCGGTAGCCGACTTAGCGGAAGACCAGCATTTTATCCGGGAGGAGCTAAAGCGCCTGGAGCTTGCCGCTTTTGTGGCTGACGGCGCCGTTCTGCCCCGCGAGAGCGGCGTTTCCAGCCGGCCCATGAAGGGCGGCGTGGCATTTTCCTCCCCGGAAAGCCTGAAAATCACCCTGAACCTGCCCCACAAAGGCCCTCTTTCCGGTATGGGAATCCGCCGGGGCATCACCCTGATCGTAGGCGGCGGCTACCACGGAAAATCCACCCTTTTAAAGGCCCTGGAGCTGGGAGTCTACAACCACATCGCCGGGGATGGCAGGGAGTATGTAATTACCGACGAGACGGCCTTAAAGCTGCGGGCCGAGGACGGGCGGAGCATCAATAATGTGAACATTTCCATGTTCATCAACGACTTGCCAAACGGCAAGGACACCCGCTGCTTTTCCACCCCGGACGCCAGCGGCAGCACCTCCCAGGCGGCAGGGGTCATTGAGGGAATTGAGGCCGGGGCCCGCACATTTCTCATCGATGAGGACACCTCCGCCACCAATTTTATGCTGCGGGACGAGCTGATGCAGCAGATCATCAGCCGGGACAAGGAGCCCATCACCCCCTTTATCGAGCGGGCCAGGGATCTCTATGAAAAGGCGGGCATCTCCACCATCATGGTGGCCGGAAGCTCCGGCGCTTACTTCTACATCGCGGACACAGTGCTTCAGATGGACTGCTACAGACCCTTTGATATTACAGAGAAGGTGAAGGAGGCTTGCGCCCGCTACGGACAGGATCCCACCACCACTGCTCCCGGCTTTTCCCTTCCCGCAGGAGGCAGGAAGCTGACCCTGGCCTTAGCCAGTCGGGCGGAAGGAAACCGGGGCGGCTCTTTTCGCGGCGATTCCTCCAGAGGCGATTCTTCCCGGGGCGGTCACGGGCAGCGGGACGAACGCATCAAGACCAAGGTTTACGGCAAGGATTCCCTCCAGGTAGGCAAAGAGCAGGTGGATCTGCGCTTTGTGGAGCAGCTGGTCCACAGCGAACAGACGGCGGCCCTGGCCCAAATCATGCGCTTCTGCGTGGCCAAGCAGCTCTTTGCCCGCTATACTGTCTCCCAGATTGTTGAGCTGGTGAAAAAGGAGATTGCAAAAGGCGGCCTGCCCGCCATCGGCGATTCCTCTTATGCCGCTATGGGACTGTGCATGCCCAGAACCCAGGAGATTTTCGCCTGCTTGAACCGGTATCGGGGGTAAGCCCGGCCCTTTTATCACGGAATAGATAAGGAAGAGTTAGATTATGATGATTTTAAAAATACTGCTGAGCCTGTTTCTCTATCTGGTTTTCCCCGTTGTCCTGGCGGTACTTCTGCCGGGACTGGGGGCCACTGCGGCTACGGGCCTTGGGGAGCTGATCGCCCTGCCCATTCTACTGCTGCTCTATGAGCGGGAGCAGCGCAGACGCCAGCATTTTACCTATGCCCCCCGCTTTTTAAAGGGCTCTACCCCCGGACTGGTGATGGCCCTGGGGGCGGCCTCCTGCATCGGCCTTAACAGCCTGATCACCCTGTCCCGGCTGGATCTGCTTTTCCCCGCATT
>CALWQV010000028.1 GCA_944383785.1 uncultured Enterocloster sp. | reverse complement strand
TGGACAGCGTACTGGCCCAGGATATTTACAATGAGCTGACGGAAAAGGGATACCGGGTATTTTTCAGCCGGATTACGTTAGAGGATAAGCTGGGGCAGGAGTACGAGCCTTACATCTTCGCGGCCCTCCACTCCGCCCGTGTGATGCTGGCGGTGGGAACCAGCTACGAGCACTACGATGCCGTGTGGGTGAAGAATGAGTGGAGCCGTTACCTTCAGCTGATGGCGGAAGGAGAGAAGAAGACGCTGATCCCCTGCTATAAGGATCTGGATGCCTACGACATGCCAAAGGAGTTCGCCAAACTCCAGGCCCAGGATCTGGGGAAAGTTGGGGCCATGCAGGACCTTATACGGGGAGTGGAGAAGATCCTCGGAAAGAGAGGGGAACAGAAAGCTTCCGCTGCGAATACAGCAGTGGACTCCGGTTTGGCAATGATGAACGCCCAGACGGCGGCTTTGTTGAAGCGGGGCTATATGGCACTGGAAGACCGGCAGTTCGATAAAGCAACAGAGTTTTTTGAACAGGTGCTGAACAATGACCCGGAGTGCGGAAGGGCATATTGGGGAAAAGTGTTGGCCGGAAGAAAGGTACGGGACAAGGAAGAACTACTTCACGCGATAATCTGTCAGATGGAAAAAGAAGCAGGCAATAAGGCTGAGTCGGTGGAGAAGAAGGTGTTAGAACCGAATGTTCCATTGGCGGCTCTTGCTCGGGAGGCAAATGCACAGTCAGGAATTTTATCGGAGTTTACTGACAGCGAGCTGGAATCTTTGCTGACAGTCGAGTTTGATATTAAGCCTATGTATTATGGAAAATGTCAATCTCTTTATAAATCATGGATAAAAAATTATGATAATCTGAAAAATATACGGTCTTTGGTATGTTATCAAAAAGTCAGACCCGATTATGATTGTCGGTCGGACTACGACCACGCCGTAGAATATGCAAAAGGAGATGTTCTGCAAGAGCTGGAAGCAATATGGACAGGGGTGACAGATTGGATCAAGGGAAAAATTGAAGAGGAAAAGCAGATTCCGGCCAAATGGCAGGAAGAGCAGGAGAAGAAGGGCGTTGAGATAAAAGCGGCTATTTCTGGTTGGATTCAGGAGTCTGCAGAAAATATTGCGAGTCAAAAAGTCAAGGCAGAGGCCGATTATGAGAGACGATTGGAAGAATGGAAACAGGCGAAGGCCACTTATCAAGCACAATATGAGGCTGCTGTTGCAAAACAGCTGAATTTGCAGGAAAAAATTGTACAATTAGAGCAGGAAAAAGCGCAGTTAAAGGGGCTGTTTACAAAAAGAAAGAAGGAGGAACTGGGAACAAAAATATCCATGCTGAACGTTAGCCTGAAGGCAATGACACTGCCGCAAGATCCAGGAGAACCGCCGGTTAAAGAGCATGAAAAGATTCAGATAGCTAAAGCAATATTTCCTGTTTTCCGGGAGCTTCAGTCATTGAGGGAAGAACTTGCAAGGACTGCAGTAGGGAAAAAGTGTATTTCGGAAAATATCTTCAAGATAAAGACGGAGGTGTCCAAAAAATTCAATGGCGTGTTCTTGACAAGAAAGAAAATTCCCTGCTACTGCTTACGGAATATGGAATAGATGTGAAGCAATACCATGAGGAGAATGAGAACATTACATGGGAAGATTGTACGCTAAGGCGGTGGCTGAACGGGGAATTTTTAAATGAAGCATTTTCCGATTTAGAGAAAAAGCTGATTCAGACAACAAATGTAGATAAATCGCCGGATTCATCTATAAAAATACTCAGTTCTTTCATCGACTGCCACCTCGGAAGTATTTGTAAAAAAATAGCGGGGAACTTCCCCGCTTTTGATGGACCTGGGTCTTGCGACCAGCCCAAGAGAAATCACTGATTTCTTTACAATTAGTATATGTTAAAATAGGAAAAAATACAAGGGAATTTTGATGAAATTTCAATACAGTCGTGAGATTAAACTTGGTTTTATATTACACAGCGACAATTCAACCTGCGGTTCAATGTATTTTGCGCTCGCTTATAGTATAATGATGGTATTTACCAGATTAATATATTCCCAATAAAGAAGTGAAAAAGGAATTGATCCGGGCGGTAACTGCGAGTAAACACAAAGAATTAGAAAGTTTCACCTCCGCCCCACTGCCAGCAACCCTCCATAACACATACAAACAACCCCAATACGGATCCCTGTCTCACAAAAAAGAGGCAGGGATCTTGTGACTTCAAGGGCGGGTGACAGAAGGTAATAAATCCCCACAGACAGGCCCAGCAGGAATACCGGCTTGAGAATCATTTCAAAGGCATTCCATTCAAAGCAGGCAAACCGGCCAAGGAAGATCAGGTCCAGAAAAGCCAGGGCGATTTCGCTGGCCAAAAGCCCCCACAGGTATCCTTGGATTCCGAAGGCAGGAATGGCAAGGAGGACAAAGCCCAGCCGGATCACCATGGAGATGACATTCAGAACGAATGTAACGGAGGTTTTTCCCAGGCCGTTTAAGACGCTTCCAAGGGTGGCGGCCAGATACATAAAGGGGCAGAGCCAGGACAGGCAGATCATGAACTGCCCCGCCTGGCTGCTTTTAAAGACGGAAAGCCCCAGGGGAAGGCCGAACATGGAGAATACGCCAATGCAGAGGATGCCCATGTAGCAGCTATAGCGCAGGCACATGAAGATCAGTCGGGAGATCCGGCCCTCGTCCCCTTCGGAGCAGGCCCGGGCTACGGCAGGCAGCAGCAGTACCGCCACGGAGTTGGTGATGGCGGAGGGAAAGTAGATAAAGGGCAGGCTCATGCCGGTGAGAACGCCGTAGACAGAGTAGGCTTCCTCTGAGGTAAGGCCTGAGGCGGCCAGACGGTTGGGAATCCATACAGCCTCGGCGCTGCCTAAAAGGTTTAAAACAAGGCGGCTGCCCATGAGAGGAAGGGCCAGAGCCATAAGGGAGGACAGGCTCTGAATCGCTTCGGCTGGGAGGAAAGAGGAGCCTGCCTCTTTTTTTTGAGGCGGAAAAAATACCAGGCAGAGCAGACAGAAGAGAGCAGAGGCCCCTTCCCCAATGAGATGTCCGCAGACAGCCAAGGAGACGGTGACGTCCCGTCCCTGGCGGTGCAGCATTCCTACGATGAGCCAGACGGCGCTCATGCGGATAACCTGCTCCGCCACCTGAGAGAAGGCGGGGATCCGGGATTTTTGCATCCCATAGTAATAGCCATTGATACAGGCATGAAGGGCCGCAAAAGGAACCGACAGGGCGATAACCGGCAAATAGGGAGCGCAGCGAGGCTCCAAAAGCAGTCCTGCGGCGATGAAATCCTTAAATCTGCAGATCAGAAAGGTAAACAGGCAGGAGAGGGAGAGGGATACCGCAAGGCCGCCGTAAAAGGCGCTCTTTCCCTTTTTCATATTGGCCGCCGTGTACTGGCTTAAGGCGGTCTGGATGGAACCGGCGCAGAGGGAGAAGCAGATACCAAATACCGGATGGATCATGTTATAGACGCCCAGGCCCTGGGCTCCGATGGTCCGGGAAAGGAAAATCCGGTAGAAAAACCCCAGGATTCGGCAGAGAAAGCCAGTTCCGGTCAGCAGCAGGGTGCTGGCGAGAAAGGCCTTTTTTCCCGGAGTCAGACGGATGAGAGAAAAGGACGATTGCATATAGGCGCTCCAGGGCAAAACCTTACCAGTATTATATGTGGGGGATTCCTGGTTATTCCTATTGATATCCCAGGAATAAAATGGTATAGTAAAAATCAACTGCTATATCAAATGAAAGGCGGATTTTATATGAGACAGATGATTTATCTGGACAATGCGGCTACTACCAAAACCAGGCCGGAGGTGGTGGAGGCCATGCTGCCCTATTTTACGGAGTATTATGGCAACCCGTCCTCCATCTATGATTTTTCCTCAAAGAGCCGGGAGGCGGTGGCCCATGCCAGGGAGACGATTGCGGCTTCCCTGGGAGCGAAAACCAACGAGATTTATTTTACAGCCGGAGGAAGTGAGTCGGATAACTGGGCGCTGGTGGCCACAGCGGAGGCTTATGCTTCAAAGGGAAAGCATATTATTACCAGCAAGATCGAGCATCATGCGGTGCTGCATACCTGTGAGTATCTGGAAAAGAGGGGCTTTGAAGTTACCTACTTGGATGTGGATGAGCAGGGGATCGTGAAGCTGGAGGAGTTAAAGAAGGCCATCCGGCCGGATACCATTCTGATCTCCATTATGTTTGCCAACAACGAGATCGGAACTATTGAACCCATCCGCCAGATCGGGCAGATCGCAAGGGAACACGGCATCCTGTTCCACACGGATGCGGTCCAGGCATACGGCCATGTACCCATTTCCGTAGATGAATACAACATTGACATGCTCAGCGCCAGCGCCCACAAGCTTCAGGGTCCCAAAGGCATCGGTTTCCTTTACATCCGCAAGGGAGTAAAGATCCGCTCCTTTATCCACGGCGGCGCCCAGGAGAGGAAGCGCCGCGCCGGCACGGAAAATGTTCCCGGCATTGTAGGCTTTGGCAAGGCGGCCGAGATCGCTTTCGCCACCATGGAGGAGCGTACCCAAAAGGAGCGCCAGCTGCGGGATTATCTGATGGAGAAGGTGATGGAGAAGGTTCCATTTACCAGGATCAACGGCTCCAGAACGGAGCGATTGTCCAACAATGTGAATTTTGCCTTCCAGTTTATTGAGGGAGAGTCCTTGCTGATCAAGCTGGATATGGCGGGAATCTGCGGCTCCAGCGGTTCAGCCTGCACCTCTGGCTCCCTAGACCCCTCTCATGTGCTCCTTGCTGTCGGTCTGCCCCATGAGATCGCCCACGGTTCCCTGCGGCTTACCTTAAGTGATGAAAATACCATGGAAGAGATGGATTATGTGGCGGATCAGATCCGGGAAATTGTGGAATACTTGAGAGGGATGTCCCCTCTTTATGAGGATTATTTGAAGAAAAACGGTCGAAGCTGAAGCAGCAGGGCCCTGGCCGGCCGGCTGCATATAAAACAGGACAGGAGAAATGAAAGATGTATACGGCAAAGGTAATGGATCATTTTGAGCATCCCAGAAATGTAGGAGAGATGGAAAATCCCAGCGGCATGGGAACCGTAGGAAATCCCAAGTGCGGCGATATTATGCGGATTTACCTGGATATTGACGAGAACCAGGTGATCCGTGACGTAAAGTTTAAAACCTTTGGCTGCGGCGCGGCGGTGGCTACCAGCAGTATGGCCACGGAGCTGGTGAAGGGAAAGACCATCTACGAGGCCATGCAGGTGACAAACAAGGCGGTGTGCGAGGCGTTAGACGGCCTTCCGCCGGTGAAAATCCACTGTTCTCTGCTGGCGGAGGAGGCCATACACGCGGCCCTGTGGGATTATGCCCAGAAAAACGGCATCACCATTGAGGGGCTGGAAAAGCCGAAGGATAATATCGAGGAAGAGGAAGAAGAGGAAGATTATTGATCAGCCAAAAGAAAACCGTTGTGGTAGGCATGTCCGGGGGAGTTGATTCCTCCGTGGCAGCTTACCTGTTGAAGGAGCAGGGATATGAGGTCATCGGCGTGACCATGGAGATCTGGCAGGAGGAGCCCCGGGAAACGCAAGAGGAGGAAGGGGGATGCTGCGGATTAAGCGCCGCAGAGGACGCGAGAAGAGTGGCGGCTAGGCTGGGGATTCCGCATTATGTGATGAATTTCAAGGCGGAATTTAAAGACCGGGTGATGGATTATTTTGTCCGGGAGTACCTGGCGGGACGGACGCCCAATCCCTGCATTGCCTGCAACCGCTATGTGAAATGGGAGTCCCTTCTGCAAAAGAGCATGGGCCTGGGGGCGGACTACATTGCCACCGGCCATTACGCCCGGGTGGAGCGGCTGGAAAATGGGCGCTATGCCATCCGCCGTTCCGTGACAGCCAAAAAGGATCAGACCTATGCCCTTTATAATCTGACCCAGGAGCAGCTGGCTCATACGCTGATGCCGGTGGGGGAGTATGAGAAGGAAGAGATCCGCAAAATAGCGGCTGGCCTGGGTCTGAATGTGGCGGGCAAGCCGGACAGCCAGGAGATCTGCTTTATTCCGGATCACGATTACGCCTCCTTTATCAGGCAGTATACGGGCAAAGAGGATGTGCCGGGAAATTTTGTGGACCGGAAGGGGAATGTGCTGGGCCGCCACCGGGGCATTACCCACTATACCATCGGCCAGCGCAAGGGCCTAGGTCTGTCTATGGGCCATCCGGTATTCGTGGTGGAAATCCGTCCCGAAACAAATGAAGTGGTGATCGGTGAGAATGAAGATGTATTTACAAATATTCTTCACTGTAGTAAACTGAACTGGATGGCGGTAGAGGGCTTGGATGACGGTCAGCTGCGTCTTACAGCCAAGATCCGCTATAGTCATAAAGATGAGCCATGTGTGATCCGCAGAATCGGAGAGGATCTGGTGGAATGTGTATTTGACCGGCCGGTGCGGGCGGCGACGCCGGGTCAGGCGGTGGTATTTTACCAGGGGGATTACGTGGCTGGAGGAGGAACGATTCGATGATAAGAAACAGATACGCAGCCCTTTGTATGACAGGGCTTTTAACCTTTGGCAGCGCCGTGGGCCTTGCTGGCTGCGGCTCCTATGAGAAGGTGGAGACGCTTTCGGAAAACGGGGCTTCTGAGGAGGAGACTGGGACTGAGGAAACAAAAGCGGTTTTAGAAGCCCAGACCAGCGAGAAGGAGACGGAAATGACCCAGGCCAAGCTGCCGGAGTTTGATTCGGTGGATGAGACGGTCTATGTGGTGACGGAAGACGGCGGCACGGTCAACGTCCGCTCCAGCTGTAATAAGCTGAACAATTCCAATGTGATCGCCTCCTTGGATACGGGAACAGAGCTTAAAAGAACCGGCGTCAGTAAGGAGTGGAGCAGGATTGTGCTGGAGGGGGAGGCAGCTTACATTGCGTCCGATTTTCTGAGCACCGAGAAGCCGGATCCTTCCATCTATTCCAATTCCGCTTCCTTTGCGGAGGGAGAGGTGAAGCTAGACCCATCCTGGCAGTACGCCGACTTTTCCAAGATTAATTCCGGCGCGGCGGTTCTGTACCGCTCCCAGGCGGATAGCCGTAAGGGCAAGACCATCTGCGTCAATGCGGGACACGGCACCCAGGGAGGCAGCAGCGTAAAGACCCTCTGCCATCCCGATGGCACGCCCAAGGTGACCGGCGGCACTACCAGCGCGGGCGCCACCTCGGCGGTAGCGGTATCCGGCGGCATGACCTTTGCCGACGGTACCCCGGAATACAAGGTGACAGTGGCATTGGCCCGGATTTTAAAGGACAAGCTTCTGGCAAAGGGGTATGATGTGCTGATGATCCGGGAAGGGGACGATGTACAGCTGGATAATGTGGCCCGCACGGTGATCGCCAACAACGCCAGCGACTGTCATATCGCCCTGCACTGGGATTCCACGGAGAGCGATAAAGGAGCCTTTTACATGAGCGTTCCATCCAATGAATCTTACCGCAATATGGAGCCGGTAAAATCTCACTGGCAGGAGCACAACGCCTTAGGAGAGAGCCTGATCGCCGGATTAAAGTCTGTGGGCGTAAAAATCTTTTCCTCAGGCTCCATGGAGATGGATCTGACTCAGACCTCCTTCTCCACCGTGCCTTCCATTGATATCGAGCTAGGAGACAAGGTGTCCGACCATTCCGAGGGGACCTTGAATAACCTGGCGGATGGACTGGCAGTAGGAGTGGATCAGTTTTTTGGGTTTTAGTTTAAGATGAGAAAGGGCAGTGCTTTGGAGCGCTGCCTTTTTAATTCGATCATGAAAAAATATTAGGTTTTATAAAAAGTCCCTTGAAAAAATGATTTTAGAAAACGGAGATGGAGGGATTCGAACCCTCGCGCCGGGATTACCGGCCTGCCGCTTTTCGAGAGCGGTCCCTTCAACCACTTGGGTACATCTCCTTATAGCCAACTACGTTATTATACACCAAAACCTTCATTTTGGGTAGTAGTTGGCTGAATTTTTTTTATTTAGTTGCAGACGCCCTGAACAGTTACATCTAGTCCCAGTTCCACCGCCCGTACCGCTTTGTGATCTGCCCGATGGTTTTAAAAAGGGCGGGCGAGAGCTGATCCTTGGTGACCCGCCACTTCCAGTTTGTCCCTACGGTGGATGGGGTGTTGATGCGGGCGGCATTGCCAAGCCCTAAATAGTCCTGGATGGGGATGACGCACATGCGGGCCACGCTTTCCATAGCCAGGCTGATGAAGGAAAGATGGAGCTTGTCCACGGGAGTGTAGTGGTCGCAGAGGTAGTCACGGGCCATCTGCCGCTCATCTGGCTGAATGGAGCCGTACCAGCCGGCGATGGTTTCATTGTCATGTGTGCCGGTGTAGACCACGGAGTTTTCCGGATAGTTGTGGGGCAGATAGTCGCCTGCGCTGCCGGAATCCCTGGAGTCAAAGGCAAATTCCAGCACCTTCATGCCGGGATAGCCGCTGTCTCGTACTAGCTGGCGGACAGAATCGGTGACGTAGCCCAGATCCTCGGCAATAATCGCTTTTTCCCCAAGGGCCTGGCGCACCGCGTGAAATAGTTCAATGCCGGGCCCTTTTTCCCAATGGCCGTCGGTGGCGTCCGCAGCGTCTGCCGGAATGGAAAAATACTCGTCAAAGCCGCGGAAATGGTCGATGCGCACCACGTCATAGAGGCGGTAGCAGTGGGCAAGACGGCTGATCCACCACTGGTAGCCGGTAGCCCGGTGGTAGTCCCAGTTGTAGAGGGGATTGCCCCAGAGCTGTCCGGTGGCGGAGAAACCATCCGGCGGACAGCCGGCCACGGCTAGGGGACGGTTATTTTCATCCAGCTGGAACAGACTGGGATTGGCCCAGGCATCGGCGCTGTCCATGGATACATAGATGGGGATATCGCCGATGATACGGATCCCCTTGCGGTTGGCGTACTCTTTCAGCCTGGTCCACTGCTTTAAGAAGGTGAACTGGAGGTACTTGTGAAATTCGATCTCAAAATACTGCTCTCTGCGGTAGTAATCCAGGGCCCAGGACCAGCGCAGGCGGATATCCGTAGCCCACTCAGTCCAGGCGCGCCCGCCGAAGCGGTCCTTTACGGCCATAAAAAGGGCGTAGTCGGAGAGCCACCAGTCATTTTCCTCACAGAAACGGTTAAAATCCGGGTTACGGCTGATATCGCTGCGCTCATAGGCCAGGCGCAGCAGAGGATAACGAGCCTCATAAAGCTTTGCGTAGTCGATGGAATCATCGGGGCTTTTAAGGCCCGCCTGATCGCATTCCTCCTTTGTAAGAACCCCCTCTTCAATCAGCTCCTCCAGGCTGATGAAATAGGGATTTCCCGCAAAGGTGGAGAAGGACTGGTAGGGGGAATCGCCGTAGCTGGTAGGGCCAAGGGGGAGGATCTGCCAGTAGGACTGCCCTGCCTCCTTCAGCTGATCTACAAATTCATAAGCTTCCCTGGAAAAGCAGCCGATCCCGTAGGGGGAGGGAAGGCTGCTGATGGGAAGCAGGATGCCGCTTTCACGTTTCATGTCAAATATCTCCTTTTGTCACATTATTCTGTATTTTAACCGCCACGGCCCGGTGGTCGGAAACGGTTCCGTAGAGCTTAGGGGTAAAGATTACCCTTGAGGAGGAAACGCATGCCGGCTGATTGGTAAAAATGTAGTCGATGCGCATACCCTCCGGCGCCTGTCCCTGATCCCACCAGCCGTCGATCCCTTCTGAGACGGTCCAGCCCTCCCGGATGCTTCCGCAAGAAGCATCTTGTCCGGAGGCGAAGGTATCCAGCCATCCATCCTCCAGAATCAAATCCAGGCTTTCCTTCCTGCGCCATGAGGGGGCGTTAAAATCCCCTAAAAGCCAGATTCGATAGCCGGATAAAGGATAAAGCCGGTCCATCAGCCGCCGCCACTGCCGCGAAAATGGCTCCTGGGGATCGTCCCAGCGCCCCATATGGAGGCAGCAGGCGTATTGGAGGCCTTCCGGCAGCTGGAGGGCGGCAAGGACGGCCTTTCGGGTTCGCCAGTTTTGATAATCATGGGAGCCAGTGATATAAAACCCTTCCGCTTCTTTAATGGGGAAGGAGGAAAAAAGGGCCAGCCCCTCATCGTAGCGGCCGTAGCCCGTTTTGGCGGGAATCCAGGTCCAGGAAAGGGGAAGTCCCTGGCAGGAAAGGGCTTTGGCGCAGCGAAAGCCGTGATTGTCCCTGCGGACCGGAAGGGGTGAAGTATCCCCGCCAGGCGGGATGTAGCCGGTCTGAATCAATTCTTCTGGGGAAACCTCCGGCCCGCCCATGGTCTGGTTTACCTCCTGGAGGGCCAGAATATCCGGCCGTTCTGCGCAAATCCCCCCAATGAACAGGGGAAATTTTTCTTCATAATCTTCTTCAATCAGGCTGTGGCAGTTGAGGGTGATCAGCTTCATGGGAATGCTTCCTTCCTTATAGGATATCGTAACGTTCAGGACGGCTACAGGATATCATTAATATCTGACTTCAGCACGTCGGCCTTGGGACCGTAGACGGCCTGGATCCCATTGTCCCTTTTCAAAAGCCCCATGGCTCCCTGGGCCTTCCAGTCCGCCAGAGGAGCTACCCTCTCAGGATCCTTTACCGTGACCCGCAGCCGGGTCATGCAGGCGTCTACCAGGATGATGTTTTCCCGGCCTCCCAAAAGCCCGATGATGGCCTCCGCCTGGCTCTGTCCGGTGGAACCGGAGGAAGGGGAAGCTTCCGGTTCACCGGCGCTTTCATCAGTGTAGTTGCCTAGGCGGCCCGGAGTGGCGAAGCGGAATTTTCCGATCATAAAGTAGGCCGCAAAGTAGCCGATGATGAAAAACGCCACAACGCAGATCACAAAGTTTAGGATGTCTCCGCCCAGCCCGGCCCGAAGGGACATAGGAATGCGGGTAAAGAACTCCAGGTTTCCGAAGGAATGGAGCCTTAAGGGGATGATTCCCGCCATGGCGAAGGCGCAGCCCTGAAGAAGGGCGTAAACCACATACAGAGGCAGGGCGCAGAACATGAACATAAATTCCAGCGGCTCTGTTACGCCGGTAAGGAATACGGCCAGAGCGGTGGAAAGGAACATGGAGCGGTAATTGGGCCGCTTGTCCATATCTACCCTGCGGTACATGGCCAAAGCGATGCCTAAAAGCAGCCCCGTAGCGCCGATCATCTGCCCCACCTTAAAGCGGGCAGGGGTGACGGAAGCCAGAAGCTCTTCATATCCGGCCAGATCGCCGGCATTTTTCAGATTTACCAGATCCGTAGCCCAGGCCAGCCACAAAGGATCCTGGCCAAATACCTGGGAGCCGGCGTTGGCCCCGGTAAGGATGGTGTAGGTGCCCCCGAAGGAGGTATAGTTCATGGGAATGGTCAGCATGTGATGCAGTCCAAAAGGCAGCAGCAGCCGCTCCAGGGTTCCGTAGATAAAGGGAGCCAGAACCGGGGAGGTGGCGGAGGAACCGGCGATCCATACTCCGAAGGCGTTGATTCCCGACTGGACCACCGGCCATACTACCGCCAGAACCAGGGAGATGATCACGGACCAGAGGATCACAACCATAGGCACGAAGCGCTTGCCGTTAAAGAAGGACAGAGCGTCGGGCAGCTTCCGGTAGTTGTAGTATTTGTTGTAGATGATTCCGCCGGCGAAACCAGAGATAATCCCCACAAAGACGCCCATATTCAGGGCAGGAGCGCCCAGGACAGAGGTAAAGTAACCGTCCACGGCGATTTCCTGTCCGAAAAGCGTGCGGGTGACGGCTCCTTCCGTCTCCAGCATCTCATTTGTAACGCCAAAAAGGGCGCCGGTGATCACATTGATCAGTATAAAGGCAATGATAGCCGCGAAAGCCCCGCCCGCCCTCTCTTTAGCCCAGGAGCCGCCGATGGCTGCGGCAAAGAGAATGTGCAGGTTGTTGATGATGGCCCATCCGATGGTTTCCATGGTGCTGCCGATGGTCAGAAGAAGTGACAGATCTCCTCCGGACATCTGGATCAGCTTTCCAAGGCTGATCATCAGGCCGGCGGCAGGCATCACGGCGATGACGGTCATCAGCACCTTGCCCAGCTTTTGGAGAAAATCAAAGTTAATGGGAAAAGATTTTCGGGGAGCAGGGGAACTTTCCTTGGACTCCGCCGGCTCGGGGGGCTGTGAAGGGATGGAAGAATCCCCTAAGGTGAGAAGCCGGTCCTTTCCCCCTGTTACATGGTTGAAATTGGCCTTAAGGCTGCGGTTTTCCAGGCCGGCACAGATCAGAACCGGGGTGATGGGATTGATCCCCCTGGCCTTCAGCCCCTCTAAGTCAACCTCGGCAATCAGATCGCCGGCTTTTACGGAGTCGCCGGCTTTTACATGGCAGCGGAAATATTCGCCTTTTAAGGCTACCGTCTCCAGCCCTACGTGAATCAACAGCTCCAGGCCCTGTGCCGAGCGCAGGCCGTAGGCGTGGAGGGAGTCGGTTATTGTGGCGATCTCGCCGTCCACCGGGCTGAAAATCCGTCCATCTTCAGGGATGATGGCCGCACCATCTCCGATGATTTTTTGCGAAAATACAGGGTCCGGAACCTGTTCCAGGGGAACGGCGGAACCAGTTAGGGGAGAGAGAACCTGGATCAGGCCCTTGCGATCCTTATGAGATTCCTTCATATCGTCATACCTCCTCACCGTAGTATGCCACGAAACATCCGATTGCATGATTTGCGCAACCGCTTGCATTAACTATATGACATTCGACTGTGAAAATCAATCCTGTCTTAAAGAAAACATCGCATTTCTATTTTTTGCACAAATATTTTCAAGAAATTTATGCAAAAATGCAGGACAGAACTACGCAAAATCCTTTGACAAAGGACGCAAAAACAGCTACACTATAGGAAAGCCGGCGTCTGCCCGGCAGTTTCGTGGGGAAGGAGGCTTTTTATGCCTGTTACAATTAAAGACGTGGCCGCTTTAGCGGGAGTTTCTCCCTCTACCGTATCCAGAACCTGCAGGGATCATCCCTCCATCAGCCGCCAGACCAAGGAGAAGGTGCGTCAGGCCATGGAGAAGCTGGGCTACGAGCCGAATTTCCAAGCCAGTGGCCTTGCGGCCCAGAACTCCAGGACCATCGGAATCGTGCTTCCACCCTCGCGGAAGGCTGCTTATGAAAATTCCTTTTACCTGGAAGCTATCCGGGGCGTAAGCCAGCTCTGCAACCAGAAGCAGTATATGAATACGGTGATTACCGGCCAGGACGAAGATGAGATCCTTCAGGCCATCCGCACCATGGTGCGCAACGGGCTCGCGGAGGGGCTGATCGTTCTTTACTCCAGGGAGCAGGACCCTATTCTGGATTATCTCTACAATGAAGGCCTGCTCTATGTGCTGATCGGAAAGGCTTGTCGGAACGTAAACCAGACCATCTATGTGGATAATGACAATGTGCTGGCGGCCAGGGAGGCGGTTCAGTATTTAATCGATCTGGGCCACCGGCGCATCGCCTATGTTTCCGGCGACCATACGCTGGTATTTGCCTCAGACCGGCGGGCGGGGTATGGGCTTGCGCTGGCGGACAATCATATCCCCTACCGGGACGAGCTGTGCCTGGAGCTTCCTGAGGATACGGGGGAGAGGCGCCAGGCGCTGGAAGGGCTTTTTAGGGGGGAAGAACCGCCTAGCGCCGTTCTGGTCAGCGACGATATCCTGGCGGTTGCCCTGGTACAGACCTGTATGTCCATGGGGATTTTAGTTCCCGGGGAGCTGTCGGTGATCTCCTTTAATAATTCCCTTCTTGCCCGCACTGCTGTGCCAGCTCTGACCTCTGTGGACGTAAACTCCTTCCAGCTGGGAGCGGAGGCCGCCCTGCAGATGATCAGCCATATTGAAAACCCGGATCTGCTGGCTACCAAGATCATTGTTCCACATCATATTGTGGAGCGGGACAGCTGCAGACGGAAGGTTTGACAAATGACGTCTTTTCCTGTAGAATAGAGAACCGTTTGAGAGATATGGGATAAGGAGAAGATGCGTATTATGAAACAGTGGTTGAGAGAAAGAGGCCCTGGACTGGCCCTGAAGGTTCTGCTTTCAGCGCTTACGCCGGTGACGGCCTTTTTTCTGATGCAGTGGATTTACGCCGGAGAATTTCAGGCGTTCCCCTTCTATGTGATTCTGGCCAATGGGATCTGCCTGGCGGCTTTTTACTACCTGGCTGCCGCCGCGACCGGCCGCCTGCTTTTGGCAAGCTTGCTGACCCATATGGCGGCGGGCCTTCTGGGGGCGGCCAACTATTTTGTGGCCTCATTCCGGGGAAATCCCATCCTTCCCTGGGATTTGACCGCTCTGGGGACAGCGGCGGCGGTTTCCGGAACCTACCGGTTTCGCCTGACCTGGCCGATGATCCTGGCCTTGGCTGTGGCCGCCTTTGCGGGCGCGGCCCTTTGGGCAGGGCGCAAGGGGAGGTTCTTAAGGATTAAAAGTTGGCAGGGCAGGGGAGTCCTTCTCTGCCTGGGTATTTTGTGCGCAAGGCCCTTGGCGAATCCCGAGCTTCTGGGGGAATGGGGCATCACCACCGATGTGTGGGACCAGCAGGGAGCCTACGAAAGCCAGGGGATTCTGGCATCATTTCTGCGCAATACCAGCTTTATGGAGGTGGAGAAGCCGGAGGGATACTCGGATGAGGCATATCGGACTCTCTTGGGAAAGGCAGGAAAAAGCCGGAGAAGCACGGAAATCCTGACGGCGGCTTTGCCAAAGGGAAAGGAGGCGGGGGAGAAGCTTCCCCACATTATCGCCATTATGAACGAGTCCTGGGCGGATTTTGAAGACTTCGGCCATATTAAACTGAGCGAAAGCGTGATGGATGAGATCGGCGGCCTGGACGGTATCTTTGGACACGCCTATACCTCCGTGTTTGGGGCTGGCACCAGCGCCAGCGAATTTGAGTTCCTGACAGGACACTCCATGGCCTTTCTGCCATCGGGGAGTATTCCATACCAGCAGTATATTTTGGAGCCTAAGGATTCCTTAGCCTCCATGTTAAAGGATAAAGGCTACCGCTGTCTGGCCTTTCATCCGGGGGAGCGGGATTCCTGGCAGAGG
Source organism: uncultured Enterocloster sp. (assembly GCA_944383785.1). Lineage (GTDB taxonomy): Bacteria > Bacillota > Clostridia > Lachnospirales > Lachnospiraceae > Enterocloster. The sequence continues at coordinate 14,006 of CALWQV010000028.1, read as the reverse complement.
AACCAAGCATACCCTCTGCTGGGATTTGAGGAATTTTTGTGCGGGGATGATATGAGCGTGGCCGCCGCCAAAGAGCATGGCTATATCAGCGATGATTCCTCCTTTGAACAGGTGATTTCCATGTTTGAGGCCAGGGAGCCGGGGGAGCGGTTGTTCCTTTTTAACGTCACCATACAGAACCATGGAAGCTATACGGACGAGGATTACCCGGCAGAGATCTGCCTGGCGGATGAGCCTGGGGCTTACCCCATGGCGGAGCAGTATTTGACCCTGGAAGGAAAGACTCAGGAGGCGTTTTTAAAGCTGATCCGCTATTTCAGGCAGCAAAAAGAGCCGGTGCTTGTGGTGATGTTCGGGGATCACCAGCCGGCTTTGGAACAGGAATTTTTAGATCAGGCGTATGGGGTTTTACAGGAAGATATGACCATGGAAGAGTACATGGGAAAATTCCGGGTTCCCTATGTGATCTGGGCCAATTATGAGCTGCCAAAGCCCGAAGCTATGGGGCTTAACCCGGAAATTACCAGCCTGAATTACCTGGGACAGTATGTGCTGGAATGCGCAGGGATTCCTTTGGATGATTACAGGCAGTATTTAAAGGAGGTAAGCCGCCAAATCCCGGCCTTGACCTTCGCCGGGTATGTGGATCCCCAGGGTGAAGCCTACAGCCACCTGGAGACCAACGAATACACCGGCTTGATTGAAGAGTACCAGACCGTGCAGTACGGCAAGCTCTTTGGCGGTACGGATTAAAAGAAATGGTTAAAAATCCCAACGATCACTGAGGTGGATACCAGAACGGAGGGCAGCCACTTTGGGGCCGGGCATTTGGTAACGTAAATCAGCACGGCGGCTACGCTTAAAAAGCCGATGGCCCAGGAGAGAAGCTGTTGGAGAATGTAGTTGGAGGGAAGGCTAAAGGCTTGGAGGGCCGCCACCGCCATCCCCAGCAGGGCCATGTAGTAGAGAATCCACTTCTTTTTTGCGGGATCTTTTACGCAGAATAGGAAAATCATGCCTACGCCTCCCATGGTACACAGAACAATAAAGGAAATCATAATCAAACCTAATGCCATAATTTTTAGTTCCTCTCTTTCATTTATATTGTGCCTTGATTATGACACAAAGTTCTGAAAAAAACAGAAAGGAAATTCTGAAGAATTCTAAAGGGCGGCAGTTTTTAACAGAATACGGATTTCAAAGGAGCCGCAGGAAGAGGAAACCTCCGCCTTTCCCTGAAGGCTTTTTGCAATTTGACGGATGCTTTCCAGGCCGATACGGCTGCTTTCCCCCTGGGCGTTGGCCGCAGTCGTATTTGACTGGATGATCAGAATCTCGCCCTTGGCGGCCCGTATTTTCAGGAAAACAGGCTTTTGGGGATCCGCGTATTTTTCTATATTGGAGGCCAGGTTGTCGAAGATCCGCCGCAGGCCGTAAAGGTCTACCGCCCCCTTAAAGGGCTGGCAGTCCTCAAAGCTGGTATGGCAGGAAAATGTATCCTCCAGTGACTCTTCCCATTCCAGGGCAAGCTGCTGCAAAAGAAGCAGGACGTTTTCCATCTGGCTGCTGCTTTCCGCTTTCCCTAAAAGCTGGTCGGTCAGATAACGGATCTGCTCCGCCTTTGACTGAACCAGACTGAGAAAGGCGGCGGTTTCCTCCTGGGTAAGAGGCTGGCGGGATGAGAGGTACTGGGAGTAGGAAAGGATGGAAGAGAGGGGGGTACGGATGTCGTGGGACAAGGCGCGGACAAAATCCTCCCGTTTCTTTCGCAGGGCATCCTCCTTTTCGCGCAGATCTCTCTGGGAAGCGGCCAGATAATTGATGCTCTCCGCTAAAAGGGCAAATTCATCCTCCCCTTCTACGGGGATGGAGGCGTCAAGCTGGGTTTCCCGAAGTCTTGCCACCCCACGGATGATGGAGTCTAAGTAAGCGATACGCTGGCCTAAAAGAAAGAGAAAAAGAGCCAGAAAAACCAGTAGGGATGCAGTCAGGCAGAGGTTTCGGGTCCATAAGCCTAATAGCGCCCACTGTTGGGCGTTTAAGGTAATCCCTCTATTTTCCAGCCAAGCTTCTTCGATGGAGCGGCAGGAGAGGGAGAGAAAGAAGTAAAAAAAGACAGCCACCGCCAGGGAGAGAAGGAGAAATTCCATCACCTGACGGACAAAGAGGCTGAAACGCGGTTTCAAGCGGATTTTTTTACTCAACAAAATACCCCTTTCCCCATGCGGTCTTGATGTATCGGGGGCTGCGGGAGCTGTCCCCAAGCTTTTTCCGGAGGTTCTTGATATGTACCATAACGGCGGCATCGCCAACGGCTTCCTCTTCCCAGACCCTTTCATAGATGTGATCTAAGGAAAAAATTTTCCTGGGATGGGTGACCAAAAGGCGCAGGATCTGAAATTCTGTGTAGGTGAGAAGGATCACCTCATCCCCTTTTCGTACCGTCTGGCTGTCCAGATCAAGGATTAAATCCTTAAAGGCGATAGCAGACTTTGAAGAGGCTTCGTTTGCAGGGCAGGAGCGGGCCGTCCTGCGAAGGATGGCCCGTACCCGAAGGAGCAGTTCCGTATTGGAAAAAGGCTTTACGATGTAGTCGTCCGCGCCGGAAGCAAAGCCTATCACCTTGTCTGCTTCGCCGGAATAGGCGGTGAGAAAGATAATGGGCGTATTGAAGCGGCGCCTTAACTCGCTGCCTGCGGCGAAGCCGGAAAGGACGGGCATATTTACGTCCAGGATGTAAAGGTCGATGGATTCATCCGCCAGCTTCAGCACTTCGCCGCCGTTTTCGGCTGTCACAACCTGGTAGCCCTCTTGGCTGAGAATCAGGGAAAGGATGGAGCGGATGTCTTTGTCGTCGTCTGCTACCAGAAGCTTGAATCGTTTTTCTTCCATGGAGATCTCCTATTGCTTTTGCTCAAAGGTTCCATACACCAGGGCCTTTCCCTCCCGCACCATAATCCGCCCTTTGGCGATGACGGTGTGAAGGGTCAGATCTTCCCTGCGAAGCAAACACAGGTCGGCGTCCATGCCGGCCTTAATTTGTCCCTTGGAGGACAGCTTCAGGATTTTGGCCGGGTTGCTGGTGATGGGCTTGATGGCGATTTCCAGAGGAATATTTTCCCGTGTCACACATTCCCGGACTTCCTTTAAGAGGCAGGATGCCTTTCCGATACCGATGCCCTGGTATTCGCCTTTTGCGTTAAAGATAGGCAGGCTTCCCTGGCCGTCGGAGGAAATCGTGAAATTGTCGCTGGAAACGCCGGCATCCAGAAGGCGGCGGATTCCTTTGCACACCCTTACCTCGTCGCAGATGGTTTCCCAGTAGTCAATGTCCTCATTTCCCGTCAGGTCCACCGTGCCGCCCTCTAAGGCAAACTGGATGGACTGCCGGAATAAGGCCTCGTTGCGGTTTACATGGGTAGGAAGGAACTGGGTGACAGGGATCTCCGTCTCATGGACTGCCCGCAGGATTAAATCCATCATCCGGGGGCTGTCCCCTAAGTGTACGTTTACCACGCCGGCCTTGCCGGAGAGCATGCCTCCTACCCGGGCGTCCGCCGCGATGCGGACAAACTCTTCAAAGGAAGGCTGGGAAGAGCGGTGGTCACTGACGGCGATTTCCCCGGCCCCGATGACCGGATCCAGCATCATGATATCCTTCATCAGGCTGCCGGTGAGGGTGTGGACGGGAACCTGGTAGGAGCCGGTATAGATATAGGTGCTAATCCCTTCCTCCTCTAATCCTTTTGCCTTAGCTAAGAGGGATTCCATGTGGCGCGCCACCCCATCGGTGCCGATGCAGCCTACTACGGTGGTGATGCCGTTTAAGGTTAAGTCCGTCAGGTTCGCCTCCGGCGTGCGGGTGTGAAATCCGCCCTCTCCGCCGCCTCCCATGATGTGCTCGTGGCTGTCGATGAAGCCCGGCGTCAGGATTAGGCCGGAGCCGTCCAGCTCCGTAACTGGAAGCGCTCCTCCGAAATCCGCTTTTAAGTCCTTTCCCACGGCAGCGATGGAGCCTCCTAAAAGAAGGACATCTGCCGCCCCCAGATGTTCGGGGGCGTAGATGTCAGCATTGCGAATGATTGTAACCATAAAACAGGACTCCTTTCCGGGAATTTACTGCAGGCCGATGGAAACGGCAATGGCCAGGATCACCGTGCCCATGAGGAAGAAAAAGCCCTGCATCTTGATCTGGAACTTGGCCCATTTTCCCCACTCGATTCCGGCTACGCCGAGAACGCCGATGAGGCTGGCGGATACGGGGGTGAAAGCGTCCACAAAGCCCGCGCCCAGCTGGAAGGCCAGGACGGCGATCTGCCTGGATACGCCCACTAAGTCCGCCAGGGGAGCCATGATAGGCATGGTCAGGGCGGCCTGTCCGGAGTTGGAGGTTACCACCAGGTTGAAGAGGCTCTGGAACAGGTACATAAACTCGGCTCCGATAAAGGCGGGAACCCCGTTCAGAACGGTTCCGATTCCGTAGAGGATGGTGTTTAAGGTGGAGTAGGTATCCGCGTCAGAGCCGCCCAGCACCAGCAGGATGCCCTTTGCCATACCCACTACAACGGCGGTTCCGGCCAGATCCGCTACGCCGCTCTGGAAGGCGGATGCCATGCCGTTGATAGTCATGCCGTTTAGCTTAAAAATGATGGCGATGACTCCGGCAAAGAATCCCATTACAAAGAACTGGGAGGCAATCTCGGGGATATAGTAGCCTTTCTGGGTTACGCCCCAGATGATCCAGATTAACACGGCCAGCATCTCCAGCAAAATCAGCTTGTGGCCCAGATTAAATTCCCGCGCCTCGCTGGAGGTATTTTCCAGGTGCTGGCGGAAGCGGGCGTCCGTGTCGTATACCACGGAGTGGGTGGGATTCTTGCGGATGCGCTCCGCGTAAATCATCATATAACCGGCGGCAAGGATGGTGACAGCCACCCACATGGCCAGGCGGAAGGTAGCGCCGGAGAGAACCGGGATGCCTGCGATACCCTGGGCCACAGCTACGGAGAAGGGGCTCATCCAGGAGACGGCATTTCCCACCTGGGAGGCTACATAGGTGACAGTGACCGCTACAATGGAGTCATAGCCCAAAGCAATGACGAAGGGAACCATGATCATGGAGAAGGGGATACATTCCTCCGCCATGCCGAAGGTGGCGCCGCCTAAGGAGAACAGGATAAAGAGCAGAGGCAGGGCCAACCGCTCCAGTCCCTTTGTCTTCTGGATAAAGGCGTAGATTCCCGCGTCGATGGCTCCGGTTTTCATGATGATGCCGAACGCGCCGCCCACCACCAGGATCAAAGCGCAGATGCCCACGGCGGAGCCGGAACGGTCGCCGGTTACCAGGCCTTCAAACACATAATTTAAGAAGCCGAAGCCGCCGAAATCTTCGGTTCCCCAAACACCTGCGGTTTTGTGAAGCTTCTGGGTGGTGTCGTAGATGGACTCACCGTACTGGGCGTAGAGCACATCGTCGGTAAGGCCCAGCTCGTCTAAATCCTCCTGGGTCCAGGCGGAGGAATCGGTGGTGAGAAATTCATCCAGGGCTGCCTCGTCTACCCCCAGTTCTTCCATGAGAGGGGCGTCCTGGGAAAGCTCTTCCAGATGAACCTTCACGGAATCAGTGTCTAGGTTGTAATAGTAGCGGAAGGTGTCGGACATCAGAACGGTGCGGGTGCTGATATCCCCGTCAGAATCTGTGTACTCGATGGTGTGGGTGCTGAATTTTCCGGCGGGGATCAGGAAGGTCAGAATCCAGCAGACCAGAATCACAGCAAAAATAATGGCATAGGTGTGAGGGGTTTTCATCTTGGTAAAATCCCTCTTTGGGGCCGATACCCCGTTTTTCTTTGAAGATGACATGATTTTTCAATCTCCTTAAAATAAATTGTAATTAGTATAAACGCATACTTATACAATCATAACACAAAATCATAAAAAGACAATCGCTTTCGTAAAATGGGGTGGATATTTGTTCAGAATATGATAAAATATTCCTATGGGGGAACGCAAAACAAAAGATGAAAGCGGGGGTTTTAATTTTATGGAACGATCAAGAACGGATATGCTGAAGGGGAATATATTTTGGTCAATTTTGTGGTTTTCTGTGCCTCTTTTGATCGGAAATCTTTTTCAGCAGTTTTATAATACGGTGGATTCCTATGTGGTGGGAAACTACGTCAGCACCAACGCCCTGGCAGCAGTGGGAGCCTCGACTCCTGTGATCAACATGCTGGTGGGCTTTTTTATGGGCCTTTCTACCGGCGCGGGGGTGGTGATTTCCCAGTACTACGGGGCAGGCAGGCTGAGGCTGATGAGCAAAGCCATCCACAGCGCCCTGGCGCTGACGGCGATCTTAAGCGTTGTCTTTACGGCGGCGGGTCTGCTGTTTACCCGGCCTCTTCTGCGGGCCATCGGCGTGCCCCAGGAGGTACTGCCGGATTCGATCTGCTATCTGACCATCTATTTTACGGGCATGACTTTCTCTCTCTTTTATAATATCGGATCCGGTATTCTGCGGGCCATCGGCGATTCCAAACATCCGCTGTATTATCTGGCGGTAGCCAGCATGGTGAACGTTGTATTGGATTTTACCTTTGTCTGCGCCTTTCATATGGGCGTGGAAGGCGTTGCCATCGCTACGGTGATCGCTCAGGCGGTCAGCGCTGCTATGGTGATGTACAAGCTGATTCATACCAAGGAGAGCTACCAGGTGCGTATCCGGGAGATCCGTTTAAATCGCCTGCTGATTTGGAAGATTGTGGGCATCGGTTTTCCGGCGGCTCTCCAGCAGAGCATCACCTCTTTTTCAAATGTAATCGTTCAGTCCTATGTGAATTATTTTGGGGCTGCCGCCATGGCGGGTTACTCGGCTACCCTGAGGATCGACGGCTTTTTACAGCTTCCTATGCAGAGCTTTAATATGGCGATCACCACCTTTGTGGGCCAGAACATCGGCGCAAAGCAATATAAGCGGGTAAAGCAGGGGATTTTTGCCGCTTGGCTGATTAGCTCGGTTGTGATTTTGGCGGGCTCTCTTTTCCTGTTCTTTAACGGGCGGTTTATGGTTCGGATCTTTACGGACGACGAGGAAGTGATCCGCGTAGGCAACGCCATGATGCAGATCTTCGCCGCAGGCTATATTTTCCTGCCGGTGGTGCAGATCCTCAACGGAGCCCTTCGGGGCGCCGGCCTCTCCAAGGTGCCTATGTACTTTATGGTGGGGTGTTTTGTGGTGCTGCGCCAGATCTATCTGATGATTACCATCCCCTTGACCGGAAAACTGGAGCTGGTGTTTGCTGGATGGCCCATTACCTGGGTGGTCTGCGCGGCGGGTATGCTGTTCTATTTTGTGAAGGCCAAGTGGCTGCCGGAGGAATAGGAAGGAGTGCATGGTGAAGAGGGCAGGGGATTGACAATCTGCCGAACCTCCCTTATACTGGAGGCAAATGAAATAGGGATTAAGTGCCGGGCGGATCGCCCGGTTAAAAGGGAATTGAGTGAGAATCTCAAACGAACGGGTCACTGTGAAGGGGAGCTTTTTCGCGGATGCCATTGTGCAGGAGCATGAGAAGGCGCGGGAAGGCGCGGAGCCAAAGTCAGGAAACCTGCTTAATCCTGGATGTTGGCGCTTCCCAGACACAGGCTGCCAAGAAAAGAGAAGGAGATTCTGCTTCTGGCTCTTATTTTTGTATATTTGGGAAGGCGCGTACCGCCTTCCTTTTTTGGTGGCGGAAACGCAGGAGAGATTGAAAGGAGGAGTCATCAGATGAGAAGAAAATGGAAATCCGTAGTGGGAGCCTTTGCTGCGGCCGTCCTAGCCACCAGCCTTTTGGCAGGATGCGGCGGAGGGAAAAGGAGCGAACAGGAGACAGAACTCCGGGAGACAGAGGCTCAGGCAGGACAATTGGTTGGGGGTACTTTGCGGGTACGTGCGGCAAAAGACATAGGGGATTTAAACCCGCATACGATGAAAAGCCAGATGTATGCCCAAAACTGGGTTTACGAGAGCCTGGTAGCCATGAAGGACGGAGAGATCGTGCCGGAGCTGGCGGAAAGCTGGGAGGTTTCTTCGGACGGCTGTACCTATACCTTCCATCTGCGGGAAGGGGTGCGCTTCAGCGATGGAAGCCAGTGGGATTCTCAGATCGCCCGCCGCAATCTTGAGGCGGTAAAGAACCATGGGGATGCATATTCCTTCCTTCAGTCCCTGGAGCTTCTGGAGAGCATTAAGACGCCGGATGATTTAACCCTGGTGCTGAATCTGGCCCAGCCCTGCAATTCTCTGTTAAATGATTTTACCTTCAGCCGCCCGCTGGTGATGCTGGGGGAGGCGGGGTTTCCTGCTGAGGGCGACCCCTATGACAACGGAATTGCTTCTCCGGTGGGCACCGGCATGTGGGTGTTAAAGGAGTATGAGCCGGAGCAGTACGCCCTCTTTGAGCGCAACGAAAATTATTGGGGAGAGAAGCCTTCCTTCCAATATCTGCGGGTGGAAGTGATTCCGGATGTGAATACGGCGGCATCCGCTATGAAAGCCGGGGAAATCGACCTGATGATGGATTCCACTCAGATCACTGCGGAATTGTACCGGGAGATGGAGGCGGCCGGATTTATGGTGGATGCGGTTCCCACCACCAGCGTTTCCAGTGTAAGTATCAATACGGCGGGGGAGATTACCGGGGATTTGAATGTCCGGCTGGCGCTGGAATACGCGACGGATACCGAAGCCATCTCCCAGGGGATTTACGGAGGCCTTCAGGAACCGGCCACATCTTACTTTTCCCCGGAAGTACCCTACACGGATACGGGGATTGAGCCCTACTCCTATGACTTGGAGCGGGCCAATGAACTGCTGGAGGAAGCCGGATGGATCTGGGAGGATGGGGAAGCTGCGCGTGTAAAGGAGGGGAGGCCTTTGGAAATCGACCTGATCTATGACTCCTCTGTGACCAGGGATCGGGATATCGGCTTGATTCTCCAGTCCCAGTACGCCAAGGCCGGAATCCAGATGAATATTGTCCCCCAGGACAGCCAGGTTTACCGGCAGAACTGGGCGGCGGGGGAGTTTGGGCTTTTGATCTACAGCTCCTGGGGAGGCTCCTATGAGCCTTACGCCACCCTGGCCGCCATGGCAGCGGATGGAGATAAATTTAACACGGTTCAGAAGGGGATGAGCAATAAGGAAGAGCTGGACCGGGTGATGTTGGACTGCTTAAGCCAGAGGGATCCGGTTAAGCTTCAGGAGAATTTTCGCTATATTATGGAAAGCTTTCACAGGGAGGCGGTCTATGTGCCCTTAACCGTTACCAGCAAGCTTGGCATCTGCGGCGGCCAGTGGACGGGGATGGAGATGGACAGCAGCCAGGACAGCATCGACGTAGCGTCCCTTAAGAGGATGGGAGAATGATCCGCTATCTCCTGCGGCAGCTTCTGGGTCTGATTTCCCTGCTGTTTTTAGTTTCCCTGGCGGCATTTTTCATCATCCGGGTGATGCCAGGGAATCCGGCTGAGGCCTACTTAAATTCGATCAATGCCCCTTTGACTGAGGAAAGCATACGACAGGCAAAGGAGGAGATGGGGCTTGAGGGGCCGGTGACGGAGCAATACGCCAGATGGCTGGGCAGGGCCCTGAAGGGGGATTTGGGAAATTCCTACGAAACCCGCAGACCGGTGGCCAAGGAGCTGGCAAGAGGGCTCCGGTATACGGCATGCCTTGCAGGGGCCTCCCTGCTTTGGATTTTTTCCCTGTCTGTGCCCCTGGGGCTATTGTCCGTAAAGTACGCGAACCGGCCTTTGGATTCCATCATAGGGGCCTTTACCTTTCTAGGCTCCGCTATGCCTAAATTCTGGCTGGGATTTTTGCTGGTCATGTTTTTTTCGCTGAGGCTTGAGATTTTTCCGGTGCAGGGGGCGGGAAGCTTAAAAGCTTTCATCCTCCCCTCCTTTACTCTGGCCTGGTCTTATATTGCCACCTATACCAAGCTGCTTCGCAATAGCATCCTGGATGTGTTAAGCAGGCCCTTTGTCTCCTACGCCAGAATCCGGGGCTTTGGAAAATGGCGGGTTATGCTCCGCCATGTGCTCCCAAACGCGCTGACGCCGGTTTTAACCACCTTAGGCCTGCAGCTTGGGGGCCTCCTTTCAGGAACCGTAATCGTGGAAAATGTATTTTCCTGCCCAGGGCTTGGCAGGATGTGCATAAGAGCCGTGGCGGCCAGAGATTATCCGGTGATACAAGGATATATCCTCCTGATGGCGGTCATCTTCGGGGCGGCGAACTTGACTCTGGATCTGGCCTGCGGGGCGTTTAATCCCGGCCTTCGGATGGGAAAGGAAGAGTAAGACAATGGAAAAAAGGACTTCTGTAGGATTGTTTCTGCTGTTTCCGGCGCTTCTTGGGACACTCTGCCTGCTGGCTCCGCTTCTGCCTTTAAGGGATCCGAATGAGGTGGATTTGGCGATGAAATTTGCCCCTATGTCATGGGAGCATCCCATGGGAACCGACTATATGGGACGGGATCTTCTGGCCAGGGTGCTGTGGGGTGGAAGAGTTACCCTGGGCTGGGGACTCCTTGTAACCGCTGTGGCCGCAGCGGTGGGAACCTGCTTAGGCATATGCTCCGGTTTCATCGGGGGAGCGGTGGACCGGATGATTTTAAGATTCAGCCATGTCCTGAGGGCTTTTCCGGGAATTGTGCTTGTTTTGATCGCGGTCAGCCTTGGGGGAGCGGGCATGGAGAACGTCTGTCTGGCCATGCTTTGCACCCGCTGGATCTGGTATTACCGCGTAGCCCGGAACCTGACCCGGCAGGAAATGGGCCGCGCCGCTATTTTGGCCAGCAGGCTGGCAGGAAGCAGCTGGATTAAAATTTTGAGAAGGCACATTTTAACCCTGGTCTGGCCCCAGATGCTGCCGGTACTGACCGTGGATTTCGGCGGTGCCCTGCTGGCGGTGTCCGGCTATTCCTTTCTGGGCCTGGGAGTCCTGCCGCCCAAGGCGGAGTGGGGGATGATGATGAACGACGGAAGAAGCTATATGAGCCATCCCCAGATGATGGCGTGGCCGGGGCTCTGCCTGCTGGCGGTGATCGTCTGCGTCAACGGGGCGGGCGACCGGCTCAGAGACTGGATTGAGGATAAACGGACATGAGTGAAGAAAAAAAAGGCTTTTTTTCAGCAGAGAACATTTCCGTGTCACTGACTGAGGGGGAGAGAAGGGTAAAGGTTCTGCGGGACGTAAGCCTATCTCTGCCCTTTGGCGGCTGCGTGGGAATGGTGGGAGAGAGTGGCTGCGGTAAGTCGTTGCTTTGCCGGGCGCTTCTTGGAATTTTGCCTGGGAGAAAATGGACGGTGGAGGGAAGAGCCTTCCTGAAGGGCGGGGAGATTCCTTTGGGAGATGATAAGGAGATGGACCGTTTCCGGGGAAAGTGCATATCTATGATCGTTCAGAATCCCATGGATGCCTTTGATCCCCGCATGACGGTGGAAGCCCATTTCCTTGAGGGCGTACACTGGAGGGAGAGAGGCAGGATGAGGGAAAAGGCTTTAAGGGAGCTTGAGCGGATGCGGATCCGGGAGCCTTGGCGGGTGATGAAATGCTATCCCTTTCAGCTGAGCGGCGGTATGCTGCAGCGGGTTTTGATCGCCCTCAGCCTCTTGGGAGGGCCGGAGGTTTTAATCGCCGACGAGCCCACCACAGCTCTGGATGCCGCCGTCCAGTCCGAGATCTTAAGCCTCTTAAAGGGCCTGCAAAAGGAACGGAAGCTGTCGATTCTTTTAGTATCCCATGATCTGGATGTAATCTGCGGGATAGCGGATGAGCTCTCGGTAATGTATGCGGGTGAGATCGTGGAGCAGGGAGAGGAAAAGGCGGTGAGGGCCCGCCCGCTTCATCCTTATACCCAGGGCTTATTCCGTTCGCGGCTTACCTTTTCTAAGGAAAAGCTCTGGGCGATGGAAGGACAGCCGCCAGCGCCGGGGACAGCGGCGGGCGGCTGCCTGTTTGGGCCGCGCTGCACTGTGAAAAAGGAAATCTGCGGCTTTGCCCCGCCGCCTTTTCGGGAGGCGGAGCCGGGACATTTTTGCCGCTGCTGGCGGGTGGGAGAAGAACATGAATGAGCTGCTTTGCGCAAAGGGGATCGAAAAGGTTTATCGTGCTTTCGGGCGTGCTCCCTTTTACGCACTAAAAAAGGTGAACATCTCTCTGAAAAAGGGGCGCTGCCTGGGAATCGTGGGGGAGAGCGGCTGCGGAAAGAGTACCCTGTGCCGGATTCTGACTGGCGTGGAAAAGCCCACGTCAGGGGAGGTGCTGCTGTCTGGCCGCCCGGTGAGAGCAAAGGAGAACCGGGGCAGGATGCAGATGGTGTTTCAAAACAGCTTTGAGGCGGTAAATCCTGGCCTGAACATTGGGGGTATTCTTTCGGAACCCCTGGAAAACTTGTTCCATATGACGAAGCGGGAGCGGCTTTTGCGGACAGGGGAGCTGATGGAGCAGGTAGGGCTTTCGGCTCAGGATCTAAAAAAGTACCCCCGGCAGTTCAGCGGAGGTCAGCTTCAGAGAATCTGCATCGCCAGAGCCTTGGCGGCAAAGCCGGAGGTTCTGATCCTGGACGAGCCTTTAAGCAGTCTGGACCTATCGGTTCAGGCTCAGATTTTAAATCTCCTTGCGGGCCTGAAAAGCGAACAAAATCTCACTTATGTGCTGGTTTCCCATGACCTGAAAGCGGTGTATTACCTGGCGGATGAGCTGGCGGTGATGAGGGATGGAAAGATCGAGAAGAAGAGTTGCAGTCTGCCCCAATTCAGGATACAATAGAGGGGAAAGGAGGCGTTTTCTATGGACTGGATGCCACTTCCCATCGGAATTGATAATTTTGAAAAGGTGAGACGGGGAAATTATTATTTTGTAGATAAGACTTTGTTCATCAAAGAGCTGCTGGATTTGAAGGGAGAGGTGAATCTCTTTACCCGTCCCCGGCGTTTTGGAAAAACCCTGAATCTAAGTATGCTGCGGTATTTTTTTGAAAAAGGAGAGCAGGACAATGCCGGGCTTTTTAAGGGTTTAAAGATTATGGAGGCGGGAGAAAAATATCTGGCCCATATGGGGAAATATCCGGTGATCAGCATATCGCTGAAATCCATGAAGCAGCATTCCTATGAGCTGGCTTATGATTTGATGAAAAAGGTGATGAGGGAGGAGTACAGAAGACATTGGAAACAGATAAAGGATGGGGAAGGTCTGGCATCTTCCGACCTGGACCGCTATGAGAGAATCCGGAATTTAGAGGGGACGGAAAGCGATTACGCTGATTCCCTGAAATTCCTCTCAGAATGTCTGTATACCAGTACCGGCCAGCGCTCCATTATCCTCATTGACGAGTACGATGTTCCTCTGGAAAACGCCTATTTTGCCGGATTTTATGATCGGATGGTATCCTTTATCTGCTCCCTGTTTGAGTCCGCCTTAAAGACTAATGACAATCTGGAGTTTGCCGTGGTGACCGGGTGTCTTCGCATCAGCAAGGAGTCGATTTTCACGGGCCTGAATAATCTGAAGGTCATGTCTATCACATCCAGGACTTACGCGGAGCATTTTGGATTCACGCCCTGGGAAGTGGAGCGGATGCTGGAGGATTACGGACTTTTGAGGAACCTGGAGACAGTTCGGAAATGGTACGACGGCTACCGGTTTGGGGAAACGGAGGTCTACAATCCCTGGAGTGTCATTAATTATATTGATTCCTGCTACGGCAACCGGCACGCTTTTGCAAAGCCCTACTGGTCCAACACCAGCTCCAACAGCATCGTGAGAGATCTGGTGGAACACGCGGATTTGTCAGCCCGGGGAGAGATTGAGGGGCTGATCGAGGGGAAAACGATTATAAAGCCCATCCATGAGGACATCACTTACGACGATATTCATTCTACTCAGGACAACCTGTGGAACTTCCTTTTCTTTACCGGCTACCTGAAAAAGATTCGGGAAGAGCAGGAGGATGAAACCA
>CALWQV010000027.1 GCA_944383785.1 uncultured Enterocloster sp. | reverse complement strand
TCCGAAACAGCATTTCAATCAGCGGAAGAGGTTCCGGATGATTGACGTAGGTTACGGGCTCCAGACCCGCGAAAATATTAAAAGCCGACTGCATAGCATCCACAATCTGCAGGATGGAGGCGAAGAGCTTGTAGATGATCTCCGCCAGGATCTCAAACACCAGATCCACCACGCCTGTAAAAATCGGCCACAGTACATTCTCTAAAAGAGGCCCTAAAACATTGTCAAAGAGCCATCCCAAAACTGTCTCCAGCAGGGACGACAGGAATTTGAATATGGGCGAAAGTATGGCTTCAAAAATAGCGTTAAAAATTGAAGAAAGAAGCCCGAGATATACAATTTCCATTGATCCACCTACTTTCCTGGCTTTCCTGTAAAGGCCTGGCTTTTAGTCTGGTACTGGCTGGCGCCGGAGGAACCGCCGGACTTGCCTGATCTGCCCCTTTTTTTGTCCTGGGAGGATCCTGCTCCCATTAATTTCTGGCTCACAACCCCCATAACTCTTCCGCTGATAAAGGATCCGATAATACCGCTCTCCGCCATGGAGCCCGCCGCCATGGGATTGACCACGGAAATCAGCAGCAGACGGCTCTTGTAGACGGCAAAAGCTCCGCCAATAACAATAAACAGATTGATGCAGGCCTCCGTATAAGAATTTACCCCGTAGTTGATCCCCCCTCCAACCAGGAATGGTACGATCAGAAAGTAAATCTTCATGGCAATGATGGGGCCGAAGGCCGAGATTACCTGGGCAACGAACATTTCCCGCCATTCCTTAAACTTCGCCCCACCGTCCAGGGGCATGTAAGAGACAAAGAAGGGGCTTACCACAAACAACAGCAGCACCATTATGATCCGCTGGATAAACTGGAGAATGGAGCAAAGCATCAGCAGAACCACCAGAATACTGCTGACATAAGCCAGCACGTAGTCAAACTTCTCAATATCAAAGTCCGCCTTTACCTGCTCTGCGTCCTCATACTTCTGGCCATAGGAATATTCCTCCTTGATGGCGTCGCTTTTCGCCCCCATACCGGCGGCGGATATAAAGAGTACATCGCTCATAGTAGTGTCCGCGTTCTGGGTAACCATAGCGCTGTTGATCACCACCGTTACCTGGGTGACCATCTGGAGCATGAAAAAGCAGGTAATCGGAATCAGCATAAAGCTGACCGCAGCCTTAAGCCCCTGGCTCAGCACCGTACTCAAAGGCGTTTTGTTCTCCCAAATCATATCGGAGATGGATCTGGTCACCGCGATAATCGTGGTAATAAAGGAAATAGCCACTGCAATAAAGGTAATGGAGAGAAATGCCTGCTGCACCGGCTCCACCCGAAAGAAATATTCCAGAAGCGTAATCGGCTCGCTTACGTTCTCCACCTTTACCGGGCTCACCCCGGAGAAAATATCGAAAATGCACTCCAGGAAATAAACCACCTTCAGGAGAATAATCCACGTCCGAAGGAGGAAGTTGGAAAATACTTCCTGAATCAGGACTCCGGCGGCGT
The DNA here is from genome assembly GCA_944383785.1 of uncultured Enterocloster sp. GTDB lineage: Bacteria > Bacillota > Clostridia > Lachnospirales > Lachnospiraceae > Enterocloster. The sequence goes on along the minus strand of CALWQV010000027.1, from coordinate 27,964 downwards.
TGATGAGGATGCTCGCCACATCCCGCAGCACCGGAGCCAGAACCGCGTCAAATACTTCTCCCAGAATATCTTGCAAAAGAGATGTAAAGCTCAAACTCACATATTCCATTTTGTCCTGTCCCCCTTCTGCATAAAACGGAGCCGCCGCAGAAGCTACCGTACCTTAATCTGCCGCCTTGTCCTCCGCAAAAAGACCACCAGGCCCACAATCAGAGCAATCACCAGCACGATCACCACGATCGCCCCCGTATTAAAGTGAAAATCAATTTCAAATTCAGAGTAAGCCATATTGCCGGCCTCATCGTAAGCCTCCAGCCGGTAGGTTCCGCTTCCGGATACCATGGCGGGAATCTGACCATCGGAAACCAGTTCGTCTCCTCGGTAAAGCCTGCAATAAGCAATATCATCGGACTGGTACTGGAAATAAGCCGTGCTGTCCTCAACGCTGACCAGAAATCTCGGCTGGGTGCTGTCCCGGACAATGGTAACATTCAGATCCGAGGTCATATTCTCTTCATGGGACAAAAGAATCTCATATTCCCCGTCCTCAGCCAGATAGCACCAGCTTCCGCTTTCGTCAAGCCCCTCCGTAACCGCCTCGCCGTCCAGCGTGATTCGGCTGATTTCATATCCCTGAGGCGCGTTGTAAATTCCCATATCCCGGATCGGTCCCGAGACAATGCGGAAATGGAACATGGGCCGCTTGTCCGTGCCGTACTCTCCCAGATAAACGGTGGTGCCCTGGGACGGGTAAATCATATAGCTTCCCGCCTCGTCAAAGGTCATGCCGGCCTCATATTCCAAGGCCTCCCCGTCCTTTAAAACCGCGAAATCAATCTCATCCGCAGTCTCCATCCGCACCGCGCTGTTGGTCACCATTCCATTGGGGACATTGGTGTAGAAGGAGGCGCCGGTAAGAAGATCGTTCTTAAAAAGCCCGGAAGAGGAATCATAATAGGAAGCCAGTCCCGTTACCTCATTGTAGGCATCCTGGTCGATCCTCCCTTCGTCCGTCCCCAGCAGCTCATCGATGCTGGCGTCCAGAGCGTCTTCATTCAGGGAAAGGTCATCATTGAATACATCCTCCGGAAGGCCTTCGGTTTCTTCCGTTTCCTCGGTTCCTTCTATGATTTCCACGGTTTCGGCGGCCTCTTCCGTTTCCACGGCAGCCTCTGTCTCATCGTAGCCTCCCCTGGAGCTTTCAGAGGAAAATGCTTCCTGGGCTTCCTCTGTCTCAGGAACAACTCGCTCCTGGATCCGGAAGCGGAATACGGCCTTTAAGATAGTCTGCTCTGAAAATGGCAGGGAGGGGTCGTCCGGTCCCGTAAGAGTCAGCATATAGGATCCTCTCTCGCTTACGGTCTGGCCGCTGGAATAAGGAATCTGAACCCCGTCCTTTTCCATGACAAAGGTAAGCCCCGCCGGTATATCCACGCTTACAGGCTGATCCGTAATACCGCCGTTCTCCACTGTGGCGTAAAGAAAATAGCGGTTACCCATATCCTCCTCGTAGACGCCGAAGTCCTCATGGTGGCGCTCAGAAAGGCTCACATCTTCCACCTGGGGGCCTTCCGTCTCCTGATCCTCCACGATCTCCACCTTAGAGGCCGCTCCCGGTCCTGTGGTAATATCCTCTTCACGGTAGGTTCTCCTGGAGCTTTCCTCCTCGTCATCTGCCTCATATGTACTGTAGTGGCGCTCATTTACCACCGTGGAGGTCAGCCCACTCTGGGCGTTTACAATCCTGTCATAAGTCGAACCCTGGGCTCCAAAGGCCATGCCGGCCGGCCCGCAAAAGGCTCCTGTCAGAACCGCTCCCAGGGACAGGCAGGCCGCTCCCCGTTTGATCCATCTGATCTGTTTCATCTTTCTACTTCTCCTTGGGCCATCTGCCCGCTTTCTTCCTCAGGTTCCCCATCCAGGACCAGGTAATTGCGCTCCTCCAGATCATAGAAAATCTCATCGCCGAAGAAGGCGTTGCCCCTGACGTCCGTTAAGTCCATGGTTCCCATCTCATAAAGGGGGCACTTGTAGCTGGGGGTAAACTTGGTCTTTAAGGGATAATTGCCAAAGGTCACGATAATCGCGTTTCCCGTATCCTTTTTGTTGTTCAGCTTCATCAGCTCCGACGGATAGATCAGGGGCCGGTCCTGAATCTGGCTGGAGTAATTGATCTGTCCGCTGGTATCGTGGGTGGATGAGGATACGCTGGTGGTGGCCACCGACATATTTCCACAAAGCTTGGAAAATTCCTCGCAGGTAGCAATATCGTTGGAACCTATAAACATCTTGATTCCGCAGTTGCTCTTCACAATATCCGCCACGGTATCCCCGTATACGTTGTTTAACTGGGCGTAGGACTGAACCACCATATGGAACCAGATCTTCCGGCTCCGTCCTACGGTAATCATCTTGTCAAATTTCTCGATCTTGGGCATATTTCCGAACTCATCCAGAAGGAAATATACATTCCTCGGCAGAGACAGATCCTCCCTGGCGGAGGCAACCTTGATCAGGGCTTTATAGATGCAGAGGATAAAAACAGCTGCCAGGGCATGTCTGGTATCCTTCTCATCAGGAATCTTAAGGAACAGCGCGGTGGGCTCTGAGGCGAACCGCTCCGGCTGAATATCCGTAGCCGAGGTTAAGGCGCACAGCCCCTCGTCATTGAACATGGACAGCTTATCAAAGGCGATGGACATATAGCTGGAAAGGGTCTGATCTGCCGCCGAAAGCACCTGCCTGGAAAGGCCGACTGCCTTGGAAAGCTTGGATCTGCCTTTGAAATAGTCCTTTAAGGCCGCAAACTCATTTTCCGAATTGCTGATGGCTTTATTGATATTGTAGAAGCAGAACTTCTCCCGCGTCATCTCCAGCTCCGGGTTCTCGCTGTCCTCTAGCATAGCCAGGCAGGTGGCCATGATGATGGAGCGGGCGCCCTTTTCCCATACCGGGTCATCCTTCGACTCAATGGGGCAAATGACGCTGATGAGATCGTTCAAATCCTCATAGAGCTCATCGTAAATCTTCTGCTTCTCAATCTTTACTGTATTAATCAAATGGCGGCGGCTGGCGTAAGCCTTGCCCTTGTACTCATACCACACCTCACCGTACTCCTCCGGCGCGTTGATCAGCTCCAGCTCTTCGGGATCGGCCTCGTCGGTGCGCTCGTAAATCTCATCCCCCGTCTTTAAGTAGAGCTGATAGCGGTCATAGATGTCGCCCAGGGGATTCCAGCGGAAGGAGCTGTAGGGATCTCTTAGATCCAGCACCATTACGTTATATCCCTGTTCCTTGAGAAATTTGGAGTGCAGCTGAAACAGCTCGCCCTTGGGGTCGGTGCAGATGATGGAGGAACCGGCGCTTGTGTGTCCTAGAATCTGTATCACCGGATTGATGAAAGTGGTGGTTTTACCGCTTCCCGTAGCGCCGATGATCAGGCCGTGGGCCGGAGCGGAAAGGTTGATGTCCAGCTCCTTCTTTTTGTGGCTGTACACCGCGTACATGGGAATTCCGTCCTTCTTTTCCTCCTTCAGCCTGGTAAAACGCTTGTGGGGAAACAGCTCGTCCTTCTCCTTATCGTTCATGAAGCGGGAATTTTCCAGCGCTCCTTCAATGCGCTGGGCCTTGCTCTTTAGCATCCGCTTGGAGGTCTTGGCCGTGCTGCTTCCAAAGAGCATAAAGAGAAGCGCCACCAGCGCCGTTTCCACCACGCCGGTCAGCCAGGTCGTGGGGTTAAAAAACAGTCCGATGCCGAAGGCGAGTTTAAAGCCATCTCCCGCCATCATGGCGGCTGCGCTCTCCAGAATCATGCCGGTTATGCTTCCCAGTATCATCACGGACGCCAGCGCGCCCAGCATATAAAGAGCTGCCTTTTTGATAAAATTCATTTGCTCTGCTCCTCTCACAATCTTTGCCAAATTCCTGTTCCTCCAGCTGCCTTGCGCTGACTTTTGTGCGGGCGGCTTCCTTCTTCTGGGCCTGCTCTCTGAGAACCGCCTCCTTGGCGGCCAGATAATCCGGCCGATGCCGCACCGGCAGTCCCGCCGCTTCGCCTCTTAAGAAACCGCACAGCATCTCGTCCGCCACATCGTGGAAGGCCCGGTAATCCCCGCCTCTGCGGGCGTAGGAGGTCTGAACATCCGTCACCTGGCTTAAGGGCTTCTCCACAAGCTCCCGGTAGGACGGGTCGTTTACATAGCAGAGGGAAGAAACGCAGTTCACCAAAAGCCGCCGCAGATCCGGGTCCCCCCCTTTGGTCAGCCGCCCCTGCTCAAAATCCTCCGTTGAAAAGTATGTGCAGATGTCCAGGGCCGCGTTCCTGGCCCCCGCAAGCACGTCCAGATGCCTCCATCTGGCTTGTACCTGGCTCTTCTCTTCGCCGGTTTCCAGGCTGATCCAGGTATTTACCTGATCTCGAAGGCTTCCCTGAACGGTCTTAGCCAGCACCATGGCCTCAAAGCCTTGGCTTAAAAGTTGGGGAACTCCCCCGCCCAGGCTCTCCGCATCCGTGTACTCGATCCTGGGAACCTTCTGGTCCTCAAACTGGCGAAGCAGCCCGGAGAGGACGCGGGCCATCCTGCGCCCCTTATCCTGGGCAGGCAGCTCAAAGAGCTCGTCAAAGGCTTCCGCCTTTTCCAGACCGGATTCCCTGCAGTGCCGTTCAAACATGGATTTCAATGTAGCGCGCACCGCCGGATTTTCCATAAACAGAAGGCCCTGGCCGGATGAATCAGCCGATGCCGCCCGGCCGAAGTCGATCTCCCTCTGATACCGGTTCTTTCCCCTTATGCTCTCCTGAGCCGTAAGGCGCAGCCGCCTTCTGGCCTCGCCGCTTGAGAGAACGGCCATCTGTCCCTCGCCCAGAACCGGCTCCAGGGGAACAGGCGGCGGCGCCGCTTCCTGCGGAATGAAATAGGGGCTTAATTTATCTTTTCTGTTGAACAGGTAATCGAAAACAGACGCCATCCCGGCCCCTCCTTACTGATACTCATATGCCGAACAGACGCTTCGCTAACAAAATGCAGAGCAGAAGCCCGATCAGCCCATAGGCTGCGATCAGCCACGGACTGCCGAAGAAAAGGCTGTTCGTCCCCTCAAAGCTTCCCGCCAGCCAGATCAGGACGGAGGGAAGGTTAAAACCCGAATGAAGAAAGAAACCGTACAGAATATTATCCTCCCGCACCGAAACCCAGGCCAAAAGCAGTCCCATGGCAAGGGCGTAGAGGATCCACAGCGCCTGTCCGTGACAGAGGGCGAAGATCAGGCTGACGATCCAGATGGACCTGCGCTCGTCGAAGGTTTCCAGGAAGATATTCAGCATGTAGCCGCGGAAAATGATCTCCTCCGCCAGAGGGGCGGTGACCACTGTGGTGAGAACCGTAAAAATCATATCCCGGCCGTTAAACATGGTGCGCGAAGCCTGGGAATACCCCTCCGCTACCCCCCAGCGGGGAAGAAGGGTCAGGAGAGCAGACACAGCCAGAGCGGCCGAAGCGCCGAAAAACAGAAACATCGCCGCTTTTTTTACATCCATGCGGTCAAAATAAAGGGTCGTATCCTCCAGAAAGCTGCGGTTTTTTGATTTCGACCTGGCGTACAGCACAAAAATGGTCAGGATCATCCCCAGGGCTGAGTAAAAGTTGCCCCCGTATGTAAAAAATTCCTGGGCCGACATCTCCGGATGGAGCGCCACATAGCCCAGGGACAGGCACAGCGCCGGCATCAGGACATAGAGGGCCAGGGGCCCCATGGCCCTGAGAAAGGTCTTTCCCCAGATCCAGAGCTTCTGCTGAGCCGTCCACTGTTCCTTCATCGGCTAATCCTCCATTATCAGGAAGCCGGAAAATCCGGTCACGTCAAAAATCTCCTTTACCTGCGGGCAAACGCCTTTTAATACAAGGCTGCCTTTCCGGGCGTCCAGGCTCTTCTTTGTGGCCAAAAGCACCCGCAGGCCCACGGAGCTTATGTATGTGGTCTTTTCCATATCGATCTTTAAGTTTAAAACCCCGCTTTCAATCAGCGACTTAATCTCCTGATCCACCTTGGGCGCGGTGGCCGCGTCGATTCTTGCCGGCGTAGCGTATACGGTTGTTTCACTCATCTTCATTCTCCTCCTCGTCAAATAAATCCACCGGGATGTTTCCGTTAAAAAGATCCTCAAAGGCGCTGGCCGCCTCCTGGTACTCCTGGTCATCCGCAATGGGCTCTAAAAGAAGCTCATCCTCCGCTCCTCCAAAAAAATGTAGAAGCTTCACCCCGTCCTCCGGGTCTTCTGTTGGAAGCAGGGCGATATAATCCCTGTCCTCCAGGGTAAAGGTGCCGATCACCTCATATTCATGCTCCATCCCCTTATCATCCTCTAAAATAAAACACAGAGACTCTTCCTCAGGCATAATCCACCTCCCTCAGATATTCTTAATTCTAACAGTAAAATACATCCAAGACAAGTTTTTTGGCAAAACTCGGTGATTTCTGGCAAAACTTGCGCCTTACTCCTCCAGGACTCCCCTCCTGCCCTTACCCGGATCAACTGGGCCTTTCAAGTGCTCGTAACAAAAAGGCATACGGCGTTGGAATTTCCAGGCCATATACCTCTTCCATCATTCTACCTTAGCGGGCAGAGAATTTCTCCGCCACCCGGATCAGAATTTTTACCACCTGCTCTAAGGACTGTACGGGGATGAACTCAAATTTGCCGTGGGCGTTATATCCTCCGGTACAGATATTGGGACAGGGAAGTCCTTTGTAGGACAGGTTGGCGCCGTCGGTGCCTCCGCGGATGGGAACGATGACCGGCGTGATTTGCAGCTCTTCCATGGCGGCTTTTGCCAGGTCGATGAGCTCCATGTGCTCCGCCACGATTTCCTTCATATTATAGTAGCTGTCCTTCACATCCGCTGTGATGGAGCCGGCTCCGTATTTTTCATTTAAAAATGCGGCGGCAGCGGAAAACAGCTTTTTCTTTTCCTCAAATTTCTGTCGGTCGTGGTCACGGATGATATAGTCCATCCGTGCCTCTTCCATATCTCCCTCCATATGGTTTAGATGGAAGAAGCCCTCGTACCCTTCTGTATACATTGGATTCTGGGCGGCCGGCAGAAGGGACTGGAATTCCATAGCCATCAGAAGGGCGTTTTTCATCCGCCCCTTGGCGCTGCCCGGATGGATGGCTCTGCCCTGTACCGTCACCTTTCCTGCGGCGGCGTTAAAATTCTCATATTCCAGCTCTCCCAGCATGCCCCCGTCTACGGTATAGGCTAGGTCCGCGCCAAAGCCTTCTACATCAAAGAAATCCGCTCCCCGTCCCACTTCTTCATCGGGAGTAAAGGCGACGCGGATCGGGCCGTGAGGTTCTTCCGGGTGGGATAAGAACCACTGGGCCATGGTCATAATCTCCGCCACCCCCGCTTTGTCATCGGCTCCCAGCAGGGTGGTGCCGTCGGTGGTAATCAGATCCTGCCCCTTTAAGGCGGAAAGCTCCGGAAAATCCTCCGGCCGCAGCCAAAGATCCAGTTCACGGTTCAGGCAGATATCCCCTCCATCGTAGGAGGAAATCCGCTGGGGCTTTACATCTGTGCCGGAAAAGTCCGGCGTTGTGTCCATGTGGGCAATAAAACCTAGAACCGGCGCTTCTTCGCAGCCAGGGGCGGGCGGAATCTCGGCGTATACATAGCCATAATCGCTGATCCTCACATTTGCGGCCCCCATTCCCTTTAATTCCTCTGCCAGAAGCCGGGCCAGGTTCAGCTGCTTTGCGGTGCTGGGAAACTGCTCCTGCCCGTCCATGGACTGGGTGTCAATGGATACATAGTTCAAAAAACGTGATACAACATCCGACATAGTTGTTTCTATTCTCCTTTCACAGATTAGTATACATAATATTTTTATGTCAACGATCCGCTAATTCCTTGGTAATTTCCTCCCAGGTAATGCCCTTCTGGGCCATCAGCACCATCATATGGTAGAGGAAATCCGCCATCTCGTATTTTACCTCTTCCGGATTGGGATTTTTGGCCGCGATTACAATCTCCGTAGCTTCCTCCCCCAGCTTTTTCAGGATTTTATCGATCCCCTTGTCAAAAAGATAGTTGGTGTAGGAGCCTTCCTTGGGGTGCTCCTTCCGGTCCAGAATCACGCCCATTACCTCTTCAAATACCTTTAAGGGATTGTTCTGCCGGTAATCCTTGCGCGCCAGATTGGTGAAAAAGCAGGAGGTATTTCCCGTATGGCAGGCGGGCCCTACCTGGTGGACCAGAGCCAGGATCGTATCCCGGTCGCAGTCGATCTCCAAGGATTTCACATACTGGAAATGGCCGCTGCTCTCCCCCTTAAGCCACTGGGACTTGCGGCTGCGGCTATAGTAATTCATCTTTCCCATCCTGAGGGTGGCCTCAAATGCTTCCTGGTTCATATAAGCCACCATCAGCACCTGAAGGGTCCGGTAATCCTGTACCACCACCGGCACAAGGCCGTCGGACCCTTTCTTAAAATCCTCCCAGCCGATACTGGAGCGGAAGGTATCCACCGGGATATTCCGAGAAGCCAGCTCTGCTTTTAACTCCATAAAGGAGCCAAGGCTTTCAGCTGTCAGCTCCGGCGCAAGGCCCCAGAGAGCCCCACCGGACAGCAGGGCCACCGCCAGCTCCACGTCTTTTGCAGCGCAGCCGCCGGCCAGGATCCAGCGCAGTTTTTTCGACTCCTTATCCTCTATAAAATCCTGGGAAAGGTCCTCGCCCTGGCCTCCTGTCAGGATGATTCCCCATGCCCCCAGGCCGGCGTATTCCGGCGCTTTTGAAATCCATTCCGGCCCCGGAAGGCGGACGTAGATCTTTTCCGGCCCGAACCGGTCCGAAGCCTCCTTAATTAAATCCACCTGCTCCGGAATGTCTCCATCTAGGAAAACGGCGGATGCCCCGGCATAAAGATACTTTTTCACATCCTCCAGCCGTTTCACCCTTCCACCCGCAAAAATCGGCTCGTCCACCTGGCGGGCAGTCTCCTTGATCATGCCGATCACCTGCTCGTGCTCATCATCCCCCAAGGAGGCGTCTAAAATCAGCACCTGATCCGCCCCTGCGGCGCAGACGGCAGAGGCAAGCTCCGGAAGTGTTCCCTGAAACGCTTCGCTGCCGGAAAGGCTTTTCACTCCCGCTCCCGAAACAGCAAAGCCTGCTATCAGCCGTTTAAAATCTCTCATGCCTCTTCCCCCTGTTCAAAGATTTTGATTGCTTCGGAAAGAGAAATCCGCTTTTCGTAAAGAGCCTTTCCGATGATAGCCCCCTGGATGCCGGCCTCGTGCAGACGGAGCAAATCCTCCATAGAGGAAACGCCGCCGGAGGCGATGATATCAAGCCCGGTCTTTTCGGCCAGCTCCTTGGTAGCTTCTACATTGGGGCCTGTGAGCATGCCGTCCCGGGAAATGTCCGTATAGATCACATGGCGGACCCCCATCTCCTTCATCAAAAGGCATAAGGCTAGGGCGGTCCTGCTGCTTAAAATTTCCCAGCCGTCCACCGCCACCTGGCCGTATTTCGCGTCAACCCCAGCCGCCACTGCCTCCGGGCCAAAGCGCTCCACCATTTTTCTCATAAACTCCGGCTCCTTTGCAGCCCTTGTTCCGATAATCACCCGCTTAATGCCCAGGTTCAGCATCCGCTCCACCGTCTCAGGGGTACGGATTCCTCCCCCCAGCTCTGCCGGAAGACCTGTCTCAGACACAATGGCCCGGATCACATCCTCATTGATGGAATAACCCGCCAGGGCTCCGTCCAGATCTACCAAATGGAGCCAGGAAGCGCCCTGGCTTTTCCAGTGTTCCGCTACCTGGACCGGGTCTGCAGAATAAACCTTCGCCGCGTCAAAACGGCCCTGGGTCAGGCGGACGCACTGGCCGCCCTTTAAATCAATGGCTGGATATAACTGCATCGCTTTGATCTCCTTTGCATTTTATAAAGACCCTTTTGTGGAGAGGACTCCCTGAATCCTGGGATCCAGGGCACAGGCCTCATCCAGAGCCCGGCCAAAGGCCTTAAAAGCCCCCTCTAAAATGTGGTGGCAGTTTTCACCGGCAAGCTGGCGCAGGTGCAAATTCATCATGCCGCTGTAGGATACGGCATAGAAAAATTCCCGTGCCATCTCCGTCTCAAAATCACCCACCCGCTCCCGATTCAGACTCAAATCATAGCCCAGATAGGGGCGGCCGCAAAGATCCAGAGAGCAGAGGATCAGTGATTCGTCCATGGGAAGAATCTGGGAGCCGTAGCGGCGGATGCCCGCCTTGTCCCCCAAGGCCTGCAAAATGCCCTGGCCCAGCACGATCCCCCCATCCTCTATGGTATGATGGGTGTCTACCTGCAGATCACCCCGAATCTTCAGCTCCAGGTCAAAAAAACCGTGCTTGGCAAAGTTGGCAAGCATATGGTCAAAGAAGCCGATTCCGGTATCCACAGAAGAAAGGCCGGTTCCGTCCAGATCAATGGACAAGAAAATGTCGGTTTCCTTTGTAACCCGGTGAATCTCAGCCGTCCGCTTCATCTTACCGCGCCTCCTTTCCGCCCAGGTTCTCTTCCTCGAAACGTGTTCGGATGGAATTGGCGTGGGCCGTCAGCCCTTCCGCATTGGCAAAGGCCTGGATGTCCTTGCTGGCGGCAAAAAGGGCCTCCCTGGAATAGTAGATGATGCTGGATTTCTTTACGAAATCGTCTACGTTTAAGGGTGAGAAGAAGCGAGCGGTGCCATTGGTCGGCAGCACATGGTTGGGGCCGGCATAGTAATCCCCCAGGGGCTCGCTGCTGTAGGGCCCCATAAAGATGGCGCCCGCGTTGCGGATCTTCGTCATCACCTCAAAGGGGTTCTCCGTCAGAATCTCCAGATGCTCCGGGGCGATCTCGTTGGCCGCTGCCACCGCTGCCTCGAGATTTTCCACTACCAGGATATAGCCGTAGTTTTCCAGGGATTTCTCGATGATCTCACGCCTGGAAAGCCGGGCAGCCAGCGCGTCCGCTTCCCGGGAAACCGCCTGGGCAAGCTCCATGCTGGGAGTGACGAGGATGGCGCTTGCCAGCTCGTCGTGCTCCGCCTGGCTCAAAAGATCCGCCGCCACGTAGCGGGGATCCGCCTTTTCATCAGCGATGACCAGGATCTCGCTGGGCCCCGCGATGCTGTCGATGCTGGCATAGCCGTAAACCGCCTTTTTTGCCAGGGCCACGAAGATATTTCCCGGTCCAACGATCTTGCATACCCTTGGAATAGACTTTGTGCCGAAGGCCAGGGCTGCCACCGCCTGGGCTCCTCCCGCCCGGTAAACTTCCGTGACTCCGGCCAGATGGGCTGCCGTCAGGGTAACGGGATTAACGGAGCCGTCCGCTCCTGGGGGCGTCACCATCACAATCCGCTTTACACCGGCTACCTGGGCCGGGATAATATTCATAAGAACCGAGGAAGGATAGGCCGCCTTGCCTCCCGGCACGTAAACGCCCACGCTGTCTAAAGGCGTCACCTTCTGGCCCAGGATGGTTCCGTCCGGCCGGGCGTCAAACCAGCTGTTGCGCTTCTGCTTTTCATGGTAAGCCCGGATGTTTTCCATGGAGGTCTTCATGACACGCAGAAGATCTTCCGGAACCTGCTTCATGGCCGCCTGGATTTCCGCCTCCGTCACACGGATGTTTGCTTCGTCCACCTGGGCGCGGTCAAACTGGCGGGTGTAGGCAAAGAGTGCTTCATCTCCCTTTGCCCTCACCCCGTCTACGATTTCCTGCACGGTTCCCGCGTATTCCGTGTATTGATTGGGATCCCGCTTCAAAAGCTCGGAAAGGAGATGCCCCATGGACCTTTCGTTCAGCTCGATGATTCTCATAATACCTGCTCCTCCTTCTTTCTCACCAGCTCCTGAAAATCCCGGATCAGGGCGCTGATTCTTTGATTCTCCGTTTTCATGCTCACCTGATTGACCACCATGCGGGCAGACAAGGGACAGATCTCCTCCAGCACCGTCAGCCCGTTCTCCCGCAGGGTGGAGCCGGTTTCCACGATATCCACAATCACCTCGGAAAGACCTACTAGGGGAGCCAGCTCGATGGAGCCGTTCAGCTTGATAATCTCCACCGTCTGATCCTTGCGGTTGTAAAAATAATCTTTTGCGATACGTGGGTATTTGGTCGCCACCCGGATCAGCTCGTGGCGCTTTAAAAGCTCCCTGGCGGATTCAGGACCGCAGACGCACATGCGGCAGCGGCCAATGTTCAGATCAAGGACCTCGTAGAGCCGCCTGCCTTCCTCCAAAAGGGTGTCCTTTCCTACAATGCCAATATCCGCCGCCCCGTACTCCACGTAGGTGGGAACGTCGCTGGCTTTTGCCAGAAAAAAGCGCATACCCAGCTCCTTATTTTCAAAAATCAGCTTCCTGCTTCCGGACTCTGACATTTCCTCGCAGGGGATCCCTGCGGCTTTAAACATTTCCATGGCTTTCGCCGCCAGACGGCCCTTGGCCAGGGCTGCTGTCAGATATCTCATTTAATCCCCGCCTCCTTCCTCTTTCGGGCCCTGGCCGTAAGCAGACAGGGGAATCTGGTCACTTTTATCCCGGACAAGATCCAGGCTGTTTACAATCCTGCCCTCGCCTTTCAGATACAGAAGATTGCGCATGCCCCGCTGCCGCCCCATTTCCTGATAATCCTTAAGGCTCCGGTCTTCTCCACGCTTCATGGCTTGAACATAAAGGCCGTGGGTTCTTAAGTAGGCAGCCAGCCAGAGGGCATTTTTGCGGGCCTCCTCCTCATAGAGCAGAATGGTGTTTGCTTCCTTAATCTCCACCGGAATATTCTGGCGGGAAAGGGCGTCCATCAGCCGGTCCAGCACGATGGCAAAGCCAATAGCCGGGGAATCCTTCCCAAACTGGGGCAAAAGGCCGTCATAGCGTCCGCCGGTGGCGATGTACTCTCCGGTTCCATAGGTATAAGCCTTAAAAATAACGCCGGTGTAATAGCGGTAGCCGCTGAGCATCCCCAGGTCATAAGTCACATATTGCTCCAAGCCGAAAGCTTCCAGCACATCATGAACCTGAAACAGCCTCTCCAGGGCCTCCAGCGCCCCAGGATTATCCGTCAGTTCCCGAACCTCGGAGAGCTCATCCGCTCCGCCGAACAGCTGGGGCAGGCGGATCAACAGCTGCCTAAGCTCATCCTTTAAAGGCAGGCCTTTTAGCAGCGCCTCCACCCCAAAGGGATTCTTATTCTCAATCAGGCGGCTTAACTCTTCCTCGATCTCCGGCTCCAGCGCGGCCTCCTTAAGCAGGCTCTCATAAAAATGGGCCTGGCCCAGCTCCACCTGAAACTCCTTCAGTCCTGAAGCCTTCAGGCAGTCGATCATCAGGGCGATCATCTCGCCGTCCGCATCGGCGCAGTTATCCCCCAAAAGCTCCGCCCCTGTTTCCGTGCGCTCCTTTAGCCGTCCCTGGTAGCTGGTGTTGTTTTTAAAGGTCCGCTCCAGATAGCATAACCGCAGCGGCATGGGATCATCCTTAAAATACTTGGCCGCGCAGCGGGCAATAGCCGGGGTCATGTCCGGCCGCAGCACCAGGGTGTTATTATCCCTGTCAAAAAACTTGAACATCTCCCTGGAGGCGGCGCTGCCCCGGTCCTGGCGGAAGGTGTCCATAAACTCAAAGGACGGGGTCTGGATATGATCATATCCATAGGCGTGCAGCACCGCCAGGATTTTCTGCTGAACGGCCAGCCGCCTTAAGCATTCCCCGTTATAAATATCCCGCACGCCCTCAGGCGTGTGAATCATCCGGCTGTTTTCTGCCATAGTCTCAATGTCCTTTCTGATTTAGCGCTACTTTTTTGCTCCTTTACTTTCGCATAGTAAAGTGATAGCATAATAACGTGTAGACTATTATAAACGCTGCCGCCGCTCTTTGTCAACGGCTTTTATCTGTCCCCTGGGCCTGATTCGCGTCCCGCCGCTCCAGATCCTTCTGCAGCGGTTCCAGATAGTGGACCAGCATATCCCTGTGGCTGCGGATTTGGAAGGAACGGTCGATCTCTTCGTAGGTAAAGCTTTTCCTTCCCCCAGCCTCCATCCGCTCCCAAAACCGGTTCAGATCCGCCAGGGGGATGTAATACATCTCATTTAAGGCTGTGTAGTACAGGATGATAAAGGCGATGCCGCCCTGGCCTTCAAACTCCCTCATAAAGCGCATCTGGTGGGGATGGATATTTTGCAGGGGAAATGTGGAGACAGCGGATTCCTTGGCGTCAAAGCAGACGGGAATCCCCTGAACCGCCCCAATGTAGTCCACCGTGCTCTTCTGGTCAAAATAGGCCAGGGTGATGTGCCGGCTGGCCTTGTCGATCTCGATGGGGGTAATGGGAGTGGGCACCTTCTGGATCAGCGCCAGCTTTTTCTCCCGGTAGCGGTCGTTGGTATGATTGATCAGTTCCTCTAAGGTGGAGCCTCTTAGGCCCCGGCTGTGCCATGTACCCATTCTTCTATTTCCTTGTCCCATTCATCAAATTTATCCTGCGAATATATGGGGAAGGCGGCATCCGCCACCCAGCGGATACCGCCTCAAAATAACGCTCCAAAAAGCAGCTGCTATGATTCGCCGCCAAACCGTTTCGCCTGCTCTTCGATCAGCTCCCGGTCCTCGAAATAATTGATCTTCATGGCCCGCTTCATCTCCGCCAGAGTCTGGGCCGCCTTGGCCTCTGCCTTCCTGCTTCCCTCTTCCAAAATCTTGTAAACAGCAGGAATATCCTTGGCAAACTCCTGACGGCGCTCCCGGATGGGACGCAGCTCGTCCTGAAGCACATTGTTTAAGAAGCGCTTTACCTTTACGTCTCCCAGGCCGCCTCTGGTATAGTGGGCTTTCAGCTCGTCCAGATTCTTGTAATCCGGCAGGTATTTCTCAAAATGCTCGTCCCGGCAGAAGGCGTCCAGATAAATGAACACCGGATTGCCCTCCACATTACCCGGATCCTCCACCCGCAGATGGTTGGGGTCCGTAAACATGGACATGATCTTCTTCTTAATCTCCTCCTCGGAATCAGACAGGTAGATGCAGTTTCCAAGGGATTTGCTCATCTTCGCCTTTCCGTCGATACCGGGCAGGCGCAGGCAGGCCTTGTTATCCGGAAGAAGGATATCCGGTGTCACCAGAGTCTCTCCGTAGATGGAGTTAAACTTGTGGACAATCTCCCGGGTCTGCTCGATCATAGGGGCCTGATCCTCTCCTACCGGAACGGTGGTCGCCTTAAAAGCCGTAATATCTGCCGCCTGGCTGATGGGATAGGTGAAAAATCCTACGGGGATACTGGCCTCAAAGTTTCGCATCTGAATCTCAGACTTTACCGTGGGATTGCGCTGAAGCCTGGAAACAGTCACCAAATCCATATAGTAGAAGGTCATCTCGCACAGCTGGGGAATCTGGGACTGGATAAAGAGAACGGATTTCTCCGGGTCCAGGCCGCAGGCTAAGTAGTCCAGGGCTACCTCTATAATGTTCTGACGCACTTTCTCCGGATTATCCATATTGTCCGTCAGCGCCTGGGCATCCGCAATCATAATATAGATCTCGTCAAACTCCCCTGAATTTTGCAGTTCTACCCTTCTTTTTAAGGAGCCTACATAGTGGCCCACATGAAGCCGTCCCGTAGGACGGTCACCGGTCAAAATAATCTTTGCCATAGTATTTCATGTCCTCTCATTTTTCTGGTTCAAGCTCCCTTAATCATACCTCACTGCGGGGGATTCTGTCAAGAATAGAAGCGGCGGCACAGACATACCTCACCATCCCCTTACTGCGCTTGCCGTATTCAATCTCTTTCTACACTTTTCTGCGATTGTCAAGGCATGGAAAAACGGCCCCGCCTTGCGCAGCAGAGCCGTTTCCTACGGATTTAAATTTTCATTACATCGGTCCAAGATGGATGATCTGAGCGATAAAGATCAGAGCGCTTCCTGTGGCGATCCAGATCAGGGCCGGCTTCCACATAAAGCGCATCCAGCGATCATACGGAATGTTGGCCACGCTGAGATTTCCCATCAGAGCGGTGGACATGGGAATCACATAGTTTCCAAAGCCATCACCGAAGTTAAAGGCCAGTACGGCGGTCTGTCTGGTAATTCCTACCATATCAGCTACCGGCGTAAAGATGGGCATAACCACGGCAGCCAGGCCGGAACCGGAGGTAATCACCGGATTCAGAGCGAAATTGATCCAGTACATGCAGATGCCTCTGAGGAAAGGCGGAAATGCTTTCAGCACCAGGGTGCATCCATATACGATGGTGTCCAGAATATTCGCGGAAGACAGAACGCCGGAGGTCGCTCTGGCAAGACCCAGAATAATTGCGGAAACCGTCAGTCTCTTACATCCGTCCGCAAAGTAGTTGGCGATTTTGGTAGGGCCAAAACCAGCGCAGGCGCCGGAAAGGATGGCCAGCCAGATAAATACAACGGAGATCTCCGGCAGATCCCAGCCTCTCGTCACGCAGCCCCATACCAGTACGCCCAGGCAGCCTACGAATACAATCAGGCAGAGGATTTTCCGGATATCCATCCCATGCTGGGAATCCAGATCATCGGTATTAACCGGAGACTGGAGATCCAGGTCGTACATGGGGCTCTTCGCCGGATCCTTGCGCACCTTTCTGGCGTAGCGGATCAGCACGATGCTGGTAATGATCCAGAATACAAACAGGCAGAAGAAACGGTACTCAATTCCGGAAAACAGCGGCAGTCCGGCAATCTTCTGGGCTACTACGGTGGTGGAGCTGTTCAGAGTACCCGTAGAGAAGCCGATGGCTCCGCCTAACAGCGGCAGCGCGGCTCCCGTAATGGAGTCAAATCCCATAGCGCGGGTCATCATGATGATAACCGGCGTAAAGCCGATAAATACGGTTACCGACTGGGTGGTGGCGATGGCCGCGAAGAGCAGCATCAAAATCGGAATAAAGACAGCCTCCTTATTGCCGAATTTCTTAACCGCGATGGCGATCAATCCCTGGAGGGCGCCGGTATTGACCAGCACGTTAAATGCGCCGCCGGAAATGATGGTCATGAAGATCAGGGAGGCGCTGGATGCGAATCCGTCCACTACATAGTTGGGAATCCGCAGCGGGTTGACCGGAGATTTTTCAATGTAGGTAAATTCATCCGGAACAACAACCTCGATGCCGTTTTCGTCCTCGACACGGGTAAACTGGCCCGCCGGAATGATCCAGGTCAGGATGGACATGACAAATACAATGGCCAAAATAATGACAAATGTGTGTGGAACCTTGCTTTTCTTTTTTTGAGCTTCCATAAGCTTTCATTTCCCCCTTTTTTTGGTTTCTTGGATCAGAATAATTTGATGTGTTTCCCGTTGCGGAAGCTATTTTCACATAGTATAATAGAAAAAGAGTTCCTGTGTAAATATATAAAATTTTTATAAACTTTATGCCGGTATTCGATTATTTTATAGGATTGGTTCAGAAATGAAGGGATGGTGCGGCATATGCAGATGAAGGAACAGCTTTATATATTAACCCTGGAGAAATACCGGAATATCTCCAAGGCGGCGGAGGCCCTTAAGATCAGCCAGCCCGCCCTCAGCACCTTCCTTACAAACCTGGAGCGGACGTTAGGGACTCAGCTGTTTAACCGCAGTGAAAAGCCCATGTCTTTGACGGATGCGGGGGAGCTTTATGTGCAGAAGGCCCGGCAGATGATGCGGCTGAAGGATGAATTTGACCTGGAGCTGGCCAAGTTGGTGAAGGGGCGTTCCGCCAGGATCCATATTGGTGTCCAGCATATCCGCGCTCCCTACATTGTGCCTCCCCTGATGATGGCCCAGAAACAGAATTTTCCGGAACTTGAGATCATTTTTCACGAAGGTTCCGGCGGAGATTTGTATAAAATGCTGAAAGAAGGGCAGCTGGAACTGATGTTTTCCAACATCCGGAAAGATCAGCCCGGCTGGGACGCTATGACCCTGCTGGAGGATCATCTGCTCCTTGTGACGCCCCAGAATCATCCCCTGGCCGCTAAGGCCCGCAAAGGCCCCGGCTCCTATCCCTGGATTGACCTCTCCCTGTTTCGGGAGGAGAATTTCATCCTTCTGCCAGAAGACTACAGCATCCGCTACTACATGGAGCAGGTGTTCAGCGCCCTGGACTGGTATCCCAAACGGTATAAAATTTACCATCAGACGGAAATCTCCCTGCGCATGATCTCCGCTGGATTCGGCATCGGCTTTGCCCTGGAAAGCTATCTCTCCTATTTTAACCTTCCCCAGCCCGTCCGCGCCTTCTGCATCGGGACGCCGCCGGTGAGGGTAAAGTTCGGGGCCATTTATCCCAAGGAGCAATACCACGCCATCCAGTTTCGCCAGCTGCTGGAGCTGATCAGCTTTTTATTCAAGAAAGTTTCGATTGACGAATCTTAGCCTGGGATGTATAATGAATTTGGATCAGAAATTTTATATGGATGTGTTTTCCGCTTTCGGCAGCAACTGTCGGAAGCTTTTTTTGTTATGAGCACTTAGCGCCTGTCTTTTAAGGCGCTTACGTGCGATACATGCAGAGCACTTGGCGAGGTCTTTTCGAGCCTAGTGCGGAGCATTGTTATGAGCACCACCATGAAAGGAGAATTTTATGAATCTGGAACATTTCGAGACAACCCTGAAAACCTACATCCGCGACAACGAGGCGGAGCTGGTTGACAGCCTGGCTCAGCTGGTGGCTCAGCCTAGCGTCAGCAGCACCAGCGAAGGCGTCCTGGAATGCTGCGAGATGCTGATCCGAAAAATGGAGGCTATGGGGCTGGAGGTGGAGAAAGCGCCAGTGGAACCCCATCCCGCCATCATCGGGCGCTACGGCCACGATCCCGCCAAAAAGACGGTGATGATCTACGCCCATTACGACGTGCAGCCCCAGGGTAATCTGGATCTGTGGCACACAAAGCCCTTTGAGCCCGTCATCAAGGACGGCGTCATGTATGGCCGGGGAACGGCGGACAATAAAGGACCGCTGATGGCCCATCTCAATGCCGTTGATTTCTGGCTGAAGCAGTACGGGGATCTTCCGGTGAATCTGCTGATGGTTTTCGAGGGCTCTGAGGAAAGCAACAGCGAAGGACTTCCGGAATTTCTGCGGGCCCACAAAGAGGAGCTTCAGGCGGATGTGGTATTTTTCAGCGATGGTTCTAAAAATCACAACGATCAGCCCATTATTGCCCTTGGCGTAAAGGGAATGCTCTATGTGGAGCTGGTTTTAACTACCATCAACCGGGATCTCCATTCCCAGTACGCGCCGGTTCTTCCAAGCGCCGCCTGGGAGCTGGTTCATCTGTTAAATAAACTGAAAACCGACGACGGCGTCGTTCACATCCCCGGCTTCTACGATGGGATTAAAGAGCCAACCGAGCGGGAGCTGGATATCTACGATCATCTGCCGAATGTAGAGAAGGATATTGAGAAGTCCTACGGCGTAGCCCCCATTTACCCCAAGGAAAAGGGCTACTATCTCCAGCTGAACAATACGCCCAGCTTCAACATATCCGGCATCTATTCCGGCCATGTAGGCCAGGGAACGGCTACGGTTCTCACCTCCAAGGCAGTGGCGAAGATCGATATGCGTCTGGTGGTGGCCCAGGACGGCCAGAAAATTCTGGACAATCTGAAAGCGTATATTAAGGAGCTGGGCTATGACAATGTGGAGGTCATCTGCCACGGCATCACCGAGCCCTCCAAAACGCCCACTACCACTCCTTACCTAGAGCCAATCGAGCGGGCCACAGGTGCTATTTTCGGAAAATATATGATTTATCCCAACCGTCCCTCCACGGCTCCCGACTACCTGTGGACCAATATTTTGGGACTTCCCGCCATCCAGGTGCGCTGGTGCGATTCCAATTCCGACAACCACGCCCCTAACGAGCATCTGACCCTCTCTAACTACCTGCGGGGCATCGAACTTACGGCCACCGTATTTAAGGTAATCAGCGAGATGGATTCTTAAAGTAAAGGGCCTGAACCCGGGAAAATTCCTCCGGCACAGGAGCCAGGAAGGTTTTCCCGGCAAGGGCGGACAGGGGCTCAGTAAGCGTCTCTGGCATCACCAGCTTCCAGGAGTGAAGCAGCTGGTTCTTTACACCGCATTCCGTCCGCAGCCTCCGGTTTAGCTCCGGGTCCCCGTACTTTGTATCCCCGCCGATGGGGTGGCCGATGGAGGCTAGGTGGGCCCGGATCTGGTGGCTGCGGCCGGTGAGAAGCTCCACCTGCAAGAGGGTCAGATCCTTCCCGTAAGCTAAGGGCTCGTAGGCCGTGGCGATGGGCTGGGCCTCATCTGCGGGCCGGTTCAGGATCCGCACCTGGTTGGCCCTGTGGTCCTTGATCAAATAGCCCTGGATCTGCTGCTTCTCCCTTACCCATCCCTTTACAATGCACAGATAGTATTTTTCCATGCTGCGCTCCTTAAAAGCCTGGTTCATGATCTGAAGGCCTGACATGGAACGCCCTGCCACAACCAGGCCGCTGGTGTTGCGGTCCAGACGGTTGCAGATGGAGGGCCGGAAGGCCCGCAGCTGCTTAGGCGTGATCTTTCCAGAGCCGACTAGATAATTCAGCATCAGATCGTTCAAGGAAATATCCTGCTCTCTCGCTTTCTGACTCAACATTCCCGATGGCTTATTTAAGATCAGAATATTGGAATCCTCATAAATTACCTCAGGAGCTTCCAGCGAAAGAACATCCGCTGAAACCTCCGAGCGGAATTTCTCAATGGTTTCATCCGCTAAAAACAGCCGCACCTGGTCCCCCGCCTTAAGGCGCTCGGAGCCGTCGCATTTCTTCCCGTTAAGGGTAATGTTTTTCTTGCGCATCATCTTATAGAGGAACCCTTTTCCAGCCTGGTTCAGATATTTGCCCAAAAGCTTATCCAGTCGCTGTCCCGCTTCCTCCGGCGCGATTTCAAGCAGCTGCATCAGCCTTAAACCCTCCTTTCTCTCTTCAACGTCCCACGCTTTCCATCTTAGGAAAGCTTGCGCATGGCCGCCAGGATCATACTGTGGGGCAGAATCTTAGTGAGCAGCAAAAATACCTTCATGGTCAGACCGTAAACCGACACAGGACGGCCCATAATGCTATCCTTTAAGGCTTTCCGCACCACATGGCGGGGATTTGCCATAACCAGCCGCTTGTATAGAGGAATCTGGCCCGTGGTTTCCGCCAGCTCAAGAAACTCTGTTTTCACAGGCCCCGGGCAGACCGCCGTTACGTAGATATCCCGGTCCCGCAGTTCCTCTCCCAGTGCCCTGCTGTAGCTTAGGACAAATGCCTTGGAAGCCGCGTAGACCGCGAAATCCGGCTGAGGCAGAAAGGCGGCGGCAGAGGCGAACTGGATGATCCGGCTGTTGTGGGGCATATAGGGAAGGACCAGCCTTGTTACGGCGCAGAGAGCTTCGCAGTTTAAGCGCACCATGCCTGTTTCCTCCCCAAAGGAAGCCGCTCCCACAGGCCCCATCTTGCCGTAGCCGGCGGCATTGACCAGAAATTTCACCTCCGGCTCCTTCTCCTTTAAGGCCTCCGCCAGCCGCTTCAGATCCTCTCCCCTGGTCAGATCCAGGCTCAAAAAGCGCAGACGGGTTCCGGTCTGCTCCTTTAACTGACAGAGTCGCTCCATCCTCCGGCCGATCACCCATATTTCATCAAAAGGAAAATGGTCCGAAAGCTGCAGCGCCATCTCCCTTCCCATACCAGAGGAAGCACCTGTTACAACCGCAATCTTCACTGAAATATCCCTCCTATCACCTGATCAAAATCATCCGCCCAGAAATCCGCCAGCCGCCGTTTTTCCTCCTCCATGGCGCGGGAAAATTCATCCGCCATGGCAATCACCCGCATACCGGCCGCCTTCCCAGCCTGAATCCCAGCCGGCACATCCTCAAAAGCCAGACAGTCCTCCGGCTTTACCCCCAGCTTTCCCGCCACGTACAGGTAGATATCCGGAGCCGGCTTGCCCGCCTTTACCTCGCAGGCAGTGGCCACGGAATCGAAAAAGGGACGGATTTTCAGGGCGTCCAGAACCCCGTCCACCATGGCCTGGCCGTTACTGGTGGCGATGCCCATGGGGATGTTATGATCCTTTAAAAACCGGAGAAAACGTCCTGCCCCCGGCTTTAACGGAACCTGGTTTTCGTACTTGTCTAAGGACATGCGGGTCCACTCGGCCTTGATTTCCTCCAGGGAATCCGGCAGATGAAACCGCTCCTTAAAATACACCGCTGTTTCGGAAAAGCTCATGCCCTCGATCTTTTTCTGCAGGTCCTCCGGGCAGTCAAGCCCTCTCTTCCCAAGGTATTCGATATCGATGGCCTTCCACATCCACATGGAATCCACCAGGGTACCGTCCAGGTCAAAAATGACGCCTTTTATCTCAGATAATTTCATGATTTCCGGTCCTTTCTCCTTCTATTTGCACTTCTCTCCGCTAGGAACGCCCCAGGCTCTCAAGCTCGCTCTCCGTAAGTGGCCGGTACTGCCCGGGCTCTAAGGCTGGGTCTAAAACCAGCGCGCCCATAGACAGCCGTTTTAAGTAGGACACGCGGCAGCCCAGGGCCTCAAACATCCGCTTTACCTGGTGAAACTTTCCTTCCCGGATGGTCAGGCGCCCTCTGCCCTCCCCATCGTCCTCCCAGACAGCGGCCATGGTCTTGGTACCGTCCTCTAAGGTCAGTCCGGCTTCAAAGCGCGAAGGAGCGTCGGCAGGCAGGAGCCCATCATATTCCACATAGTAAACCTTGTCCACATGGCGTCTGGGGGAAAGAAGCTCGTGGGCCAGCTTCCCGTCGTTGGTCAAAAGCAGCAGCCCCTCCGTGTCTAGATCCAGCCTGCCTACAGGAAACAGATCCTTTCGCAGCGCGGTTTCGATTAAATCCGTCACCACCGGATATTGTCCGTCCTCTGTGGCAGAAACCACCCCTGCCGGTTTATTTAACATATAATATTCCATAGAAGCATATGCCACCAAAACGTGATCCGCTTCCACTGCGTCCTTCTCCGGATCCAGCTTGACAGAAAGATCCTTTACCGGCACGCCGTTTAAGCAGATCCTCCCCTTCCGGGCCATCGCCTTTACCTGGCTGCGGGTTCCTACCCCCATATCAGCCAGAAATTTATCAAGGCGCAGACGCCCCTTTCCATCCTTTGCCGCCATTTACTCCTCCTGATTTTTACACCTCAGGCAGACCGCCCCATTTTACTGACGCCGCCAGCCCGGATAATATTTATTCTTTAAATTCTGGCCGTTTCCTCTGGCCCAGCCAAGGCCGAAACTATCGGCGCACACCAGAGTCCATCCCTTTCCCGCCGCTTCCCCGGTCTTTAATGAGATGGTTTCCCCCTTCAGATAGCGGATCACCCGCTCATCCTCCATGGCCAGAGTCAAAACCCATGGATATTCTCCCGGATTTATGGCCATGGCCAGGGCCTGTGAGGGTTCGAAGCGCCCCTTCTTTAAACTGCCCAGGTGAAGCCCGGTCCGCAGAAAGCGCAGGGATTTCCAGGCGGGCATAAGCTCCGGAAGCAGATAAAGCTGGTCTTCAATCAGCCGGACCCGCTCTCCTGTCGGTTTCAGGGAGGGAAGAAAATCAGAAATCTCCTTCTGCTCTTTCCAGGACTTTCCGGGAAGGCCCTCATTCGCCCTTTTCTCCGGACATTCTCCCATCCCCTCCTTCCTTAAAAGGGCCAGAAAATGTCCCTCCCCCTTTAGACGATGGGGAAACAGTCGGAGAGTTCCGGGAAGGATTCCGCTTTCCATGCTGCCTGGAATCTCCCCCGCATCCAGGGGCTCAAGCCGGAAGTTCGGCTCATTCTTTAGCAGAAACTCCACCGCGCCCTCGTCCTCCATCTGGGAAAAGGTGCAGGTGGAGTACAAAAGCAGGCCGCCGGGACGCAGCATCCGGGCTGCCTGAGTAAGAATTTCCCGCTGAATCGGAGCATAAAATTCGGGCCCCTTCGCCAGCCAGTCCTTTACCATCTCCGGCTCCCGCCGAAACATCCCCTCGCCGGAGCAGGGAGCATCCACCAGGATGCGGTCAAACCATCCCTCCCATCGGTCCGCCAGCTTCCCTGGTTCCTCCGCCGTGACGCAGATATTGGCCGCACCGGCCATCTCCAGATTTTTCAGAAGCCCTCTGGCCCTGGAAGGGCTGATATCATTGGAAACAAGGATGCCCTGTCCCTTCAGGCGGGCCGCCAGCTGCGTGCTTTTTCCGCCGGGAGCGGCACACAGATCCAGCACCCGTTGTCCCGGCTCTGCGGGGAGAAAAGCTCCCGGAGCCATGGCGCTAGGCTCCTGGAGATAATAAAGGCCGGCGCTGTAGGCCGGATGAAGAGCGGGCCGGACCGCCGGATCTTTAAGGTAAAAGCCGCCCTCCGCCCATGGAACCGGGGAAAGCTCCCAGGGAAGAAGGTTTTTAAGCTGATCCGGGGAAATCTTTAATCCATTGGCTCTTAAGCCCTGACAGGGACGCTCCTTAAAGCTGTTCAGGTAGTCTGCTGCCTCTGGCCCCAGAAGGCAGCGCATTTCCTCTAAAAATTTCGCCGGCAGAAAATCCGTGTTCATTCCATCCGCTCCTCTTTCGTTCATCGGTTCAGTTTATCACATTTTTAAAGAAAATAACAGGTCTTTCATCAAAATCATAGGCGGAAGAAAGCCCTCATATATTAGTGAAAAAAGAAGGCCCAGCCCAACCGTGAAAAAATTAAGCCCTTATCTGGCAGTGCTCTGCCTGCTTCTGCTGCTCATTAACCCTGCGCTATCCTTTTCGGGAGCTTTGGGGGGACTTTCCTTGTGGGGCACGGTGGTGGTACCCACTCTGCTGCCCTTTATGATCTGTACCGGAGCCGTTATGGGCCTTGGCGGCGCAGAGCTTCTCGCCCGCCCGTTCACCCCTATCCTTGGACGGTTTCCGGGCCTTAGCCCCTCCGGCAGCTTCGCGCTGATCTGCGGAGTCCTGTGCGGATATCCCATGGGGCCAAAAATCGATGGTGAGTTTCTGGACAGCCGGCAGATCTCTGCCAATGAGGCGAAAGCCCTTCTGGCCTTCTGCAGCTACCCCAGCCCTATGTTTCTGGCTGGCTACACCATGGACTGCCTCAAAAAGGCGGAGATCGACTGCCCCTTGCCCGCCCTTCTGGCCGCCGTCTATCTTCCTGCCCTGCCCCTGGCCTTTCTGGCCCGCAGGCGCTTTCTTCCTTCCGGCAGGACTTTCAAAACCGCCCTGGCCGTGCAGGAGGCAAAACCTCAGAGGCCCTTTTCCTTTGACGCCCACATGATGAACTCCTTTGAAACCATGATCCGCATCGGCGGCTATATCATGTTTTTCTCCATGGCGGCGTCTTTCTTAGAGCGCTCCTTCCTCCCAGCCGGCCTGTCCGCCCTTTTTAGCGCACTGATGGAGATGACCACCGGAATCCAGGCCATAAGCAAAGCCTTCCCCTCATGGGCCGCCCGGCCTCTGGCTGCGGCCGCCGCCTCCTTCGGCGGAATTTCCGGTATTTTTCAGACAAAGAGCGTATTAAAAAATCCCGAACTTTCGATTCGGGATTATGTACAATGGAAATGCCTCCACAGCAGCCTCTCCGCCGCCCTTATGGTCCTGCTTCAAGGGATGGGAGCCTTTAGCTGACTACTTCTGCTCATTCTCATCCTGAGGCTGGCTCTGACCCTCCTGGGAATCCTCCTGACGGGGCGTCAAGCCTCCGGCCAGCTCCTTACGGTTGGAGGATACGATATCATAGCTGGACTGGAGAGAATTGGCAAAGGAATCGAAGCGGCTCTTGGCCTCGTCCATAGTATGGCTGATGATAGCCTGAAGGCTGTTTAACATATCATCGGTATACTGGATGGAGCCCTGGCGGATGGCGTTGGCATCGTTCACCGCCTGATCTACAATGGCCTGGGCCTGGAGATTCGCCTGTTCCATCACCTCGTTGGCATGGGCGTAAGCCCGCTGCATAATCTCGTGCTCGTTCACCATCTCACTGGTCTGGGCGTTGGCCTCGGCCACCATAGAATCCGCCTGCTTCTTGGCATCGGACATGATGGCATCCGCCTGGGCCTGGGCCTCGCCTAAAATAGTATCCTGCTGGCTGATAATTTTCTGATATTTCTTAATCTCATCGGGAATCCGAAGGCGCAGCTCTACCAAAAGCTCCTCCAGCTCCTCCTTATTAACGATAATCTTTGTATTAGAAAGTGCCTGAAATTTACAGGAATCAATATATTCTTCAATCTCGCTGATCAACTGTTCAATTCTGCTCATCATTTTCCCTTATCTCCCTTTTGAATCGCACTCTATTTTGGAAGCAACGGCCTTAACCGAAAAGCTTCCGACGCATCTGCTCCGCCACATGAGGATGAACGAAGGCGGCGATATCGCCTTTTCCCGCCGCAATCTCCTTAACAATGCTGGAGCTCAGATAGGAATATCTTAAATTCGTGGTTAAAAACAGGGTATCCACCTCCGGAGCCATGACGCGGTTAGTCTGGGCCATCTGCAGCTCATACTCAAAATCCGTAATGGCCCGCAGTCCCCTGACAATGATCTGGGCCTGATTCTGGCGCACAAAATCAATCAGCAGCCCTCCAAAGGACTGAATCTCCACATTGGGAAGCTCGGAGGTAACCTCTTCTAACATCTTAACACGTTCTTCTACGGAAAACAACGGAGATTTTGCACGATTATTCAAAACTCCGATGATTACTTTATCAAAAATCTGGGAGGTGCGCTGGATAATGTCCATATGCCCCATGGTAACCGGGTCAAAGCTTCCCGGGTATACTGCAATCTTCATCTAATCCTCTTTCCTGACCGCAAATACATGTCGGTTGGTCTTGTACTGTTTATCCCGGACAAGCTCATAGCCCTCCGAAGCCAGCCAGGAAAAATCCGTGTCCTTGGAAGCCTCGATGATAATCCGGGTATGGGAATCGATCAGGGAGGAATCCCGCAGTTGCCGTAAAACCTTCTGCTCCAGTCCCTGGCCGTAGGGCGGGTCCATAAAGACGAGGTCAAAGGGCTGATCCTGGCCCTCCAGCCGCTTTAAGCAGGCAAATACATCTCCCTCCATCACCTTTGCCCGGTCCGAAAGCCTGGTGCTGGACAAATTCTGACGGATACAGGAAATCGCCTGGGGATGGTTTTCCACCAGAACCGCCTGGGCCGCGCCACGGCTTAATGCCTCGATGGCGATGGCGCCGCTGCCGGAAAAAAGATCCAGAAAATGGCAGCCCGGAATATCAGGCTGCAGAATATTAAACAGCGTCTCCTTGATCCGGTCTGTGGTGGGTCTTGTTTCCATGCCCTCGGGCGTTTTTAAAAGCAGCCTCCGGGCGCTGCCGGCAATGACTCTCATAATGGCCTTTCGCTCTCCTTATCGTTTCCATTCCACACAAGTATAATATGAATCCTACTACAAAACAAGTTCTTTTTGCGCATTTATTACTTTTTTTCTTCTAACTTTTGACAGTTTACGCAGAACCTTCTAGTGTATTTGCCGCTCAGGTACACATAATAGCATTGTAACACAAAACAAGCCGCCGGCAAAAGCGGGTGGCACTAAAACAAAGGAGGGTGTTATTATGACAAACAACTCGAACAAAACCAACGTACCTGAGGCCAAGGAAGCTATGGACAAGTTCAAGATGGAAGTTGCAAGCGAGCTTGGCGTACCTTTATCCAACGGCTACAACGGCAACCTGACTTCCGCTCAGAACGGCTCCGTAGGCGGCTATATGGTGAAGAAAATGATCGAGGCCCAGGAGCGCCAGATGGCCGGAAAGTAAAAACTGACTTCCGGTAAAAGGCAATGAAAAAACGCCCTCCGAACTGTAAAACTGCGGCTCGGAGAGCGTTTTTCTCTTTTACGAAATCACAACCACTTTACCGGTGCGCTCCTGCTCCTTCACCGGAC
>CALWQV010000026.1 GCA_944383785.1 uncultured Enterocloster sp. | reverse complement strand
CAAGTGACAGTTATAAAGGAATGCAGGTTTACCATTACGAGGTGACAGAAGCGTTTCGGATTCATGTTGTAATTGAAGCGGGTTATTACAAAATTATCCGTTTAGACCCCAGGCACAAAGTCCATCGCAGTTGAGAAGATATAGCTCCCATAACTATTGGGAATACCGGGAAGAAAGCCTTTTTCTTGCCTGATGAAAGGCCCTGTGATATAATAAACATTACGCACTAAGACCTAAAGCAGAAATTAAAGAAAAGGAATGATGAAAGATGGGGCTGAACCATTAAAGGTAGTTCTGTTCATCGTCAGACATTACGGCGTAGTGGAGCGACTGCCCGTCCTGGGCTGAGGACGATCAAGAAAAGCAGAAGCGAAGATAAACTACATGGAGTCGTAACCGTCCGAGGGGCGGAAATATGAATGATGAATGGAGGAAAAGATATGTTAAATTATCAGAGATATAAGCGTGTTCCCGTTGTGGATTTTCCGGAGAGAACCTGGCCGGATCAGGAAATTCAGAAGGCTCCCATCTGGTGCAGCGTGGACTTGCGTGATGGAAACCAGGCGCTGGTAGAGCCCATGGTGGTGGAGGAGAAGGTTGAGATGTTCAATCTTCTGGTGAAACTGGGTTTTAAGGAGATCGAAGTGGGATTCCCTGCTGCCTCTCAGATTGAGTTTGACTTCCTGAGAACCTTAATCGAGCGGAAGCTGATTCCCGACGACGTAGAGGTTCAGGTACTGGTTCAGTGCAGGGAGCATTTGATCAAGAGAACCTTTGAAGCGATTAAGGGCTTAAAGAGCGCCATTGTACATATTTATAATTCCACATCCACCCTTCAGCGGGATGTGGTATTCCATAAAGACCGGGAAGAGATCAAGGACATCGCCATCGTTGGAACCAAGCTGGTTCAGCGCTATGCGGCGGAGAGCGATGTAAAGGTTCGCCTGGAGTATTCGCCGGAGAGCTTTACCGGTACAGAGCTGGATTTTGCTCTGGACATCTGTACTGCGGTGCAGGAAACCTGGGGGGCCACCAAGGAGAACCCGATTATTATCAACCTGCCCTCTACGGTGGAGATGACCACGCCGAATGTATACGCGGATCAGATCGAGTGGATGAACACCCACTTTAAGAACCGCGAGAGCATTATCTTAAGTGTTCATCCTCACAATGACCGGGGCGAGGGCGTGGCCGCTACAGAGCTGGCGCTTTTGGCCGGAGCCGACCGGGTGGAGGGAACCCTCTTTGGAAACGGCGAGCGCACCGGAAATGTGGATGTGCTGAACATCGCCTACAATATGTTCTCCCAGGGCATTGACCCGAAGCTGAATATTGAGGATGTAAAGGAGATCGCGGAGGTTTACGAGCGCTGCACCAAGATGGAGATTCCACCCAGACATCCTTATGCCGGAAAGCTGGTGTTTACTGCCTTTTCCGGTTCACATCAGGACGCCATCAACAAGGGGATGCACGCGCTCCAGGAGCGGAACAGCCAGTACTGGGAGGTTCCCTATCTGCCCATCGACCCGGCGGATATCGGCCGCAAGTACGAGCCCGTGGTGCGGATCAACAGCCAGTCCGGAAAGGGCGGCGTAGCCTTTGTGATGGATACCTTCTACGGATTCCGTCTGCCAAAGGGCATGCACAAGGAGTTCGCGGATGTGATTCAGAAAATTGCCGAAAAACAGGGCGAGGTGGCTCCGGAGCAGATCATGGAAGAGTTCCGCAAGAACTATCTGGACCGGAAGGAGCCCCTTCATTTCCGCAAGTGCCGTATCACCGATACGGAGACAGGAGACGGCGAGTTCGCTACCCTGGCCCATGTTATCTATACGGATCATGGAGTTGAGAAGAAATTTGATGGCGTTGGAAACGGCCCCATCGATGCGGTTCAGAGAGGCATGGAGGAAGCCCTTGGAATCCAGATCAAGGTTCTGGACTACAGCGAGCACGCCCTGACCGCAGGCTCCGGCGCACAGGCGGCCTCCTATATCCATCTGATGGATCAGGCCAGCGGCCGCGTCACCTACGGCGTAGGCGTCAGCTCCAATATTACCAGAGCGTCCATCCGCGGTATTTTCAGCGCGGTGAACCGGCTGTTCTATTAAAAAATATAAGTTTCAGGATGCGGATGATTCCGGCGGCTTTCTTGGCTGCCGGAATATTTTTTTGGAATACACTTGACTCTTTTGTCCGAATTTACTAAAATTGAGCTATAAAATGTTTGACGACTTAAGCATTTATCATAGGGAAAGGATGGTGTACATGAACTATTACGATCTTGCGGTTGCGAGAAAATCAGTGCGGTCCTTTGGAAATAAGAAGATTCCGGACAAGATCCGCCAGGAAATCGAGGATTACGGGAAGCACTGTGAATGTCTGACGCCGGGGACGGCGGTGGAGTGGCGTTTCTTCGACGGGGATATTTTAGAGCAGCTTTCCGGCTGCGCGGGATATCACGGCTTTATGGTGGAAGCTCCCTGCTACATGGTCTTGCTGACGGAGGAGAAGGAGCACTGCCTGGAGAACGCCGGTTTCGCAGGGGAGGACATGGTATTAAAGCTGGTGGAGCTGGGACTTGGCTCCTGCTGGATCACCATTTTAGACGGGGAAAAGCTTAAGGAGCAGCTGGGGATTATTTCGGATAAGCAGCCGGCGGCCCTGATCGCCTACGGTTATGAGAAGCCGGAGCTGGGTACCCTGCGGATTGATATTAAGAGCCCCTCCAATATTCATTTAAAACAGCGTTCCGGCCTGATTGCACCTAAGCTTTACATTGAGGATGCGGTTTACGAAGGCGCATGGGGACAGCCCTCCCAGATCGACCTCTGGCCCCGAAACTCCAACCTTTACCGGGCGCTGATCGCGGCCTGCTGCGCGCCTACGGCCTTGAACCGCCAGCCCTTCCGTTTCATCATGGACGGACATCAGATCTACCTGGTGATTCTGAAGGATGAGATGACCACCCAGGAGAATGAGGGACTGAATACGGGAATCGTGATGCATCACTTTGCCATGGTGATGACCCGCCAGAGCGGCCTTCACGGAACCTGGAATCTGCAGCCCGAGAAGAAGGATCTGGGACTTCCGGAAGGGACTTATGTGGCGGGAAGTTTTGAAATCTAAGAGCTGGGGCATAAGCGGCACAGCCTTAAAATGGATCGGC
Organism: uncultured Enterocloster sp.; assembly: GCA_944383785.1. Taxonomy (GTDB): domain Bacteria; phylum Bacillota; class Clostridia; order Lachnospirales; family Lachnospiraceae; genus Enterocloster. The sequence goes on along the minus strand of CALWQV010000026.1, from coordinate 29,156 downwards.
GTCTGTTCCATGACTCTGAGCCATATAGGGCTTGCCCTTAAGCCTCTTTTGGGGGAAGGCCCTGGCTGGTGGCTGAACCAGGCGGGGCGTCCGGCCTTTGTCATCTTCGCCTTCCTTTTGACGGAAGGCTTCATCTATACCCGCAGCCGGAAGCGGTATCTGGGGAGGCTTCTTTTGCTGGCCGCTGTTTCAGAGATCCCATACGATTTGGCTCTGTGGGGGAGATGGGCAGACCCGGAGCGGCAGAATGTATTCTGGACCTTGGCTGCCGGCCTGGGGGCGCTGTGGCTGGCAGAAGGGCTGACGGGATTAATCTTAAGGCGCGGCGGCAGAGGGACGGAAGGGGACTGGCTGCTGCTTTGGACGCTGGCCCTGGCGGGGACGGCCTTTCTTGGGGGAATCTTCTGCCGGGCCCTGGGGACGGATTACGGTGGGATGGGAATCCTTTTGATCGCTTGGTTTTACTGGGCCAGGGACAGCAGGCCGCTGCAGCTGGCAGGGGCTTTTGCCATCTTTTTAATGTTTGTAGGGTCAGATGTGCTGGCGGGAACCTGCCTGGCCCTGATTTTTTTAAGCTTATACGACGGGACAAGGGGAAAACATCCCTGCCCCGCTTTTTTCTATTGGTATTATCCGGTTCATCTGGCGGTTTTGGCGCTGGCAGGCCGGTTATTGACGTGAATTTGGACATACTAGAGACAGAGAATTGACAGAATTACAGGTACAGGATAGCAGTCAGGAGGCAGAATAATCAATGGTAGTTTATCAGCTGAAAAGCTTCGCGGCGTATCTGCGGAGCCAGGAGAAGAGCGAAAACACGGTGGAAAAATATTTGCGGGACGCGGGACATTTTCTGCGCTATATGGAAGATAGGGAGCTAAAGCTGGAACAGGTGGTCCGGTACAAGGAAGATCTGGTGGAGCATTATAAGATCAGCAGCGTTAATTCTATGCTGATCGCCGTCAACTGCTATTTGCGGTTTATCGGGCGGGAGGACTGCTGCGTGAAGGCCTGCCGCGTGCAGCGCCAGACCTTCAGAGAGGAGGAGAAGGAGCTAAGCCGGGAGGAATACCGCCGCCTGGTATCCCAGGCGTGGAAGGACGGGAAGAAACGCCTGTTCTACATCCTTCAGACGCTGGCCATGACCGGGATCCGCATCGGCGAGCTAAAATATATTACAGCGGAATCCTTAAGACAGCAGATGGTTCGGATCAGCAGCAAGGGCAAGGTGCGGATCATCCTTCTGCCGCCTGCGCTGACTGCTATGTTGGGCAGCTATTGCCGGGAGGCGGGGATTAGAGAGGGCAGCATTTTCATCACCCGGAATGGGCGGCCTATGGACCGCAGAAATATATGGGTGCAGATGAAGGGCCTGTGCCAGGCTGCCGGTGTCAGCCCGGGAAAGGTATTTCCCCACAACCTGCGTCATCTGTTCGCTCAGTGCTATTACGAAAAAGAGAAGGATTTGGCCCATCTGGCGGATTACCTGGGCCACAGCAGCATCGAAACCACCCGCCGCTATACGATGATCAGCGCCATGGAGGCCTGTTTAAATCAACTGGATTTGGGATTGATGGTAAGCCGCGAGTCTTTTGGAGCTGAGAGGGAGAAGGGGATTGCAGCGCATATGACATAATGTATATTATGTCGCTTTTGGAATCAATACATATGGAAACAGTTGGATAGACATGGGCTGAAAGGCAGCAGATGTCTTTTTTATATTTTTCTGAAGAAGTATAAAGAATCACGATAATTAGAACAATTCCTCAACGTTGGAAACAAATGGAAGGGGGGAAGGACAAAAAGGCCGTAAATATCGCAAAATCACAGAATTTTCCCTCTGGGAAGAATTGTATAAAAAGAAGTTCTTTACACTTTTTGGCTTGAAAAGGCAAGGATAGCGTGATAGAATTACTTGCAAATACAAGGTCTTTGAAATTCCCACATCCCATTAACGACATAATATACATTATGTCGCTTTTTCGCGACTAACCATAAAAAGTTGTTTTAAAAGCACTGGGGTATATAAAAGAGCATCAAGGAGGCGGCAGAAGATGATCGAAGGCGGGATCGATATCCATTCCCACATCCTGCCCCATACGGACGATGGGGCGGTAGACTGGGAGGATACCGCTTTTTTGGCGTCTGAGGCGGCAAGCCAGGGATTCCGGCACATCATTGCTACTCCCCATTTCAGCAGAAAGGCGGATCCTTCCTCTCTTTTGGAAAAGTATGCGAACCTTGTGCAGAAGGGGCTTCTATGGAGGATTCCCGTAAGGTTCAGCCTGGGCCAGGAGATCCGCTACTTTGAGGAGATGGCGGACTGGCTGGACCAGGGGAAGGCCCTGACATTAGCCGGGAGCCGGTATGTGCTGACGGAATTTTCGCCGGAGGACAGCTTTACTGCGATCCTGCGGGGGATCCGGCAGCTGGCGCTCCGGGGCTACCTGCCGGTGGTGGCCCACGCGGAGCGCTACGGCTGTCTCTATGAAAAGGGGCGGCTGGAGGAAGTGATCCGGGGCGGCGGATACATACAGGTCAATTATACCAGCCTGGAGGGCCTTCTTAGGCCGGAGGTCAGGTGGTGCAGGAGGCAGCTGCTGGAAGGGAGAGTGCATTTTCTGGGGACAGATATGCACCGGAAGGATTACCGCCCGCCCAGAACTTTGGAAGCCCAGAGGTGGATTGAGAAAAAGGGCGGAGAGAAGCTGCTGCGCCGCTTGATGATTGAAAATCCCAGATGTATTCTGGAGAACCGGATATTAAAACAGTGAGAAAAAGGAATGAAACACCATGGAAAAAACCTATGAAGAGAATGACGAAATCCAGATCGACCTGCTGGAGCTTTTGGAGGCCTTAAGAAGGCGGATCTGGCTGATCCTTCTGGCGCTGGTCCTGGGAGGCGGTGTGGGGGTGGCCTACACGAAGCTTGTGATGACGCCCATCTACTCGTCCACGGCGATGGTGTATATGCTGTCAAAGGAGACGACCCTGACCTCCCTGGCGGATCTTCAGATCGGCAGCCAGCTGACCAACGACTACCGGGTGATGGTGACCAGCCGCCCGGTGCTCCAGGAGGTGATCGATAACCTGGGCTTGGACACGGACTATGTAGGGCTCCGGGGGCAGTTGTCCCTGGACAATCCGGCGGATACCAGAATCCTTTCCATAACGGCAGCGGATCCGGATCCGGCCAGGGCTAAGGCCATTGTGGACGAGGTGGCCCAGGTATCCTCCAATTACATTGCGGATATTATGGAGATGGTTCCCCCGAAGATCATCGAGGACGGCGTCGTACCGGAGTCGCCATCCTCCCCCAGCGTCCGCCGTAACGGCGCGGTGTGCGCCCTGCTCTTCGGCATGGCGGTGTGCGGCGTGATCTGCCTGCGGGTGATCTTAAACGACACCATCCGCTCGGAAGAGGATGTACAGCGGTATCTGGGCTTGACGGTGCTGGCTGCGATCCCCAGGGAAGACGAGGAAGGGGATAAGGGCAAATACGGCCGCTACGGCCATTACGGTCCCCAGGAGGACAGCCCTCAGGTGGAGCTGGGCGAGAACCAGAGCGCGAATACGCAGGAGCAGCGGGAAAGCAAGGAGCAGGAGCGGCGGGATAGCCGGGAGCAAGAGCCGCAGGAAGGCCGGGAGCAAGAACGGCGGGAAGGCAGAGAGCGCAAGAGCCGCAGACGGCAGCCCCGTCCGGGCGAGACGAAGGGTGAGATGAAATCTGAGGAAGGAAGGGGGAAGGAGCAGTGACGGATCAGCATATTATCTTGGAAAATGTTGAAAACGGCCAGTATTTCTACAACGAGGCCATCAAGACCCTGCGGACCAACATTCAGTTCTGCGGCAGCAATATCCAGGCGGTCATGTTTACCAGCTCCATCCCGGACGAGGGAAAGAGCGACACAACATTTTCCCTGGCCCAGTCCTTTGGGAGCATCGGCAAGCGGGTACTGTTAATCGACGCGGATATCCGCAAATCGGTGGTGGCATCCAGGCATGGAATACGGGGCCGGATCAACGGCCTTTCCCAGTACCTCAGCGGACAGAAGAGGATGGACGAGGTGATCTACCACACCAATGTAGAAGGGCTGGATATGGTTCTGGCCGGGCCCTACTCCCCCAACCCGGCGGAGCTTTTGGAGGATCCACTCTTCGGCGCCCTGATGGATGAGGCCAGGAAGGATTACGACTACATACTGGTGGACACGCCTCCCATGGGGAACCTGATCGACGGCGCGATCGTGGCCAGCAAATGCGACGGCGCGGTGCTGGTGATTGAGAGCGGAGGCGTCAGCTACCGGCTGGTCCAGAAGGTGAAGAGCCAGCTGGAGCGCAGCGGCTGCCGGCTGCTGGGAGCGGTCCTAAGCAAGACCGGCGGGGAAGGCTCCGGGCGGTATTACAGCCGCTACTACAAGAAATATTATGGCAAGAAATATGGCAAGTACACACCATACGAAGAAGAGCAGAAGATCCGGGGTTAAGACCTGGATGGGCCTATTGGCCTCCCTGGCGGTGATCGGGCTCTTTGGCTGGCACAGCGTGAAGCTTTATCAGCAGAGGCGGCAGACAGAAGCACAGGCCCAGGCCTGGCGGCAGGAGCAGGGCCAGAGCCAGGAGGCGGATGCCGGGGGAGCCGGGACGGGGGAAGGCTTTTACGAGGGCTTGGGCCCCGGCGTGCCCATGGAGGATGTGGTGGAGTACGAAGGCGTAACCTACCGCAGGAATACTTATGTGAAAGCCATCCTCTGTATGGGCGTAGACCGGCAGGATACTCTTAAGGAGCCCCAGGTAGCGGGCTCCGGGGGACAGTCGGACGCCATCTTCCTAGTAGCCCAGGATACGGCCCGGGATACGGTGAAGATGCTGGCGATCCCCCGAGATACTATGACGCTGATCACCCTGACGGACTTAAGCGGAAATGTGCTGGGAAAGGATATCCAGCACTTGACCCTGGCCTACGCCTACGGAGACGGAAGAGAGGTCAGCTGCCAATATATGAGCGAGGCGGTGTCCACCCTCCTTGGGGGCCTTCCCATTGACAGCTATATGGCCGTAAGCCTGGGAGCTCTGCCGATCCTCAATGAAGGGGTAGGAGGCGTGACGGTGACCATCGGGCCGGAAGGGCTGGAGGAGGCGGATCCTTCCTTCACACCGGGAGCCCAGGTGACCTTAAAGGGCGGCCTGGCGGAGCGGTTCGTCCGCTACCGGGATGTAGATGAGCAGGATTCCGCCCTGGACCGGATGGAACGGCAGAAAACCTACATCCAGGGTTTCGCCCAGGCGGCTAAGGCCCAGGCGGCCAGGGAGGAAGGCTTCGCCGACCGGATGCTGGATGAGATCGAGCCCTACATGGTGACAAACCTGTCCAAGGGCGAATATATGGATCTGGCCCTGACCTTCTTAGAAAGCAGCCAGACCTTAAGCCAGGAGGATATCATTACCCTTCCGGGCTACTCGGAACACGCGGATCTGTACGATCTGTATTTTCCGGACTTATATGAGATCCCTCCCATTGTCCTGGATCTGTTTTACAGGGCAGAGGAGCCGATAGATACTAATCAAAGTTAAACATGGGGAAAAGAAAGGAATGAGGAAGATGAAAAAGAGATACTTAGCAGCAGTAGCAGTGGCAGCGGCGCTGGCGGCGACCCAGGCCGTTGGGGTAATGGGCGCAAGCCCGGATTCCGGCGCTCATATCAACACTGGCGGCGGCGGTGGCGGCGGCGACCTGGGAGAGGCCCTGCGGCGCTATCAGGAGCGGATGGGACTGACCACCGGAGGACCTGGCGCAGGCGGAAGCCTTACTTCCAGCACCAGCCCCAGAAATGACGTGCTGACCATCGAGGAAGGACAGCTGGTAACGGGACAGGAGGGAAGCCCCACCGTAACCGTTGACAGCAGAGGACAGGCTGTTGTGGGCGACACGGCTTTGGAGCTGGTACAGGGAGGCGGCGCTACCGTAGGACTGCCGGAGGCGGTGGTCAATACCATCAACGGCATCAACGCTGGCCAGACCTTGAGCCAGGTGGTTCCGGATGTGAACCTGGAGGGGTACAACGCCCTGATCGGAACTCACGCCATCATGTCTCGTGAGATTGGAACCGCTACGGAGAAGCTGGGAAGCTCCCAGGTGCCCCTGTACATCCCCAACCTGATCGACGGACTGGGAACCGTGCAGGTGCTGTACTTTAACAACCATACCGGAAGATGGGAGCTGCTGAACCCCACCCGGATCGATATCGCATCCAAGACTCTGTGGGTCACCATCCCTGGATCCGGAACTTTGTCTGTAGTTTACCGCCGGTAAGATTTAAAGCGGCGAAAGATGAAAACAGGAGGACGGCAGCGGCTAAAATGAGGAGGGCCGCTGCCGGAGTGAGAGGAAAAACATGTGCGGAATTGTAGGATACACAGGAGGCAGACAGGCTGGCCCCATTCTTTTGGAGGGGCTTTCAAGGCTGGAATACAGAGGATATGACTCCGCAGGGGTTGCGGTCCGGGACGGAAGCAGCCTGGCGGAGGTAGTAAAGGCCAAGGGACGGTTAAAGGAGCTGTCGGAGAAGATCGACGGCGGCCGGGCTCTGGCCGGAACCTGCGGCATCGGCCATACCCGCTGGGCCACCCACGGGGAACCCAGCCAGACAAACGCCCATCCACACGTAAGCGGCAACTGCACCGGAAGCGGTTCCGGCCCGGTGGAGTCTGAGGTTGTGGGCGTACATAATGGAATTATCGAAAATTACCAGGAGCTTCGGGAGAAGCTGCTAAAGCACGGCTACAGCTTTTACTCCCAGACTGACACAGAGGTGCTGGTCAAGCTGGTTGACTATTATTATAAAAAATACAAGATGGGCCCTGTAGACGCCCTGGCAAAGACCATGGTGCGGGTCAGGGGCTCCTATGCTTTGTGCGTGATGTTCCGGGATTACCCGGGGGAGATCTGGGCGGCCAGGAAGGACAGCCCGATGATCATTGGAACCGGCGAGGGGGAGACTTTCGCCGCTTCCGACGTGCCCGCGATCCTGAAATACACCCGCAGCGTCTATTACATCGGGAACCTGGAGATGGCGAGGCTCACTCCGGGGGAGGCGCATTTCTATAACCTGGACGGGGAAGAGATCGAAAAGAAGCTGACCGAGATCAAGTGGGACGCCGAGGCCGCTGAAAAGGGCGGGTTCGAGCATTTCATGATGAAGGAGATCCATGAGCAGCCTAAGGCGGTGGAGGATACCTTAAATTCGGTGGTGAAGGATGGAAGGATCGACCTGTCCGCAGTGGGCTTGTCACAGGAGGAGATCCGCTCCATTTCACAAATTTATTTCGTAGCCTGCGGTTCCGCCTACCATGTGGGGATGGCATCCCAGTACGTGATAGAGGATCTGGCGGGGATCCCGGTGCGGGTGGAGCTGGCAAGCGAATTCCGTTACCGGAACCCGCTGCTGAAAGCAGGGGATCTGGTGGTACTGATCAGCCAGTCGGGGGAGACGGCGGATACCCTGGCGGCCCTGCGGCTGGCAAAGGAGAAGGGCGTCCGTACCCTGGCCATCGTCAACGTGGTGGGAAGCTCCATCGCCCGGGAGGCGGACGATGTGTTCTACACCCTGGCGGGGCCGGAGATCTCAGTGGCTACCACCAAGGCCTACAGCGCCCAGCTGGCGGCGGGCTACGTACTGGCGGTGGAGTTCGCCTACGCCAGAGATGAGATCAGCAAAGAACAGTATGAGGATTATATCCGGGAGTTAAGGGAGCTGCCGGAAAAGATCGCCCGTACCCTGGAGGACAAGGAGCGGATTCAGTGGTTCGCGGCCAAGTACGCCAATGCCCAGGATGCTTATCTTATCGGGCGGGGGCTGGACTACGCCGTGTGCCTGGAGGGGAGCCTGAAGATGAAGGAGATTTCCTACATCCACAGCGAGGCATACGCGGCGGGAGAGTTAAAGCACGGAACTATCAGCCTGATCGAGGATGGAACCCTGGTGATTGGGGTGCTGACCCAGAAGGAGCTTTATGAGAAGACGGTCAGCAACCTAGTGGAGGTAAAGAGCCGGGGGGCCTACCTGATGGGGCTGACCAGTTACGGCAATTATGAGATCGAGGATACGGTGAATTTCACAGTGTATATCCCGAAGACGGATCCTCATTTCGCCGCTAGCCTGGCGGTGATCCCCCTGCAGCTTTTGGGCTACTACTTAAGCGTGGCCCGGGGGCTGGATGTGGATAAGCCCAGGAATCTGGCAAAGAGTGTGACTGTGGAATAGATGGGGGATCAGGGGAGTTTGAAAGGATTGTGGGAAGATGGATAAGGAAAGGAATAAGTCGAAGGAATTAGCGGCGGCGGAATACGGGAAGCGGCAGATCCGGAAGGTGGCCCACAAGCGGGTGCTGACCATCTATCTGTTGGTATATGATATGATCGCGGTAAACGCCTCCTACTTTTTGGGGTTGTGGCTGCGGTTTGACCTGCATTTTTCCAACATTCCAAGAGAATATCTGGACGCCTACGCCCGGTTCGCGCCGATCTATACGGCGGCGGCGGTGTTTGTGTTCGCGGGGCTTCGTCTGTATAAGAGTTTGTGGAAGTTCGCGAGCTTTAGCGAGCTGAACCGGATTTTAGCGGCTACGGTGGTAACGACGATTTTCCATATGGTGGGAATCACGGCCATCGAGGGGCGGATGCCGGCGTCCTATTACATTTTCGGCCCGATCATCCAGGTGATTCTGGTGACGGGTGTGCGCTTCGGCTACCGGTATATCAGCCTGGAGCGGAGCCGCAGGAGCAAGCACGGGCGGGCGGCCCAGAACGCTATGATCATCGGCGCCGGGAGCGCGGGGCAGATCGTGGTTCGGGAGCTGTTAAATTCCAACAAGTCCGCGGCGAAGCCGGTGTGCTTCATCGACGACGATCGGGATAAATGGGGCTACCAGATCGAGGGAATCCCGGTGGTAGGCGGCAGGGACGATATCCTGGCGGCGGCGGAGAAGTATGGAGTGGATCAGATCCTGGTGGCCATGCCTACGGTTTCGCCCCAGGTGAAGCGGGATATCTTAAATATCTGCAAGGAGACGGGCTGCGAGTTGAAGACTCTGCCTGGCATCTACCAGCTGACCAACGGGGAGGTTTCCTTAAGCCGGATGAAGGCGGTGGCGGTGGAGGATCTTCTGGGCCGGGAGCCCATCAAGGTGAACACGGAAGAAATTCTGGGGCACTTAAAAGGGAAAACCATCCTGGTAACAGGAGGGGGAGGCTCCATCGGAAGCGAGCTGTGCCGCCAGATCGCGGGACACGAGCCGGAGCGGCTGGTGATCTTTGATATCTACGAGAACAACGCCTACGACATCGAGCAGGAGCTGCGGAGAAAATATCCAGGGCTGAACCTGGACGTGCTGATCGGTTCCGTGCGGGACAGCCGGAGGATCAACTGGGTGTTTGAGCACTATAGGCCGGATATCGTCTACCACGCGGCGGCCCATAAGCATGTGCCCCTGATGGAGACAAGCCCCAACGAGGCGATCAAGAACAATGTGATCGGTACATACAAGACAGCCTATGCGGCGCTGAAGTACAGAACCAAGCGTTTTGTGCTGATCAGCACCGATAAGGCGGTGAATCCTACCAACATCATGGGAGCCAGCAAGCGGCTGTGCGAGATGGTGATCCAGAGCATGGACGCTATCAGCAAGGAGGGACGGATGGATCTGCTGCCATTCCTCCACGCCCACGCGGATAAGGTGATCGACGGACAGGTAGTTCCGGATCCTATGGATCATATGGCGGTGTATGATGGGGGGAAGTGCAGGAGCAGGAGAGCGGCTTCAGGCCGGGAGGCCGGGGCAGATGGAATCCGCATCGGCAGCGTGAAGAATAAAGAGCGGACGGGCACCCAGTTTGTGGCGGTGCGTTTTGGAAACGTGCTGGGTAGCAACGGGTCGGTGATCCCTCTGTTCAAGAAGCAGATCGCGGCCGGAGGGCCGGTGACGGTGACCCACCCGGATATCATCCGTTACTTTATGACCATCCCGGAGGCGGTGAGCCTGGTGCTGCAGGCGGGAACCTACGCCTGGGGCGGTGAGATCTTTGTGCTGGATATGGGCGAGCCGGTGAAGATCGATACATTGGCCCGTAACCTTATAAAGCTGTCGGGATTTAAGCCGGATGAGGATATCAAGGTGGTCTATACGGGACTCCGCCCCGGCGAGAAGCTTTTTGAGGAAAAGCTGATGGCCGAGGAAGGGATGAAGAAGACGGATAACGAGCTGATCCATATCGGAAAGCCCATTCCCTTTGATGTGGAGAAATTCCTCCGACAGCTGGAGGAGCTGGCCATGGCCAGCTACGAGAACAGCGACCGGATTGTGGAGATGGTGGAGGAGATTGTGACTACTTATCATCCGGCGGGGAAGAAGGTTGTGGGGATGGAGAAGCGGAAGGCTCAGACCGCGGAAGATGGCGGACGGCAGAGTGCTTTGGATGAGGCGGCTGTGACGGTTGCCGGAGCGGTGGCGAAGGCGGTTTCGGAGTGAAGCCAGGGGAGTGGGAGTAGAGGATGAAAAGGCTGTTGATAAAGATGGCGGGACATGACGGTTGTAGGGGATGGCGGGATTATGGGGACAACTAGAGGGTGAACTCTTACGTAGAATGGAGCAACCTTTTCAAATGGTGAAAGGAGAAGCAGGAATGTTGTATCGAATATATATAAAACGCTTTCTCGATATTGTGTTGTCAAGTTTAGGACTCGTGGTAGCTGCGATTCCTATGGGACTTGTAGCAATCGCGATAAAGTTAGATTCTCCAGGACCTATTATATTCAAGCAGGACCGTTTAGGGCAATATGGACGAGTATATAAGATGTATAAGTTTCGTTCGATGTGTGTTGGTGCAGAGAAAATGGCTGGCGGAGTATATTCGGACAACCATGATTCACGTGTTAGCCGTGTGGGAAAGTTTATACGCGCAACGAGCATCGATGAATTGCCGCAATTGTGGAATGTCTTAAAAGGTGATTGCTCCTTGGTAGGTTTTAGGAGCCCTTTAACATATCATCCATGGCCATGGGAAGAATACACAGATGAGCAGCGAAAAATGTTTAACCTGCGCCCAGGTATTACGGGATGGGCACAAGTTCATGGGAGAAAAACAGTTGAATGGAATGAGCGAATCAAGATGAATGTTTGGTATGCAGAGCATTGTTCATTTTTGTTAGATGTTAAAATCTTGCTTATGACAGTCTTTAAGGTTTTGCAGAATGCAGATAATGAAAATGTTGGGCAGACAGTGAGTGTAAGCGAGAGCGCTGCCATAAATAAAAAGGATTCTTGAAAATAGCACATGTAGCCGAATAATTGCTGGGAGAGAAAATGCTTAATTTAATGTACATAACAAATCATCCGGAAATTGCGCAAATAGCAGAGTCTGCTGGCGTAAATCGAATTTTTGTAGATTTAGAGTATATAGGAAAAGCAGATAGACAAGGCGGAATGGATACAGTTCAATCTCATCATACGTTTAGTGATGTAAAAATGGTTTCTGAAGCAATCACTGTGGCAGAATTATTAGTACGGGTCAATCCCATTCACGAAGCTACAAGAGCTTACTGTTCCTCTAAAGAAGAAGTAGATACAGTTATATCGAATGGCGCGGATATTGTTATGCTTCCATATTTTAAGACGGTAAAAGAAGTAGATAGGTTTCTTTCATTGGTTGATAACAGAGCAAAAACAATGTTATTGGTTGAAACCCCGGAGGCAGTAGAGGCGATTGACCGTATTTTGGCTTTAGGGAATATCGATTTTGTTCATATTGGATTAAATGACCTTAGCCTGGGATATGGAATGAAATTTATGTTTGAATTGTTGGCCGATGGAACGGTTGAAAAACTTTGCGCTAAATTTCATGACAGAGGTATTCCCTATGGATTTGGTGGAATAGCTTCTGTGGGTAAAGGAACTATCCCCGCTGAGATGATTATTAAGGAACATTATCGACTTGGTTCTACCTGCGCAATACTTTCACGTAGTTTCTGCAATACGGAACAAATTAAGCATTTAGGTGTTATCAGTACCATGTTTTTAAATGGTATAAAAGAAATAAGAGAACTTGAGATGAACTGTAAGCTTCATTTTGATTACTTTGCAGAGAATAAAGCCGAGCTAAAGAGAATTGTGGAGAGTATCATAAGATGATTACATTTATAACATGGCTACGATGTTTGGCGGCTTTGCTGATTACAAATGCACATTATAACAATATTTACCCAATTAATATTATAGCGAATGGTGGTTTGATAGGAGATATTATTTTTTTCGCTGTTTCGGGATACTGCCTCACTAATATACGGACGGATTTTTTTCATTGGTATGGGAAAAGAATAATGAGAATTTTACCGGCGGTTATTCTGATTACGATAGTTTATATGGTATTAGGTCAGTATGACTTTGCTTTTTTTGCGAATGGTACAGAACAGACGATACTCTTTAAAGTATTAAAAAGATTAAGTATTCCATATCCTATTTGGCTCTCTTGGTTTATTTACCCAACTTACTATCATTTTGTTGGTTCAATACTGGTTTTATATATTCCATACTATATTGTAATGAAAAATGAATGGGTAAAGAATAATATACTTAAAATAATGTTTGGAGTTTTTTGTGTTTATTTGGTTTTCTACATTTTATTATACGATAAAACCTATTATCATATTGATACGGTTAGGGAACCAATGATTCGCTTTTTATTTTTAGAGAGTATGCTTTTAGGTGCATGGTTTCGGTTGAACGATAAAAAATTAAGGAATGTAGATGGCTATAAACTAAGTGTTCGGGGGAGGGGGTACATTGCTGGCGCAATTATATCATTTATAGGATATTTTATTAGTAAAATCTTATTTTCACATGACATTGGAGTAAGATTTCAACTTGTAAATCAAATCCTAATATTTGTACTCTTATATTTTATAATGAGATGGTTTAGTTGTATGGATTCTTATTTGGAAACTTCATCAAGGCCTCTCTACATAATAGTTGATGTAATTGCGAAGAATACACTCGAAATTTATTTAGTACAATATGTACTAATTGACATAATTCGAAATACGGGTTGGCCATTCCCGCTAAATTGGGTTATATTAACCGCTACAATTATGTTTACTGCATTTTTATTACATATTATTGTTCAAAAAGGAATGCATGGGGTTATTATTTGCTATAAAAAAATAAGAGATTGTAAATAGAAGGCGATAGTATGAATTTGCTTGTAACAGGCGCTTTTTCTTGGACAAGAGATGAGTTAGCGGAGTTGAAAAGTTTAGGGCATAATGTTGTATTTATGCAGCATGAAAAAGACAAATTACCTTGTAAGGCCGACTGGGTCGAAGGAATTATAGGAAATGGTATTTTCCTAACTCACCCGATTGAAAGTTTTACATCTCTTAAATATATACAGCTTACAAGTGCTGGCTATGATCGGGTTCCAATGGAGTACATAAAAAAACATCATATTCAAATTTTTAATGCTAGAGGAGTTTATAGTATTCCTATGGCGGAATTTGTATTAACTAGTGTACTTGATTTATATAAGCGTAATAGATATTTTAGAGAGAATCAAAAAAAAAGGCTTTGGGATAAATGTCGTAATATTAAGGAACTCTACGGAAAAAACGTCTGCATCATTGGTTGCGGGAGTGTTGGGACAGAATGCGCAAAAAGATTTAAGGCCTTTGAATGCAGAGTAATAGGCATTGATTTGGCGCCTTTTTCGTCACAGTATTATGATAAAATTGAAGACTTAGAGAAACTTAATAATGTTATTGAAATCAGTGATATTGTTGTGCTGACATTACCATTAACTGGGCAAACAAAGTATTTAATAGATGCGACGAGGCTTTCAAAACTTAAGAATGGTACAATTATTGTAAATGTTGCAAGAGGTGCAATTATAGATACAAAGTCTTTAATAGAAGAGTTGAAAAACGGCCGCGTTAGCGCAGTTTTAGATGTATTTGAGATGGAGCCTCTTGATTCACATAATCTGCTATGGGATTTTGAAAATGTAATAATTACACCACATAATAGTTTTGTTGGAGAAGGAAATCACGAGAGAATGATTAATATTATTTATAATAATTTGGAGGTAAACAATGAAAGTATTAGTGATTTCACCCAAAAATAAGACTATCTTTAATTTTCGGGGAGATCTGATTAAAGCTATAATTGCAAATGGTCATGAAGTTTATGCAGTTGGTCCAAATAAAGACTTTATTAAAGATGTTATGTCACTTGGAATTAAAGAATTTATCGAAGTACCATTTGTGAAAGACAACACGAGTGTGGTGGGAGATTTGAAATACTGTAGCCATCTAAAGAAGGTTATTAGAACAATAAAACCCGATTTAGTATTTTCCTATACAATAAAACCTGTTATTTATGGCAGTATTGCAGCCGGACATGCGGGTGTCAAACATGTCTACTCAATGGTGACGGGACTAGGGAGAGTTTACGCTTCTAATTCTATAAAAGCAAAACTGGTACGCTTACTTATTGGAATATTATACAAGAGTGCTTTAAAAAGTTGCGATAAGGTTATATTTCAAAATTACGATGATTTAAAACGTTTTATTGAGTTTAGGTATATACCAGAAGAAAAAGCAGAACATATCGATGGCTCCGGTGTAAATATGAGTCGTTTTGAGTTTAATGAATTACCAAAACAACATATATTCTTAATGACTTCACGTATTATTAAGGAAAAAGGAGTTTTTGAGTACTGTGAGGCGGCACGTATAGTCAAGAAACAATGTCCAGAAGCTAGGTTTATATTACTCGGAGGATTTGATAGTTCTATTGGAGCAGTATCATCAAAAGATATTCAAGAATATATAGATGATGGAACAATTGAATTTCCAGGAGAAGCTAAAGATGTAGTTCCATTTCTTCAAATGTGCAGATATTTTGTTTTACCTACATATTATTGTGAGGGGCTTCCGCGCACTATTTTAGAAGCAATGGCAATGGGCAGACCTGTTATTACGACAGATTGGCCAGGATGCCGTGACGCTGTTCAAGATGGCTTTAATGGATATTTGGTAGAACCACGGAATATAGAAATGCTTGCGGAAAAAATGCTAGAAGTAATATATAACGAAAAAACGGTTGAAGCAATGTCAGAAAATGCATTGAATCGCTGTAGGAGAATTTATGATGTTAATATAGTCAATAAAAAAATGCTTGAAATTTTAGGGCTTTGATGGAGGAAATTAGAGCATGAATGAATATAAAAGATTTATACCTAAAAAACTTCGCTTTCAGATTCTTAGAGCGCTACGCTTTATTCCAGATAAGCAAATGCTACAGCTTCAATATAGAATCAAGACAGGACGAAAACTTAATCTTAAAAGCCCAAAGAGATATACAGAAAAAATCCAATGGTATAAGCTATATTACCGGAACGATTTGATGCCTATATGTGTTGATAAATATAGAGTTCGTGAGTTTATTGAAAGCAAAGGTTTGGCGAACAATTTGGTAAAGTTATATGCTGTATATGATAAGCCAGAGGAAATAAATCTAAATAATTTACCTGATAAATTTATATTAAAAACATCAAACGGTAGCGGAACAAATATTATTTGTCGAGATAAAAGACAGATTAATGAAATTGATATTCAGAAAACTGTAAAATCTTTTTTACAGCAAACAAGCTCATCAGCGGGAAGAGAGTGGGTGTATAAAAAAAATACTCCCAAAATAATCGTGGAAGAATTATTGGAAGATCCAGAAACATTGGACGGCGCTATAAATGATTATAAATTTCTTTGCTTTAACGGTAAGCCAGAGTACATTGTTCTAGATGTGGAACGTTTTACCGAACATAAGAGAAATATATATGATATTGAATGGCATAATTTACATATCGCCTCAGACTGTCCATGTGCAACAAGTAACTACCTCCCACCTAAAAATCTGAAAGAGATGCTTAGGGTTGCAGAAATACTTTGCCAGGATTTCCCCGCTGTCCGCGTTGATTTGTATTCTATTCAGGGTAAAGTATATTTTGGGGAATTGACGTTTTTCCCATGGAGCGGATATGTAATTTATACGCCAGATTCATTTGACTATGAAATGGGAGAAAAATTTAAGCTACCAGAAAAAAATATATAGATTTTTTTAATGTCGCTAATAGGGAGGAAATTAGAAAATATGGAAAGGCATGGTATTGATACAATGTATTCCAAAGGTCTCGTATCTGTACTAATGGGAATATACAACTGCGAAGACTGCTTGCATAAATCAATAGAATCCATTATTGCGCAAACCTATAAAGATTGGGAGATTATTATGTGTGATGATGGCTCTCAAGATGGTACCTATATGATTGCGAAAAAATATGCTGCATTATATCCTCATAAAATTAAATTAATCAGAAATAGTACCAATATGGGACTTAATAAAACTCTAAATAAGTGTTTAGCGCTTGCAGCAGGTGAATTTGTTGCGCGTCAAGATGCAGACGATGTATCGATGCCTGAACGTTTTGAAAAAGAGGTCGAATATTTAAAAACTCACCAGGACATTGCCTTTGTAAGTACGGGAATGATTGTTAATGACGGAAGGGAGCGAATTGGTATTCGACTTCAAGCACAAGTTAGGCCAGCAAAAAAAGGGTTTATGAAATCAAATCAATTTTACCACGCTCCAGTTATGATTAGGAAAGAGGCCATTACAAACGTGGGGGGATACTCAGAAAGTCGTTGGCTTTTACGGGTAGAAGACTATAACCTTTGGACGAAATTATATGCTGCTGGTTATATTGGCGAAAATATTATGGAAGGTTTATACGAAGTGTGGGAAGACGATGCAACTTACAATAGGCGCAAATTTAAATATAGAATTAATGGTGCATATGCAAAAATACTTGCAATTAAAATGTTGCATCTTAATATATATAATTACATTTTTGTACTGGAAGGACTTTTAAAAGGCATAGTTCCTAAAACAATTTATCGTAGAATTCATTCTGGGAAAATTAAGAAATCGATAGCAAGGAGATTTTAAGGAAAGTGTCAGCCTATATTTTAATGTTATTGGCAATGCTGATTTTAGGAGTCATAATTTTGTATGATTCAAAAGGGAAATTGTCAAATAAAAAAGTTTCTTTTAGTGCAAAAAAGTTTTTAATTCCAAGAAGTCTAATAGCATTTTATTTAATTACACTGATTCTAGTCTGCGTGGCTGGTTTTAGATATGATGTCGGGGCTGATTTTAGAAGTTATTATAATAATTTTACCTATTATGCAGATGACAGTATTAATATATTTAAAGAAAATGAAATAGCAATCAGAATTATAGCAAAAATTGCATCAAGTATTGGTACTTCAGCACAAATTTATATTTTTATTTGTTCAGCGATTACAGTTTTTCTTTTTATGGTGACAATAAAAAGGTATAGCGATAATGTAGTTATAAGTTGCTTTTTATATGTATTCTTGGGGATGTTTTTAGGTTCATTCAATGCTGTTCGTCAATATTTGGCATGCTCAGTTATTTTTTTCTCTATGCGTTATATATTTGAGGAATGTTGGAAAAAATGGATTATCGGTGTGGTTTGCGCATTTTTTTGTCACACATCAGCAATTATCTTATTACCTTTATATTGGTTAGTTAGGATAAAAGACCGAAAAAAGTTTATTATAATTGCTGTTATGCTGTCTGTGATTGCTTTTTTTTCATATGATAGGATTTTTGCATTAATTGACCAGATAAAAGGCAATGTTAATCGAAGCGTTGCAGATAGAATATATGCACAAAATAGTGTCAACTTTTTTAGAGTCTTAGTGTCATGGGCGCCGGTAGCCTTATGCTATTTTCCCAAAAATGTTCTTGAAGTAGAAAATATTCGGGATGCAATTTTATTTAAATTCGTCTTTTTGGCTGCGGCATTACAAACTGTTTCGATGAATAGCACATATTTGGCTCGCTTTTGCACTTATACAACAGCGACAGGAATTCTTTCCATACCGGCACTGATAAAGTACCAGTCCCAAAGCAATAGAAGAATATTAATTCCATTGATATTGATTCTTTATTTTATATATTGGACGGCGGAAGCAACGGGGCCGTATACGATAAATTATCAAATGTGCCTTTAAGGAGAGAAAAATGAATCTTATATCTATCATTATTCCAGCATATAATGCGGAGAAAACCATAAAGAAGGCTGCTCAAAGTGTTCTAGACCAGATTGATGTAAATCTTGAATTAATTATTGTTGATGATGGTTCAAACGATAGGACGAAAGAGCTTTGTGAGGAAATAAGAGAAGAAGATAATAGAGTTAAAGTCTTTCGCATTAATAATCATGGAGTTGCATATGCAAGAAATTATGGAATAAGCCAATCAACAGGGGAATTTATTGGTTTTGTGGACAGTGATGATTGGGTTGAACCACATATGTACTCAGTACTGCTTAATTTGATAAAGACTAAAAAATTACATTTGTCTATTTGTAATTTTTCAAATGAGCTTAATGGTAGGGCAGTTCAATCCAACAATGACGGCAAACAAAGCGGAGTTATACAAGGAACAGAAATGTATGGACAAGTGTATTATTCTAAAAATATTGGTGGATATCTATGCAATAAACTTTTTGAAAAAAAGTACATAAAGACTAGGATAGATGAAAAATATGCGCAGTGTGAAGACTACATATTTGTGTTAAATTATTTGAAAGGCATTGATGGATTTGCATATACGAACGAAAAATTGTATCATTACAATCGCCGAAATAGTTTCGATGATTTTGGATATAATGCTCGCAGTTTAACTTTGATTCCAGCATATGAAGACGTGCTAAAAATATATTCTGAATTTGCCCCAGTTTATATGCCTGCAATCAGAACACATGTTTTGAAGACATACTTAAATTTTTATGCTAGATTTAAAATAATTTGCGATGACAATACTGAATTAAAGAAAAAAATTCAAAGTGGTATAAAAACGTATTTCAGCATAGTGATGAAAGATAGCCAGGTTTCGTTTAAAGAAAAATTAAATATTTTTTTGACGTATGTATTTCCTAAATCATCTTTACGTATTAAAAAGGTAGTTTTATATTGTAGAAGAAACAAAGGAAAATGGTAGGGAACGGTATGATGAGAGTTGCTACAATAACATTTCATGCAGCACATAATTTTGGATCTGTGTTACAAGCATATGCCCTTCAGTCAGTTATAGAAGGAATCTCAGCAAATATTGAATATAAAATACTAAATTTTCGCAGTCAAGAACAGAAAAAAAGTTATGCACTTATAAAGGAAGGAAAATCATTTAAAGTAGTAATAAAAAATATCTTGCGAATACCATATAGAAAGCAGCTACAAGAAAAATACGATAAATTCGAATCATTTATAAAGTGTGAGCTACATTTGACACAAGAAGAAATTGATGAATATTCGGAAGTTCCAGAAGAATGGAAAAATTTTGATATTTATATTAGCGGAAGCGATCAGATATGGAATGTGCGTGCAAAAGATTTTTTTGATATAAATTTCCTCGATTTTGTAAAAGAAAAGCGCAAGGTATCCTATGCTGCTAGTTTTGGGCCACTAATGATAGACTGGTCAAACTATAATTTTGAAAAATATAAGAAATTATTATCTGAATATAAATACATATCGGTGCGAGAAGTTGGAAGTGCAATGAACGTTGAAAAGCTTATAAATAAGAAGTGTGACATACATGTTGACCCTACGTTGCTTCTTTCGGTCAATGAGTGGAGAGCAATTCAATCAAGCGCTAACTATAATAATGGTAAATATATTTTGCTATATTGTCTTGAACCTACGATTGAGCAGTTAAGAATAGCGAAATATATTTCTCAAAAATTGAAATTACCAATTGTTTCACTAAAACCGGCTAATAAAAATGATATTATAAACAGCTTTATTAAAAAATACGATTCAGGGCCTAAAGATTTCCTTTCTTATGTAGATCACGCATCCTTGGTTTTATCTTCGAGTTTTCATGGAACAGCATTTTCTATGATTTATCATAAGCCATTTTATGTACTCAATGGAATGAGAGACAACAGAATTTCTTATATTCTAAAAGCTACAGAAATGACAGAGCGTTCAATCGATAATATTAAAGATGCTGAAAAGGTTAAGTTGACATTACCTGATGGAAAAAAAATAGATGAAGTATTGGGAAGAGAGAGACTAAAAAGTATGAAATATTTAGAAAAAGTGCTTCAAATAGATTAGGAATACAAATGGATTTATATGCCGTCTTACATATGCTACCATTATTATACAAAAATTTTATATATGATTATTGAGTAGGGAGTAAAGGTATACATGCCAAAAGATTCAGCCAATAAATATATACGTTTATTAAAAAATATCGGAATGCTCTTAGCTGGGAATTTTGTCACAAAAATCCTTTCTTTTTTTATGGTTCCATTTTACACTTCAATATTAACAACTTCGGATTATGGAACAGCGGATCTCATCAATAACACTGTATTATTGGTATTACCCCTATTTTCTCTCTTAATGGATGAAGCTGTTATGCGTTTCACATTAGATAGAACGACGGATCGTAAACAAATTTTTACGATTGCTATGACGATAAGTACGATAGGATTTTTGGGTGCATTGTGTATTTCACCACTTGTCTTGTTATCCGAGACAATAAGGCCATATTATATATTTGTTGTAATGTATTATGTTATTTCTTGGCTATATAATATTACCGCAAGTTATGTAAAAGGCTTGGACAAATTGTCTGTTGTTACAATAGCTGGACTTATTCATACTCTTGTATATATAGGACTTAATATTTTCTTTCTTGTAATTGTCAAGATAGGCATATACGGATATCTACTTGCAATAAATCTGTCAAACTTAATTGTAATTATATATTTTACGGTTGTTTGTAAGATATACAAAAATTTTATATCTATTAAATTGATAGACCGAAATTTATGCAAACGAATGATAAGGTATTCGATTCCGCTAATCCCCAATTCCATGTCTTGGTGGATAAATAATGCTTCTGATAAATATATTTTGTCGTTTTTCTGCGGAACAACTGAGAATGGTATTTATTCAATTGCATATAAAATTCCGAGTTTATTAAACTCAGTGACACGAATTTTTTTTAGTGCGTGGAAAATATCATCAGTCGATAATTTTGGCTCTAGAGAATCAATTGAATTTTATAATCATATATATGCATTCTATTGTTCCGTATTAACAACAATTGGTGCTGTATTGATTGTAATAATAAAACCTTTAGCGACAATTTTGTATGCGAATGATTTTTTTGTTGCATGGAGGATTACTCCTATTTTAGTCTTAGCATATATTTTCAGTTCATTAGCTTTACAAATTGAATCAGTTTTTTCCGCATCTAAACAGACTAAACAAGTTTTTTATGCCTCAGTATTAGGTGCTGCGACAAATTTTACTTTAAATTTATTGTTCATTCCGAAATTTGGTGGGACTGGAGCTGCGATTGCAACTGTAATTGGTTATGCAATAATATGGTTTGTGAATATGATAAACAGCAGAAAAATCATAAAAATGGACTTAAATTTGGGCCGAATTATTCCGTCTATAATGTTTATTATCATAGAAATCTGGGCGATACGCCTAGACAATCATTTTGGCCATATTGTAGCTACGTTCTGCTTAGTATCGGTATTAGTTATTAATTTGCAAGAATTTATAAAAATCATATCTGTAATAATGAAAAAGTTTTTTTATGATAAAATATAATTTAGTATTATTTTGATAGGTGTGTTTTATAATTATGATTAGAATTCTAGCCTCATCGTTACTGCTAATAACAATTATATTTAATGTTATGTAAATCGAAAACAGTTCTTTGACTTAACTACTAGAAATCTAAATGTTGCTAAGATATGTCTAATAAGGGATATTAGCAAAAAGGCGAGAGACTCTTACATATTTTACAAATTTATTCTATAAATCTAGAGGAGATAAGTGTATAACAATGGTCAGTTTGAAGGATAGAATAATATTAATAACAGGAATCGCAGGCTTTATTGGCAGTAATTTAGCATTAAATTTACTAAAAAGTTATCCACAAATAGTACTGATAGGAGTGGATAGTTTGAATGATTATTATGATATTTCCATTAAAAAATGGCGTTTAGATAAAATTGATACCGCAGCAGCGTCACGCCTTGGGTATACATATACCTTCATTAAAGGAAATATAGCAAATCAGAAACTAGTAAACGATATTTTTAATACATATAAACCAGACATCGTAGTCAATCTAGCTGCTCAAGCCGGCGTCCGCTACAGCATTACCAATCCTGATGCCTACATCGAATCCAATATAATCGGCTTCTACAATATCTTGGAAGCCTGCCGCCACTCCTATGATAACGGAAATAAAGGTGTAGAACATTTAGTATACGCTTCCAGTTCATCTGTATATGGTTCCAATCAAAAGGTTCCATATTCGGTAGATGACAAAGTGGACAACCCTGTTTCTCTTTATGCGGCCACAAAGAAGTCTAATGAGCTAATGGCCCATGCTTACTCAAAGCTCTACAATATTCCTTCAACTGGATTGCGCTTCTTCACGGTATACGGTCCAGCTGGCCGGCCAGACATGGCCTACTTTGGTTTTACCAATAAACTATTGAAAGGCGAAAATATCCAGCTTTTCAATTATGGAAACTGCAAACGGGACTTCACTTACATAGATGATATTGTTGAAGGGGTTATACGCGTCATGCAGGGACCTCCCGAACGCAGAACTGGTGAGGATGGCCTTCCCATTCCGCCATATGCGATTTATAACATCGGAAACAGTAATCCGGAGAATCTTCTGGATTTCGTAACTATCCTGCAGGAAGAACTGATTCGAGCCGGAGTGCTGCCTTCGGATTATGATTTTGAAGCTCACAAGCAACTGGTTCCTATGCAGCCAGGGGATGTACCAGTGACCTATGCGGATACATCGGCCCTGGAGCGGGACTTTGGATTTAAGCCCAGTACCAGTCTGAGAGACGGATTAAGAAAATTTGCGGAATGGTATAAGGAATTTTACAAGATTTAGGGAGGAAAGAGTGATGGAAAACATTAAAATTGCGGTAGCAGGAACTGGATATGTAGGCCTTTCATTGGCGGTTTTACTGGCTCAGCACAACCATGTGACAGCGGTGGACATTATTCCGAAAAAGACTGCGAAGATAAATCAGAAGGAGTCACCGATTCAGGATGATTATATTGAGAAATATCTGACGGAAAAAGAACTGGACTTATGGGCTACAACCGATGGAGAAACTGCGTACAAAGATGCGGATTTTGTTATTATTGCTGCTCCTACCAATTATGACAGCAAAAAGAATTACTTCGATACCAGCGCGGTGGAAGACGTGATTCGGTTGGTAATGTCGGTAAATCCCGATGCCGTTATGGTTATAAAATCAACCATCCCTGTCGGATATACCAAATCGGTCAGAGAAAAATTTAATACGAAAAACATTATTTTCAGCCCGGAATTTCTGCGTGAATCCAAGGCTCTTTATGATAATCTCTATCCAAGCCGAATTATTGTAGGATGCGATAAGGATACGGAGGAGGCAGCTCACACTTTTGCGGCGCTCCTTCAGGAAGGTGCAATCAAGGAGAACATCGATACTTTATACATGGGATTTACAGAGGCGGAAGCAGTGAAACTTTTTGCTAATACATATTTGGCGCTCCGCGTATCCTATTTTAATGAGTTGGACACATACGCTGAATTAAAAGGATTGAATACCCGGGATATTATCAATGGTGTATGCCTGGACCCGAGGATTGGAACCCATTACAATAATCCATCTTTCGGTTATGGCGGATACTGCCTGCCTAAAGATACGAAACAGCTTCTGGCGAATTATCAGGATGTGCCTGAGAATCTGATCGAAGCTATTGTAGAGAGCAATCGGACCCGAAAGGACTTCATTGCAGATCGGGTATTGGAGATTGCGGGAGCATATGGGAATTCCGATAGCTATAACCCGGATCGGGAACATGAGGTTGTAATTGGCGTATATCGATTGACGATGAAGAGCAACAGTGATAACTTCCGCCAGAGTAGTATTCAGGGAATTATGAAACGTGTGAAGGCGAAAGGGGCTACGATAGTGATTTATGAGCCGACGTTGGAAGACGGCAGCACGTTTTTTGGCAGCCGTGTAGTGAATGACCTGGAGAAATTTAAGGAGATGAGCGGCTCGATTATTGCGAACCGGTATGATAGTTGTTTGGATGATGTGAAAGATAAGGTTTATACGAGGGACTTGTTTAGGAGAGACTGATCTTATAGTATTGCTGTCTTTACTTATGGATAAGAGGATTTGTGAGGAATGAAATCAAACCGAGAAACTATGAGCGAGATATCAAATAAAATAGTGGATGAAGTTAATATATTACATTTATCTGACTTGCATTTTGGATTTGAAAAAGCAAAAAAATATGAATATGGTTCTAGTGATAGGTCAGAACTATTTTCTGAACTTATAAAAACACTTAGGGACGATATTCCGGAAGAGTGGAAGCCGGATATAATTGTGATATCGGGAGATATTGCTTGGTGTGGGGATGGTGATGAATATAAACAGTATGAAAGAGAGTTTTTAACACCGTTGCTTGCAGCTTTAAATCTTCAAGATAAACCACAAAGGGTAATCACATGTCCAGGTAATCATGATATCATTAGAGCGGCCATCTCCGAGGATATTAAACGCCCGAAAAGGGGCCAACCATTAAATAATAAAATACCAAAAATCACATTAGAGTCGATTCTTCAAACCAGGTATAAACATTTTAAGAATTATGTAGAGTACTGTTGTGATGGAGAGGCTTCCAATATATGTAGGTTAGTAGATAATGATGAAACGTGGCCTTGGATACACTTTCTTGTTTTAAATTCAGCGTGGGATTGTCGGGATAATGAGGATGCTGGCACATTGAGAGTAGGAATCGAACTGGCAAAGAAGTATCGCAGCCAAATCAAAGATGTTAACGAAAGTCAGGAAGATATAGTTGTGGCAATTTTTCATCATCCTTGTATTGAGGTAAAGGCATATAATCCAAAGAAGAAAAGTTATATGCCTGTAAAATGGCTGCATTACACAGAATGCGGTGAGGCAATAGACGGAGATAGTACATTTGAAGATTTTATTAATCGGACAGTGGATGTCGTATTGAACGGACATGTTCATGTTGAGAAAGAACCAATAACGATTAATAGGGCAACACACTATATCAGTGGAACAGTTTATTCTGGTGATATGAGAGAATACCATTGCAGAATTATAAAACTTAGAAGGGGTTCAAATGTAACGAGTTATATTAATTTACGTAGAAAGCTATCGGATGTAGGACAACCTTGGGAAGTATCGCGAGAGCGGGAGCCCATCGGTGTACAATACATCAAAAGTCGTGTTCAGGCAGAGCAGTTGTTGAATTTAATCGGAAAGTGGAAAAATAACAATAGAAGTCCGCTGATGAAATTGCTTTTAGAGCTAGCTGTATTAAATAATGAACTTGAGGAATTCGACATTAATTCATTGGAAACAATTATGACTAGGATAAGACGCAGAGAGGATTAAAATATGTCTGAAATGTCTCAAAAAGTTAGGAATAATAGGAGTTATTTTTCTGATAAGAAAGATTTTACAAATGATCTTGTTTCTTACTTTGTAAATAAAGCAAACCAGATAAATGCTGCTATTCCTGTTAGTAAAGAGAACTTTTTATATGGAGGAAAAAGCGGAATACCATTGTATTATGACTCTGAGAATAAAAAAATATATGTAGAACATCGAGACCGGCATTCAATTATTATTGGAGCAACTGCTTCTAAAAAAAGCCGTTTGGTTGCAATGCCATCAGTGTTGCTTCTTGCAGCAGGACAGGAATCTATGATTATTTGTGATCCGAAGGCCGAAATTTATATGAAAACCAGGAAATACCTGAGGGAACACAATTATAATATTCAGGTTTTAAATTTGAGAGAACCGCAAAAAGGCGCAGCATGGAACCCCTTATATATTCCCTATTTGTTGTATCAGGAAGGACAAATTGATCGGGCATATGAATTTGCGAATGATATAGCAGTTAATTTAACAAATATAGATAAATCGCAAAAGGAAGTGTTCTGGGACAACAGTGCGGGTTCTTTCTTTTTTGGTTTGATTTTATTGCTATTTAAATACTGCAAAGAGTTTAATAAACCAATAGAAACGGTAAATATAGGGAATATTATAAGATTGCGTAACCTGCTTTGCGCTGGTACTACACTTGAAATACGATGTAATCCATTGTGGAAATACGCGCAAAAAGACTCGTTTATTTCATCCATTTTGATTGGGACAGTTGAAACGGCAACTGAGACTCGGGCAGGCATATTGAGCACGTTCGACCAAAAAATGCGAGCCTTTTCAATCCAACCCTCTCTTCTGGGAATGCTATCTCATAATAATATTGCGTATGAATCCTTAAGGGGAGAACCTACCGCTATTTTTTTGATTCTTCCAGATGAAAAAACAGGGTATCATGGACTGGCCTCACTTTTTATTAAACAAACATATGAGTACTTAATTTTCCAGGCTCAAAATAAGCTATATTCAGGGGAGAGTATGGGGATTAGAATTAATTATATTTTGGATGAATTCTCAGCAATGCCAACGATTGCAGATTTTCCGGCAATGATTACGGCAGCTAGAAGCCGAAATATAAGATTCAATCTGTTTCTTCAAAGCAGACACCAGCTAAAGCTTAGATATGGAGAAGAAGCTGAGACAATTTTGGCAAACTGTGAAAATTGGCTTTTTTTAACAAGTCGGGAAATAGAACTCTTGAAGGAAATATCAGAATTATGCGGCACTGGGAATTCCAATAAGCAATTGCTGTCAGTCCCAGAATTGCAACGTTTAAACAAGCAAGAAGGGGAAGTTTTGATTCTTAGTGGAAGAAATAAGCCATTTATTTCAAATCTTGCAGATATCGATGAATGGAAGATCAGCACTGATGAAAATATCTTTCAAGAAATGTTTCATTACGAAATGTATGAGACGGATTTCCAGGAGATATTTATGCAGATGGAGGAACAGCCTGGATTAGCCAATCTAGCTTCTAGCTATCAAAAAAATATGAAGGTGTTAACTTCGCTTTCTGATGAGGAAATAGAACGACTAATTGCCGATATCGATCAAAAGCTAAAAGAGCTGGATAAGGAAGAGAAAAATACAAAGAAAGTATAAAAAAGAATGAATAGAGAGGAACGAATAAATGAATTACGAATCTTTAATTGCTCTTGTTAAACAAAGCGGCAGAGTAAAGCTTAATGATTTAATTAATGTCATTAGTAGTTTATTGTATAATGCTTCGACGGAGGAAGATGCGGTTGAGTATTTGATGAAAAAAGATAATTTGATGACATTGATTTATGAGCAGCATATTTTTGAAGGCGGTTCAGATGAATTCCATAATTTATCGGTTATCTTGGCTCAAGAAGGTGAATACTACCACGCATGTAAAATTTTAGATAAAGGTTTGGAAAAATATGCAAATTCAATCGATTTGCTGGCGGATTATTTGAATTATGGAATGAAATGTGGCGAAGAGGAACGATGTAAAGAAATTTACAAAAAATTGGTAATGATGCGTAGACGCTGGAGCTGGAGAGCGTATCAGTTTGTTATAGATTATCTGAAAATATGTTTAGATAGAGATGCAAGTGAAGATATCGATCAGATCAAGGAAATAGCGGATGAATTTATTCAAGTCATACCAGATAAAGAAGAAGGATACTTGGCAAAAGCTCAGCTGCTAAAAGAAATGAGGCAGGAAAATGGAGAGGAAACATTTCTTGCGGTACTTGAATATGTAACATCAGACCTGAGTCCTGTTCAACGCACTCCAAAATGCGACTTAACATTGGCGGACTATTATTATGAGATAGGGAAAGATCTTAAGGCAGCAAAAGCAATGATAGAACGTTGTAAACGTAATTCTGTAGAGACTCAGCTGTCGGTTAATCGGAATTATGTCTATCTCTTGTCCGCTTTGTGTAAAATATCTCTATTTTATGATTCTATAAAAGAAGGGGAAACTAAAAAAGTTGAGGAAGGGAGCCAAAAAGAAAAAGAAATCTTAGATATATATAATGATTATCATATCGCAGTAGGGACAAATGACGCAAGAATTTTGAAACATCGAGAAATAATAGAAGCATTTGTCAAAGAGACGGGTGTACCGTATCAATATGATGATGGCGTAGTAAATGATTTGTGATTACATATGGTGGCTGTTTCATTAGAAAACGGTAACTATTCAGAACCACCCTTATTCAAAGATGAAATCAGGATGACCTGAGATTGCATTTCGGATTGCTTCGTAAGCATTGTATCCCTGCTTATGTGCCGTACCAACGTAGGACATGATTTTTAAATAATCTCTGGCCCCTTCCTCAGTTCGGAAGCATCCGGATACTTTGGTTTTCACCTTTATCATCCGCAGATCTCGTTCTGCCTGGTTGTTATCAAACGGGACATTGAAGTTATGGATAAAAAGGCAGACTGCGGCCTTGTAATTCGCAAGGCGTTCTACCAACGCAAGGATTTTTCCTTTTTTCTTCCGTCCACGTTTTTTCTCCGTGGTTTCGGGAAGTGGATTTTCCTTCCGCGCCTGTTCGATCAGTTCATCATACTTCTTATCGAACTTATGATAGTGATAATCGCTCAGAGAGTGCTTGCCTTTCTCTACAGCTTTATCTTTGGCCTTTTTCATTTCCATTAAAAGGTCTATAAATGCAGTTGCCCACTTCTGGCCAGGATGATTTTCATCAATCCCCGTTAATTCACGGAGAAGATGGGCACAGCAGATCGCATGCTGCATATCCGGGTAATTCCAGTAAGAAGCCCAGCAGTCATGCATGGCAATCCCTTTGAATTCCGGGAGAACACCGCATTGCTCCATGCCTGTGGTTCCACGTTTGGGACTGATATCAAGATAGGTGTATTCACAGTTTGAGGCATCATGAACCCACCAGAGTTTTTTATCCACTCTGGTTCCGGTTTCATCGAAATGTCCAAGCGCGGAACCGATCATCTTATCCTTGATCTTACC
>CALWQV010000025.1 GCA_944383785.1 uncultured Enterocloster sp. | reverse complement strand
TCCCAGCCGGTAGACATACTGCTCCAGCTCTACATGGGTGCTGCTCTTCTTGTACTTATAGTGAAATTCCTTCATCCTTTTTCCCCTCCTTCCGATACTCCCCCGGCGTCATCCCGTAATCCCGCCGAAACAGACGGTTAAAATAAGACAGGTTATCAAAGCCGCAGTCCCGGGCGATGAGGCTTATCGGCCGCTCCGTAGCCCTGAGGAGTCCCGCCGCCCTGGAAATCCGGTATCGGTTCAGATATTCCACAAAGGAAATCCCCATATACTGGCGGAAATACTTCATAAAATGGGACTGGCTGTAATAGCATCGCTCTGCCGCATCCCGGATGGTGATCCGCTCCCCGTAGTGTTCCTCTATATAATCTAACAGCCCCTTCATCCGCTCCCTGGCCCCCTTGCCGCTCTTTCCCGTTTGCGGCTTCCAGCTCTGAAACAGCGCCGCCGCGATCTGGAACAGGGCGGACTTTACCCCCAGCTCATAGCCAAAGGCTTTTTCCTTACAGAGGCAGTCCAGCCGCCCAATGCCCTCCATAAAAACTTCGTATCCAGGACTTTCCCCGCTCATGTGAACCGCAGTCTTTCCCTCCCCCTTTTCCAAGGGAATCAGATATCGCGCGCCGCACACGTCCTCTTCCCGGCTGATGAGCATCTCCAAACGGAAAATGATATTTTCGTACTCACCCTTAGCCCAGCCGTCCTGGGCAATGCCGTGAAGCTGTCCCGGAAGCACTACCGCCGCCTCCCCCTCTTTTACCAGATATATCTCCTTATCCACCGTCACCAGAACACCGCCCTTTTTCACCACGATCAGTTCCATCTCTTGATGCCAGTGAACCCGCACCCCGGTGAAATCCTGTGGAATGGAACAGAGATAAATGTTAAAAGGAAATTCTTTATTCCCGTGCTCCTTCAGCTCATAACAGCCCCTGGAAAGTTCATCCTCCGGAATCCTCATACCCGCATTTCCTCCCTCTCTGCCATTTTGATTGTATTGTACTATAAGTTCCCCTCATTGTGCTAGTTTTTTCCGCATAAAATGGATATACTACAGACAAACCTTTAAGAAAGCCCAAGCAGGAAAGGAACATGGAATTATGAATCAAAAACAGCTGGAACAGAAACTCACTTCCCTCTGCCATAAGGATCTTCGAAGCTGCCAGAACGCGGAGCTCTATCACGCCCTTCTAAAGCTGACCCAGGAGCTGGCTCAGGAAAAGGAACATCCCTTAGGCGCAGATCATAAGAAAAAGCTCTACTATATTTCCGCCGAGTTCTTAATCGGCAAGCTTTTATCCAACAACCTGATCAATCTTGGAATTTATTCGGATGTGAAAGAAATTTTGGAGCAAACGGGACATAACCTCAGCGCCGTGGAAGAGCTGGAGCCGGAGCCCTCTTTGGGAAACGGGGGCCTTGGTCGTCTGGCCGCCTGCTTTCTGGACTCTATCGCTACCCTGGGGCTAAAGGGAGACGGAGTGGGATTAAACTATCACTTTGGGCTTTTCCGCCAGAAATTTTCCCACAATCTCCAGCAGGAGATGCCGGATCCCTGGCTTGAAAATCCCTCCTGGCTGAAAAAGACCGATGTAACCTATGAGATTCCCTATCGGAATTTCACCCTTACCTCCCGCATGTACGACGTGCAGGTTACGGGATATCACAACCGCACCAATGCTCTTCACCTGTTCGATGTGGAGACGGTGAACGAATCTTTAGTAGAGGACGGCATTTCCTTTGACAAGACGGATATCAAGGAGAATCTGACCCTTTTCCTCTATCCTGACGACAGCGACCGTGCAGGCAGGATTCTTCGGATCTATCAGCAGTATTTCATGTGCGCCAACGCGGCGCGGCTGATTTTAGACGAAGCTCAGGCTAAGGGCTCGGATCTCCACGATCTGGCAGACTATGCAGTGATCCAGATCAACGACACCCATCCGTCCATGATCATTCCCGAGCTGATTCGCCTTCTGACAACAGAGCATGGCTTTGAGATGGACGAGGCCATTGAAATTGTGAGCCGCATCTGCGCCTACACCAATCACACTATCCTGGCCGAAGCACTGGAAACCTGGCCCATAGAATTTTTTAAGGAAGCGGTTCCCCAGCTGATTCCCATTATGGAGATTCTGGACGACAAGGTGCGGCGCAAATACGACGACCCTTCCGTTTACCTCATCGACCGGGAAGACAGGGTTCACATGGCCCACATGGACATCCACTACGGCTTTTCCGTCAACGGCGTAGCGGCCCTTCACACGGAGATTTTAAAGGAGGATACCCTTCACAATTTCTACCGGCTGTACCCGGAAAAATTTAACAACAAGACAAACGGCATCACCTTCCGCCGCTGGCTTCTTTACAGCAACCCAGAGCTGTCTGATTTCATTTCCTCCCTCATCGGCGAAGGCTGGAAAATGAACGCGGATGAGCTTCAGAAGCTATCCGATCCTAAATTTTCGCAGAACGCCAAGGTTCTGTACCGCCTTTTGTCCATTAAGGATCAGAAAAAGAACCAGCTGGCCCGGTATCTGAAAGAATATAAGGAAATTGATATAAATCCGGAGTCCATTTTCGACATCCAAGTGAAGAGGCTACACGAATACAAGCGCCAGCAGATGAACCTGCTGTACCTGATCTGCAAATATCAGGAAATCCAGGAGGGGAAACTGCCCACTACCCCCATTACCGCTATTTTCGGGGCCAAGGCCGCGCCGGCCTATACCATTGCCAAGGATATTATCCACGCCATCCTCTGCTTAGAACAGATCATCGGCAGCGACTCTAAGGTCCGCCCATGGCTGAATGTGGTTATGGTTCCCAACTACAATGTCACTTTGGCGGAAAAGTTGATTCCTGCCTGCGATCTCTCTGAGCAGATTTCTCTGGCCTCAAAGGAAGCCAGCGGCACCGGCAACATGAAATTTATGCTGAACGGGGCCGTAACCCTGGGCACCGAGGACGGGGCGAATGTGGAAATCCATCAGCTGGTTGGAGATTCCAATATCTATATCTTCGGTGATTCCAGCCAGACCGTAATCGACCGTTACCGGGAAGGCAGCTACCGCTCCAGGGATTACTACGAAAAAGATCCCATCATCCGCCGGGCTGTGGACTTTATCACCGGCCCCCAGATGATGGCTGCGGGAAATTCCGAAAGCTTGAAGCGGCTCTCAGATGAACTTTTAAATAAGGATTGGTTCATGACCTTCCCGGATTTTCAGTCCTACTTAAAGGCCAAAGAGCAAGCCTTTCGGGACTACGAAAACCGCACCGCCTGGGCCCAGAAGATGCTCATCAACATCAGCCAGGCCGGATACTTCTCCTCCGACCGAACCATCCGGGAGTATAATCGGGATATCTGGAAGCTGTCATAGGGACTGTTATGCAAATGCCGATGGGCGAAAAGGGCCTTTCGGCATTGTTTTTTTCCACAATCTATCCTATAATAAGAACACTTGCAGCTGTTTAGGAGGCGATTAAATTGAAACTGCTTCATTATCTCCTTGGCATTCTCAGTGCCTTCTGCCTGATTTTTATTCTGCTGATCACCTCAGTAGAAGCGGTGGTGTACTGGAATCCGGGCTATTTTGAGAAAGAATACGAAAAATATCAGGTGCTGGACAATCTTCCGGCTATGACCATGGAGGATCTTTTAGATGTGACCGACGAAATGATGGACTACTTAAGAGGCGAGCGGGAGGATCTTCACGTCACCACCACCCTGGACGGCCAGCAGCGGGAATTTTTCAACGCACGGGAGATCGCCCATATGGAGGACGTGCGCGATCTCTTTGTAGGGGCAATCTTCCTGCGCCGGGTATGCATTGGGGCGGTTATTCTTTCCCTGGTTCTTTTAGCGCTTTTAAAAGCAAGGCTTTCCAGAGTGCTTCCCGCCTCCCTCTGCCTGGGGACGGGGCTGTTTTTCGCCCTCATTGCCGCCCTGGCAGCCATTATATCCACAGACTTTACAAAATATTTTGTGATTTTCCACCACATTTTCTTTGACAACGACCTGTGGATTTTAGATCCCCGCACAGATCTTTTGATTAATATTGTGCCAGAGGGATTTTTTATGGATACCGCAGCCCGCATCGGAGGGCTCTTCGCCGGCTCGGTGCTGGTGATCTTTTCCTTGTCCCTGTTTTTCCTGATTCGAAACCACAGGAGTAAGAAATTATGATCAAGCGCTTCATTGTTCTCTGCCTTGCCCTGACCCTTTTTCTCTGTCCTCTTACCGCCCAGGCGGCGGCAGACTGGCCGGAAAATGTTTCCATCCAGGCGGACGGAGGCATCGTCATAGACGGGGATACGGGAACCGTTCTTTACGGCAAAAATATGCATACGCCCTACTATCCTGCCAGCATCACGAAAATCCTCACCGCCCTGATTGTGTTGGAACGGTGCAGCCTGGACGAGATGGTGACTTTCTCCTACGATGCGGTCTACAATGTAGAGGAAGACAGCAGCAGCGCCGGAATCGACGAGGGGGACGAACTGACGGTCCGGGACTGCCTCTACGCCCTTCTTCTGGCCTCCGCCAACGAAAGCGCCAACGCCTTAGCGGAACATGTGGCCGGTTCCAGGGAAGCCTTTGCCGCCTTGATGAATGAAAAGGCCGCAAGTCTTGGATGTACGGACAGCCATTTTGCCAACCCCAGCGGCCTGAACGATCCCAATCATTATGTTTCCGCCTACGATATGGCCCTGATCACCCAGGCGGCCATTCAGAATCCTACCTTTGTGGAGATCAGCGGCTCCAGAACCTACCGGCTCTACGGGCTGAAACGAGCGCCGGCAGATGAGTACCCGGACGGCTTTCCCATTGCCAATCACCATCGGATGTGCATGCAGAATACGGAAGTTACTTATCCGGGGGCCTTCTGTGG
Source organism: uncultured Enterocloster sp. (assembly GCA_944383785.1). Taxonomy (GTDB): domain Bacteria; phylum Bacillota; class Clostridia; order Lachnospirales; family Lachnospiraceae; genus Enterocloster. The sequence goes on along the minus strand of CALWQV010000025.1, from coordinate 27,508 downwards.
AAAAACAGGCTACACCTCCCTGGCAGGAAATACCCTTGTCACCTGCGCCAGGCGTGACGGCATGACCCTGATCGCGGTGGTGCTAAACGGACATCAGACCCACTACTCCGATACAAAAGAGCTTCTTGATTTTGGCTTTGAAAATTTCCAGTCCCTGCGGGTCGCAGACTATGAGACGACTTATACCTCCATCCCCGATGATATGCTCATCGGCGGCATCTCCACCGGGGGCGGCATTTCCCTGGACTTAAGCCAGACCGACCGCATCACCATCCCAAAGGCCGCCGCCTTCTCCGATGCAGAGCCGTCTTTAAATTATGATCTGCCTTCTACAGCCCCTGCAGGGGCCGTGGCCCAGATCCGGTATACCTATGACGGCCGCTTCGCGGGCTGCGCTTATCTGTGCCGTCAGGGGGAGGCGGAGGCAGCCCGCCAGAACATAGCCCCAGACCTAGCTGCCCTTCCATCTTCCGCGTCAGAGGAGGCCGCAAAGTCCGCTCCCGCCCCCTCCGCTCCTGAAAGCGCGGCGCTTCCCTCTGCGGCGGCTCAAACAGAAGCCCCTTCCCCCGGACTGGCTCAGACCCAGATCGAAGAGCACAAGGATTCCGCCCTCAACATACGGATTCCTGCCAGCGCGGCAGCCCTTTTAGGGACTCTCATCTCCCTGGCGGCCATCAGCGTGCTTGTAATCACACTTCGCAGCCGCCGGCAGGAGCGTCAGGATTCCGACCGGATCCGCCGCCACCAGCGCCACAGAGAGCGAATGGACGACGTCAGCTACTCTTCCGCTGAATTTGGACGCATTATGGAGCAGTACCGCCCTTCTACCACCGGAACCTATACCAAGCGGCCCAGCCGCAGCAGGCGCAGACGGTTTCCTTTCCGGCGAAGATAAGAAAAACGCCCTCAGACCGGGCGTTTTTTTGACGGCGTTTTCCGTCTCATCTGCTGGCGCATATGGTTGCGGCTGTTGCGCTTTTTTCTTCCTTCCTCGTGCTTCTGCTGGATCAGGTCCGCTTCCTCTTCGGTAGCGGCCTTCATAGTCTTGATCACGTAAGTGCCCCCGTATTCCTCCCTGCGGACCCGCAGCTTTCCCTTCACAAGTCCGTGTTCCGGGCAGACTGCCAGACCACAGCAGGCACGCTGCCCCAGAGGGAACCATCTCACCTTCTTTCGCAGCATGCGGTTGCACACCGGACATACCATGTCGGTTACGACTTTATCCTGAAGGGCTTCCTCCCTAGTAGGGAATACGCTGGAAACATATTTAAAATAATCCGGAAAACGCAGAAAAATCTCATCCTCCCTGGACCTTGGCAGGCGGTAATAGTCCACCGACACGTAAGGCCGGACCTTCTCGAAATCCATCCCGCCAAAAATCCGCCCCGTATACCGGGCATCCGCCAGCGCCTGGTGGAAATGTCCTCCCTTATGCAGCCCCTGCTCCGCCACCGCCTGGTCCAGAGAAATTTTCATCTTTCCATCTCCGTAGAGAAGGCAGTAAAGCTTCTGAGCATCATAGTAAAGAAGAGGGCAGGAAAACGGATTCGCCACCTGGAAATAAGCCATATTCCGCTGCAGCTCCGTCAAGTCCATGGAGCCCCAGGTTACAAACCGGTACTCCCTGCCGCACCAGTCCAGAAACTCTCTGGCCGCCTGACGGAAGGGGACGCCCCGCCGCTTCAGCCGCCCTGCATCCATGTGCGTTACCTCCGTGATCTTCGGATGCAGCTGGCGGTAAACCTGGGGGCGCACCAGTCGGTGAAATTCTCCTGTTTCCTGAAAATCCTCATTCAATTTTACCGCCCCAATCTCCATAATTTCAAAGGGCAGATGCTCGATGGTTCCTTCCGGTCCATCGGCGCACTGATTCCATTCCAAATCAAATACAATATAATTCATAGGTTCATCCTGTCTGTCCTGTGATACCCCCTCAGCCGCGGCTCGTTTCGCTTTTACCCCGGCTGAGCGCTTAAAGTTATTGTATCATATTCGGATGCCTATGAAAAGAGGGGGAAAATGGGGGTGAGGATTATTTCTCGCCCTGCTGCCCCACATCATGCCCGCCGCAGCTTCCATGGCACCCATGGCAGCCGCCCGGGCATGCGCCGCAGCCCTTTCCCGCCTTCCGGTCACGGATGATGGTGCGGATTGCCAGGCAGACCGCCGCAATCACAATCAGCAATATAATAATCGTAGACAAATTCTCCATCAAAAATGTCATATCTGAAACGCTTCCTTTCCCGTGGTTTTATAATAGTTAGTTCAATCTAACTTTCTGGAATCAGATTAACACTTCGGATGGGATTTGTCAAGCGGTTATCTGCCTTGCTTTTAAGTCTAAAATACCGCCCCCCGTTTATTCCAGAAGGCGGTAAAAATGATTCAATATTTACATGTCTACAAAATCGGAATAAATCCAAGCCCCATCCCGCATACCATAAAGATCACGAAGATTCCAATGCACCAGCGGCAAATATAAGCCTGATACTCCGCCAGAGAGATCTTGCACATATCCATCAGCAGATAGATAAAGGCTACCAGCGGGCTTAAGAAATGGAATGCCTGTCCCATCAGGGAGGCGACGCCGATCTGAAGCCCGGTAAAACCGTAAGCCTCTGCGGTAGCTGCCAGGGGAGGCAGCACGCCGTAGTAGAAGGCATCCTGATTCAGCACATAGGTTCCAGGGGCGCTTAAGAGGGCGATAATCACCGCAAAGTACCTGGACAGTGACTCCGGAATTATGGAAACTAAAAACTGGGCGATGGCATTGGACATGCCTGCATCCTCCGGTCCATTTAAAACGCCCATCAGCGTTCCGGCACCCAGTACCATCATCACCACATGGATCATATCAGGAGCCACATTGCTGATCACGCTTCTCTGCATTTTTGGTCAGGATAGTTCATCACCAGGGCAATGGCGGTGCCTACGCCAAACAGAATCGCCGAGGAGGCCAGCCCCATAATCAGGGCAGCAATTACAACAATCGTCAAAATCAGGTTAGGAATCAACATCTTAGGCCGTTTCCAGCTCAGCTCTTCCTCGCTCATCTCCACCTTGCAGGCTTCCATGGATATATCCACAATTCCCAGGCGCTTCCTCTCTTTTAAGCCCAAATAGACCGATACTCCTACAACATAGATAGCGGAAAGAATCATGCCGGGTGCCAGCTGCGCCAAAATCGGGCCGGCCTCGAGATCCAGTACCGACATTACACGGGCCGTAGGGCCGCCCCAAGGCAGAATGTGGGGGCCCGATGGCTTCCGGTGGCGATCATAAAAGTGATCTGCCTGTCCGGAACTCCTGCCCTTCTCAACCGTTTGAGTACTGCTTCCGCCATCTGCCGGTTGGGGCCGGGTCTAGTCTGGTCATTTACCAGAACCAGCACCTGATCCTCCGGCTTTACCAGTTCCTCCAGCTTTAAGGCTCCGATGGGCTGCTCCAATGCCTCTTCAATTAAAGCTTCCACCGGCGTCGTTACCGGCACACACTCAGGCGCGATCACCTGGGTAGGTATTGAGTCCGGTATCCAGGCCGTCTGGTACGTATCTCCATATGGAACTTGAATCTGACTCATCTTTCACTCCCCCTCTCTTTAAATCTCCGGCAGCTGCGGCAAATCCGGTATCCTTAATATTTCTTTTGCCCTGCCGGCCGTCTCTTCCCTGCTTAACCCCTTCCGGTCAGCCCCTTCCATTAAAGACAATGCCTTTTCATATACCTGTTTCTCTGTCTTAAGGTAAACTCGCCGAACAGCAGAGCGCAGGCCACCGTAAAGGGGGTTGAAAATTTTGCCTGAACCGGTTTTTGTGGGTGCAGGCTGCTGTCGCTGAATCCGCACTGTTTATAGCCAACCTGGTATGTCTCCACCTCTACCTGTTCAATTTCCTCCACCGGAATCTGCCCCTCTTCCCTGAGGGCCAGTGCGCCGTCAATAGCGCAGTGTGTGCTGCGGCAGGAAGGATAGGGCTTATTGTCCACATACAGAGTTTCCCAGACGCTTCCCAAGCTCGCCGCAACCAGTTCCGGCCTTGGCTGATCGCTCATCATCTTTAAAATTCCGCCGTCATCAGCAGTCAAGATATGTGCCGGCCCGCTCTTTTTCCCGTACTCCGCAGCCGCCCAGGCTGCCGGAACCACCACTGTTCCGATGTGGGTCTTACTTCTGGTATGCACGTCGTCCATCTCCAGGGTGTGCCCGGCCATGGCGTTCAAAAAGGCCGCCGGTCCTGCGGCTGTCTTCTGTCCGCTCCCCCATACGGAAATTTGACCCGCCGGATTCATCGCAAGCCATTTCTCCCGAATCCTTCCGGCCTGTGCCTCTCCCGCGCCTCCAACGGCAGCACCTACCGTGTCCAGCACATGAAGAAGGGCTGCCTGGCGTACATTCTCCGGAACATCGGAAAACTTTAAATCCGCAATAAAAGAGCCTAATTGCCTTAACTGTTCCATAGATTACCTCCCATCCTCTTTCTGGTTGGAGGATAACACAGAACAGCTGCACAAGTAAAAGTCAGATAATTCAGGGAGAGGTATGAAGAAATTTCATATCAGAAAAATCGTACCATTTGAACTTTCCCCCGAAATATGCTACACTCTGTAATAGCAAAGCAAAAACGGTTTGAGGGAGAGAAAAAATTTGAAAATTCAGGAATCAGCAGAAAATTATCTTGAGACAATCTTGATGCTTGGACAGACCAAGCCTCATGTGCGCTCCATCGACATCGCCAACGAGCTGGAATTTTCCAAACCCAGCGTCAGCGTCGCCATGAAGAACCTTCGCCAGAACGGCTATATCAAAGTAGACGACAGCGGCTACATTACCTTGACGGAATCCGGACGCGCCATCGCGGAAACCATGTATGAGCGCCATACCATGCTTTCCAGCTGGCTGGTCTATCTGGGAGTAGATGAAAAGACGGCAGTAGAGGATGCTTGCCGCATGGAGCATGTATTAAGCGCTTCCAGTTTTGAAGCGATTAAACGGCATATTACAGCCTGCCGCGAACTTTCGCCCGATATGTATATCGCAGGGGAAGCCGGGAAATCCGGCAGCTAATTTCTCACTTATACTCCCACCCGCTGATGGGGTACGTCGCATCGGCGGGGTATCCCAAGGAGTAGGAAATCCGCCGTCCCAGATCCAGCATATCCTCCCGCAGCTTGTCGAAATTGCTTTCCACAAACTCCTGGGAGCTTCTGGCGCTGACGGAAGCGGCTATCTTTTTATCCGCCCCGAAGACGGGGACCGCAATACAATAGAAATCTGAGTACAGCTCCCCCTCCAGATAGCAGTAGCCCTGCTCCCGGATCCGCACCAGCTGCCGCTCCAGCCCGGCCCGCTCGCTGGTGGTCTTATCGGTAAAGCGGGTCAGTTTCGCGTTCTTGAGAAATTCCTCCATATACTCCTCATTGGAAAAGGCCAGCAGTATCTTTCCCACTGCCGTAGCATGGAGGGGAAATGCGGAGCCGGCGGATATATAGGTGCTGTTTTTCCCCTGGACGCTTAAGTACACGCCGCTGAAGTAGCTTCCAAAGGTACCCAGGCTGATATTGCAGGCCGGATACTTGCTTAAGGTAGGCACCACGCACAGCTCAAAAATATGGCTCACCGGATTGCAGGAGCAGTACAGATAGCCCAGCTCGTACATCTTGCTGGTCAGACTGTACTTTCCATCCAGATGCTTTACGATATAGTTGTGAACCTCCATCGTCCGCAAAAGGCTGTATGTGGTGGTTTTATTTAATTTTAATGTCCGGCTGATCTGGGGGACGCTTTGAGGCGTCCCCCGCTTTGCCAGATACTCCAGAATCTTAAACGCTTTATCTAAAGATGTATTGGTCGAAACCAGCTCCCGGTTTACTTCCATAACCCGCTCAATCCTTTCTTCACTTCTAATCCCCATGTTAATTTGCAATGGCATCATAAATACTCTGTTCTCCATTCGATTTTACTATTATACTATATTTCCCCAAAAAGTGAAGCCATTTAACGGATTCAAGGATAAACCTTTCACAGCGGCTCCGGCGCCCCATGTACAGCGCCTACAGCGCCTTTTTGTAAAGGGCGATCACATCTTTTATGGTGGTGGTCCGCGGATTGGCCGCGATATTTCCGCTCTTCATGGCATCCTCAGCCATGGCCTCAAAATGCTCGTCCGTAATAGCGGGATTGAAGGCGCTTAACGTAGCCGGAATTCCAAGCTCTGCGTTTAATTTTCGGATCGCCTCCACCAGCATCTCCGGATCAAATGTATGGGCGTGGGCCTTTACCGGCGCGATATAGTTATAAATCTTCAAATATTTGCCTGTATCCGTCAGCTTGTTAAACTCTGTCACCACCGGCAGCAGGATAGAATTGGCTACCCCGTGGGGCACATTGTAGTAGGCGCTGACCGGATGGCTCATGGCGTGTACATCCCCCAGGCGGGCCCAGGAAAATGCGATGCCCGCCAGCATGGATCCGGTAATCATGGCGCTGGCCGCTTCCGTATCTTTGCGATTGGCTACAAAGCGGCGGATATTGGCCCCGATCAGCTCCATCGCCTTCTCCGACATAGCCTCCGTAAAGGGCGATGCATCCACGGAAATATAAGACTCCATGGCGTGGATAAAGGCGTCCATACCGCAGGCAGCGGCCACAGAAGCAGGCACCGTAGCCAAAAGCTCCGAATCCAGAATCACATAAGCCGGCAGCAGCTTATAGCTGAATACCGTCAGCTTGTAATTCCGGCTGTGGTCAGTGATCACGGAAAATGCCGTTACCTCCGACCCTGTCCCTGCGGTAGTTGGGATGGCAATCTGAGGAACGATATCCCCCGGGACCTTCTGGGCTCCCTCGTACTCCGTGATGCTGCCGCCGTAGGTGGCCACAACGCCTACAGCCTTGGCCACATCCATAGCGGAGCCTCCGCCAAGGGCCACCAAAAAGTCAGCTCCAGAGGCCTTAAACCCTTCTGTCGCCTTCTCCACCGTCTCCACCGAAGGGTTCCCCTCCGTCTCCGTAAATTCATCGGATTCAAGTCCCGCTTCCTTCAAATATCCGACGCAGGCGTCCACCGTTCCCATCTGCTTTAAGACCGGATCCGAAACAATATATGCCTTCTTTCCGCCGATTTTAGCCGCGATCTGCGGAAGTTGTTTTAAGGCTCCCTCCCCCATAACGATATTTTGAGGTATGGAAAATGTAAATGATTTCATGATGACGCTCCCTTCTTCCTTCAGCCCTTCAATTCCTGTACAACCCGCTTACACTCGGTACTGAAATGTTTGATGTCCGATCCCACAATAATATACTGGAATCCCATATCGCGGTATTTCTTTGCCATCTCGATGGAGCCGGTATAGATGCCCGCGTATTTCCCATGCTTTTTGGTAGCCGCCAGTACCAGCTCCATCACATGCTCGATCTTTTCATCGTAAACCTGTCCGGGAATACCCATGGACTGAGAAAGATCAAAGGGGCCGATAAATATTACATCCACTCCATCCACCGCCGCGATCTCGTCCAGCTCATCCAGGCATTTTACATTCTCGCACTGTACCGCGATCAAAAGGTTCTCATTCGCCCACTTCATATAATCTTTGATGGGCATGCTCATGCCGTAATCCGAAGCCCTTGGCGTCGCCACGCCCCGCATTCCCTCAGGGAAATATTTCCCATCGTATACCACCTGCTCCGCCTCTTTGCGGGAATTGACCTGGGGAACCAAAAGTCCCTTGGCCCCCACATCCAGATTCTGCAGGATGCTGGAGGAAATCTTATTGGGCACCCGGATAAACACATCCGCCCCTCTGGCCTCCGCCGCCATCAAAAGCAGCCGGTTTGTCTGAGGATCGGAGGAAGCGTGCTCGCTGTCAATACAGATAAAATCAAATCCTGCCAGCGCCATAATCTCCATCATCTCCGGGCTGATGCCATTTGCGAAAACGCCAAAGGCACACTTGCCCTTCTTTAATTTCTCTTTTACCAGATTATTTCTCATCGTTTATCTCGTTCCTTCTTTCATCGGTACGTTTTTTTAAAGGCGCCCCTCCGGCTGCTGAAGCAGGGCCATTGGAACGCCTAAATTAATACGGCTCCGTTATTCTTCCTCGTTAAACTCCGGCATCTCATATGCCATCACGCCGCCCGCGCTGTATCTGCCCTTGGGCAGCTCATCGATGGTAACCCGAACCTGGTTGGGCTGCATGTCAAAATTCTCCATCAGGATATTGGAGATATCCACCAGAGTCTTCTCAATCTTTTCCTGCTTCTTCCCCTTGGGAAGCTGTACGGTACACATTACCGGCATATTATTTCACCTTCTTTCCAAAGTCCTTATGCTTGCCGCCGATGCAGAAATGGTGGCCGTCCTCATTGTCCATCACATAGGCCCGAACCTGGTCGGCCTCGCAGCCTAAGTTTCTCTGAAGGATCTCCGAAATCCGCTTCATAAAGCGGTCCTTTGCCTCGGCACTTCTTCCCGGCCCAATGCGGAAAACCACAGTAGGAGCCAGCTTTTCCTCCTTCTCGCCGTTCTTATAGACCCGGTCTGGGTCCGCTTCCAGAACGGTAACGCGGATCATGCGCTTTAAGGTATTCTCCAGAATTTCCTCTCCGGCCTCGGTAATCTCCTTCATGGACTTCTCAATATCCTCGTCCTTGCAGCCCCGCTGCATATAAAGTGTAATAAAAGGCATAAACCTTCACCTCCTTCAAAATCAATAATCGGTCTTGATCTCGTTGTACATTACCTTGCCCTTGATAATGGTGGTTCTGGGCTCAATAAAGTATTTGCCCTCATAGGGAACGCCAAATGCGTCTACAAACTGATGTCCGTTATCGCTGATATCCAGGATGGTAATATTGGCATCCAGACCTCTCTTAACGCCTACGGTCACGCCCTTCATGTAGCTGGCGGGAACATTGGTGGAGGCGATGAGCACATCCTCTAAGCTCATGCCCATAGCCATGCACTCGGACATATGTACAGTCAGGCGGCTGGTGTTGGGATCATTGCTTAAGCAGGTTAAATCATCGGTGATCACGTCAGGATAGAAGCCCTGGGCAAATGCCTGCTTGGCCACCTCTGCGGACCAGTTTCTGGAGCCTCTGGCGGAATCAAAGAGCACGCCCCGCTTCTTGGCTTCCCATGCCTCCGGATAAACCTCCCCCTTCTCATTGAGGATGTTGCCCTTGTTGTAGGTGTGGGTGAAGTTGTCGCCGGGGTTAAAGTAGGGGATCAGCTCCGGGAACGGAACATCCGGGTTCGCCACATGGACAAACATCCGGCAGCCTACGTAATCGCAGACCTCTCTGGCCTTCTTCATAACCGCGTGGGTCAGCTCCGCTGTGGGAGAATCGCCGTGGCCGATGAATACTTTGATGCCTACCAGCACATCGCTGTGGATCTCAAAAAGCTCCTTGATCTTCTCTTTATTTACCTCTTTGTCCAGAATGGTATATCTGGGGATCTCGCCCTGAGTCTCCGCCATATTGGAAAGTCCCAGGCAAGCGTTGATCACGCAGGGAGCGTCATCGATCATCTTTCTGGTACGGTTAAAGGACGCGGAGGTCTGGCTTCCCATATCCAGGCAGGCTGTGATTCCTCTCTTCCACATCTCATCGATAGGATACTCAAAGCGCAAGCCGGGAAGCACATGGACATGTCCGTCTACCAGGCCGGGCACTACATATTTACCGGTAGCGTCGATCACCTTTCTGCCGCAGATTTTGCCGGGCTTTGTTCCCGGTTCAAACACATCCGCGATCTTGCTTGCGTAGATTCCGATATCCCGCTTGCCGTTAATACCGTTTGCCGGGTCGATCACCGTGCCGTTCTTAATCAGCAGATCATAACAGTTTACAATAAATGCCATACTAACCAACCTTTCTTATTTTGAATTTTCAGGCAGCAGCCCTTCAATAAAATTCTGGTAGAATTTCTGGCGCTGCCGGTATTTATAGCTGTCTTTCATCTTGGAGGCAATCATCTGATAATTCTTTGCCTCTCTGGCGTAATAGGCCATTCCCGCCCTGGTATCGTAGGCCCGGTCCAGCTGGTCCTCATCAAAGTGAAAACGAACCTTTCCGCCCTCTACCTCAAGTCTGCCCTCCATGCCGCAGGTGCAGCACACCGCCTTCTGGGCGCAGTCGTTCAGATAAAAATTTCTCCCATAGCAGTGAGGGCAGACTCCTTTGTCCCCGATGTAAACGGCCTGTTCAGGCTCCATGGCCGCCCTGGCCAGGGCTTTCCCCACCATGTGGGCATAACCCATCTTCTCTGTCTCCAGGGCAAAGCATTTGGTCCGGACGAATACCCGGTTTTCAATCACCCTCCACCTCATAATCTGGGCCAGCAGGGAGCAGTCCCAGCGCAGGCGGATCGGAAACTCCGGGCCGCCGGTTCCCAGGAAGGCTGCCGGCTTTCCTGGGATTGTTTCTCCGGGAAGTCCTTCCAGAACATCCTGGTCAAATTCCGACTCCCAGTAAGGCAGCCTTCCCTTTTCGCCTACATCCAGCCGGTCAATGAGAGCGTGAAACAAGCTTCCCGCCCCTCTCCTGGAGGCGGGGATGGAGAATAAAAGCCCGTCTGCCGCTTCCATCCTCTCTTTCAGCCACCAAAGATCATCATCGATCTCGCAGACTTCTCGTTCCTCCGTATCCTTAAAACAAATTTTGCACCCTTTGCAATTTTCCAAATGGAGATCGGGCAGACGGATAAATTCAATCTCTCCGTGCTCCTCCTGGACTCCCAGCAAGGCTTCTTTGCAGATTGAGTCGTTGTCGCTGTCCCTGATCCCCCCTGAAATAGCCAGGATCTTCATTGGCATCACCCCATATGCCTTATCTATCATTCAACGGTCAGATCAATGGAGCCCAAGGTATCGTAATCCGCCGCAATGCGGTCCCCGGCGTGAATCTTCTGGGACGCGCAGATAGCTCCGGTAAGGATAATGGAGCCCGCCGGAATCGCCAGATCCAGCTGCTCGTACATGATCTTCGCCAGCTTCGCCACCGCCCGGGCCGGATGTCCCAAAACTGCCCCAGCCGCGCTGAAGCCGGTATAGGTACCGTTGATGCTGGTGCGCACGCCCATGCCTACCAGATCCACTTCAAAGGGATCCTTCTTCACTCTGCCGAGCTTAAACCGGGCCGAGGACACATTATCGATCAGGGCATCCGCCTGGCCGCCCATCTTAAAATCGTGGAAGCGGCTGTCAATAATCTCAAAGGCCGGGGTCACATAGGCCGTGGCCATCATCACATCCGGCGCTGTTACATTTGGCCCGTAAAGCTCCTTATTCAGAACAAAGGCCAGCTCAGACTCGATCTTCGGATGAATCAGCTCACTGATCCTTAAGGGCTCCCACTCCGGAAGCTGCATGTAATCCATCAGCATGCCGCATTTTGGATCCTTGCGGGGGGCAAATGTTCCCGCAGTCAGCGAATCTTTGATCTGTGTCAGCTTCGCCAGGCTGGTTCCTCCCAGCTTAAAGCCAACCAGACGATATCCTTCCTTTTCCATCATTCCCAGCCGGATCTTCTGTCCCACATAGCCGTCATGGGTATCCAGATCCGGATAGGTCTTAAAGAACTGGTCGATGGACTTGATCTCCCGCTCTCCCTTTAAAGAGATTTCCGCCAGTTTTGTCAGTAATTCCTGTTTTTCCGCCATGGTATACCTCCTATACAAAATTCACGGATACTTCGCCAAACTTGCCGTAGCGGCAGCGGAAATTATCGCCCCGCTTTGCGTCCAGGATCGTAATGGCGGAACCGGACATAACCATCTCTCCCGCCTTCAGAGGATTTCCCAGCTCCGTAAAGCGTTTTGCCAGCCAGGCCACCGCGTTGGCCGGGTGATCTAACACAGCGGTTCCGCTGGCTACCTCCTTCTGGTGGTTGTTGTACTCAAAGATAAATCCTACCAGGCCGAAATCCACCTCATAGGGCCGTATAGGCCGGTCGCCTACTACATAAGCGCCGAAGGAGGCATTATCCGCCACGGTATCATAAATCTTCCTGGGGCCGTCGGTTCTCTGCCGGATATCCACAATCTCCAGAGCCGGAACCACATACTCCGTGGCGTCCAAAACCTGCTCGATGGTGATATCCTTGCCCACCAGATCTTTTTTCAGCTTAAAGCACAGCTCCGCCTCTACTCTGGGCTGGGCGAACCAGTCAAAGCTGACGTCAGACTCATTGGGGTAGCAGAGCTCATGGAAAATGATGCCGTAGTCCGGCTCGTCAATTCCTGCATGCTTTCTCATAGCGTTGCTGGTAAGCCCTACCTTCTTGCCGGATTCCGTATAGCCCGCTTTCTTGTACTCTTCCACAATGGCGCTGGCAATGGCATAGGCGTCATCGTAGCCCATATCCGGGTACAGATAGCTGGGAGGCGTTACCAGCTGCTTCGTCTTGATGGCCTCAAAATGAAGCCGTCCCTGTTCTTTTACCTGTTCCTGTGTTAAAACCATAGCTTCCTCCTATTCTACTGTGAAACTTCCTACAGCCCTAAAACTACAAACAGCAGCCAGGTTATAATCGCGCCTACGGGTATCATGGAGAAGCCCCATGTCATCAGCTGTTTGAAATATTTCTCCGGATCCCGGTTCTTTACCTGGGATACCAGCAGCGAGCCATGGGTGGACAGGGGGCTGGTATCTACAACGGTAGAAGCGATACATACGGCGCTGACCGTTCCTTCGATGCTGATATTGGCCCCGGAGGCGGTGATAGCACCCACGGCGATGGGGATCATGGCGATAAATACCGCATCCGAAGAAGCGTAAGCGGACAGCAGGCCGGTGATGAAAATAATGATAAAGATGGTCAACAGCGGGGAATTCAGAGCGCTTAAAGAGCTGCTGATCAGATCCGTGGTTCCTACCTTGTCCATCAGGTTTACCAGATATCCGGCTCCGCACACCAGCAGGATGCTGCCGTAAGGCATTTCCTTAAAGGTCTGGGCCTGAACCTTCCGGTTTAAAACGCACAGAACGAAGGCCAGGATCATAGCCAAAAAGCCAACATTCAGCTTAAAGCCGATGGAGCCTACAAACAGGATTACAATCGCTATGATTGAAACCCCCTTTTCCAGGGTCAGCTCTTCCTTCTTGGAGTGGAGCTCCTTTAACAGCTCGTCCGTAGCTCCGCTGTGGGTACGGGTTTCACGAACCATCTTTAAGCCGCCGAACAGGATATAGGCGCAGAGTCCCAGAAGCATATTGGTGACGGCAGAACGCGCGAACACGTACATAATAAAGTTGGGCAGCCCCAAGTTTGCCAGAGTTGAAGTAACGTTGGCGGAGAATCCGGTAATAGGTGAGAAGCCGCCGCCGTGGCTTCCGCATACGGTCATAACGCCCATCAGCAGAGGATCAATATTGGCCTGGGCCGCTACCGCCAGGGCCGGGCCGATCATCAGGGAGGATGTAGCCAGAGGGCCGGCTCCCGTTGCGCTCATAATCAATCCGAAAATCATGAAAACCCAGGGCAGAATGGCCCGGTTTCCTCTTGCCGTACGCAAAAGGACATTACAAATATAAGGGATTGTTCCGTTTACCTTACAGATGGTAAAAAACAGATTCACGCCAAACAGCGTCACAAGAAGAGTAGTGGGGAAGATTCCCAGCATCTCGCTGGTGCTCAGGCCGCCCATGATGCCGATGATAAAGGCAAAGGCGAAGCCCATAATTCCCATATGCACATCCCAAACACAGCTGATAACAAATGCTAATATTAACGCCACAAAACAGGCTATTGGCAATGCGGTTGTCATTATTTTTTCCCTCCAAATCTTTTTCTTATTTTGACCCATTCCCAATCAATACACTGATCTGCGCATTTTACACCTCCTTTGTCTTTCCTTGTCTTTCATTGCTTGTATTGATTCTGATACACATTATAATGACTTCCATTCGTATGTGCAATATTCTAGATTTAAAGTTTAAAATATTATACCTATTTTAATTTTTTATCTATTTTAGCTATTTTATTTTATTAATTTCGGATTTTTTGTGCTAAATACACACTGAATTTAAGAACAGCCCCGGGCGGCGTTTCTTTCGCCGCCCTAAACTTTTATGAGATTTTATCCCGTTTCGGAATTTTATAGATGGGAAGCCACCTCGTAGGCGTCCCAGATGGTATGCAGAATATTTCCGCCGCCGCTTTTCGCATCGCCGATTACGTAGACGTCCTGATCTCCTTCCCGAAGCTTCTCCTCAAGCCCCCGGTCCGCCCGGTAGCCCACAGCCAGAATCACGGTGGAAGCTTCCGCAAGCTGCTCTTGTCCGCCGCATTCAATCAAAAGCCCGCCCTCCTCTGTTCTCAGAGCCCTGCTGCCGCAGTAGAGCTTTACCTTATAAAACGCGAGAAGATCAATGAGCATCTGGCGGTTGGCGTAGCAGATGGGGCCGTTTTGCTGCATGAGCCCCGGCAGCATCTCTACGATGGATACCTGCTGCCCCTTCTTAGCCAGCATGAGGGCGGTTTCACAGCCTACCAGGCCGCCGCCTACGATTACAAAGGGTCCTTTAAAGGTATCCGGCGCTTCCAGGACACTGCCCGCATCCACCACCGGGACCTTCTCGCCCAGGTTAAAGGTAACCGCCTTGGAGCCGCAGGCCAGGATCACCGCATCCGCATCCTTTATCTGCTCCGGCTCCCGGATCACGGTATGGAAACGCACCGGAATATTCAATTTCTCCATCTGACGCTCATACCAGCGGACTAAAGCCAGATCATCCTTTTTAAAGTCCGGTGCTCCCGCCAGCAAAAGCTTTCCGCCCAAACGGCCGCTTTCCTCGTAAAGGGTTACCTCATGTCCTCTCTCCTTCAGCACCCTGGCAGCTTCGCAGCCTCCGATACCGCCTCCGATCACCGCGATCCGACGAGGCTTTAAAGCCGGCCTTAACTCCAGTTCCCGCTCCCTGCAGGCAGCCGGATTCACCGCGCAGCTAATATGCAGATACTGCTTCAGCCTGCCGATGCAGCCTTCCTGGCAGGAAAGACAGGGGCGAATATCCTCCATCTGATCTTTGCGGATTTTCTCCACTAAGAGTCCGTCTGCCATCAGGGGACGGGCAAGCCCGATCAGATCCGTGGCCCCTTCCCGTACCGCCTTTAGGGCCAGCTCCGGATTCTCCATACGGCCAGCCGTCAAAACAGGGATGGATACCTTTTCCTTCAGCAGCTTGTTAAAGGGCAGATACATTCCCTCCTCAAAGTACATGGGCGGGTGGTTCCAGTACCAGCTGTCGTAGCAGCCCACGTCCGCATCCAAGGCGTCATACCCCGCTTCCTCCAGCATTTTGGCGATCACCAGACCCTCATCCAGATCCCGCCCCATCTCTTCAAATTCTTCTCCGGGCAGAGCGCCCTTTCCAAAATCCTTCATAAAACTCTTGCTGGAATAGCGCATCACCACCGGAAAATCTTTTCCGCAGGCATTCTTGATGGATTCCAGAATTTCCACCGCAAAACGGATACGGTTTTCCCTGCTTCCGCCGTATTTGTCCGTCCGGTGGTTGCAGCACTCCAGGGCAAACTGGTCGATCAGATAGCCCTCGTGCATAGCGTGAATCTCCACCCCGTCAAAGCCTGCCGCTTTGGCAATGGAAGCGGCCTGTCCCATGGCTTTTACAATCTTCTCAACTTCCTCTGTAGTAATGGCACGGCAAATAATACTGGGATCCCAGCGATAGGGAATCTCAGAAGGACCGATGGGCTTTGTCCCCGGCTTAATCCGATTGGAAACCCGGCCAAATCCGGCGGAAAGCTGGATAAAGATTTTAGCTCCATAGGCGTGAACCCGCTCCGTCAGCTGGATGGCAGTGCGCTTAAACAGAGCCGGGCTGATGGTGGGACATGGCATGGTGCCGGCCGCGTGCCACTCTACCTCGTTCTCCACATAGCACATACCGGCAATGATCAGGCCCACGCCTCCCCTGGCCCGCTCCGTATAGAACTCGATGGCCTTGTCATTAAAGGCGCCGCTGGCGTCCGCAAGTCCCGCCGGCCCCATCGGTTCCATCACATAGCGGTTTTTCAGTTCGCAGGAGCCGATCTTACATGGGGAAAATAATTCTTGGTATTGATTCATCTCCAATCACCTCATAAATTTTTTGAAAATTTTTACATTTCTTAATCGAAATCTGTATTTTCAAATTAATTTTATCTTATCCACGTTCCATGTGCAATATTACATCCTCACAGTTTAAAATTTTAAACTTCTTTTTAATGACCATCATTTTTGCCTTCTTCCCTATCTTCTTCCTCTGGATTGTCTGTATTTCCGCTCTCTCCGGTTTCTTCGCCAGACGTCTGACCGCCTTCCTGGGGGCCTCCATCTATACTTTATAAGGGCAGCTCTCCATTCAAGAAAGCTGCCCCTTATCTTTTAGAAAGATTATACGACGATCATCAATCCGAATTTAAAAAATCATTTTTTCTCACTCCGCCCGCAAAGCCCGCATAGCGTTGAGAATCGCGATCACTGACACGCCCACGTCGGCGAATACCGCCTCCCACATGTTAGCCGCGCCGAAAGCGCCCATCCCCAGGACGATCAGTTTCACTCCCAGGGCAAAGACAATGTTCTGCTTAACAATCCCCATAGTCTTGCGGGAAATCCGCACAACGGAGGCAATTTTTGAGGGGTCATCGTCCATCAGCACCACATCCGCCGCCTCGATGGCTGCGTCGGAACCCATGCTTCCCATGGCAATGCCGATATCCGCCCGGCTTAAAACCGGCGCGTCGTTGATGCCGTCCCCCACAAAGGCCAGCTTGCGCCCCTGAGCCTGGGTTTCCAAAAGCCGCTCCACCTGGCGGACCTTATCCTCCGGCAGAAGCTGGGCATAGACCTCATCCAGTCCCAAAGCCCTGGCCGCCGCTTCGCCGGCTTCCTTCCGGTCGCCTGTGAGCATCACCGTGCGGCGGACGCCCACCTGCTTCAGCTCCCGAATCGCGTCAAAAGACTGTTCCTTGATTCCGTCCTCAATCACCACTGAACCGGCAAACCTTTCGTTTCTGGCCAGATACACAACGGTTCCGGCCGTCCGGCAGCTCTCATAGGCGATTCCATTTTCCTCCATCAGCTTTCCGTTGCCCGCCAGTACCTTCTGCCCATCAATCAAAGCCTCCACGCCGCGCCCGGCGATCTCCCGGCTTTCCGATACCCGGCTGCGCTCCGGCTCCCTGCCGTAAGCGTCCAGAATCGACCTGGAAATGGGGTGGTCGGAGTAGCACTCCGCCAAAGCCGCCAGCTCCAAAAGCTCCTGCTCCTTCCCGCCGCCCAATGCCGGATTCAGCTGGGAAACCTTAAACTCGCCCTTTGTTAAGGTTCCTGTCTTGTCAAAGACAATGGTATCCATCTGGGACAATGCCTCCAGATAGTTGCTTCCTTTCACCAGAACGCCTTTTTTTGAGGCAGCGCCGATTCCTCCAAAAAAGCTTAAGGGCACCGAAATCACCAGGGCGCAAGGGCAGGAAATCACCAGGAAGGTGCAGGCCCTGCGGACCCACTCCGCCCAGTGCTGTCCCAGAAGAAGAGGCGGAAGAACCGCTAAAATTACCGCTCCAATCACCACAATGGGCGTATAATACCGGGCAAAACGGGTGATAAAATTTTCCACATGAGCCTTCTTGCTGCTGGCATTTTCCACCAGCTCCAGGATCTTGGCGACAGTGGAATCGTCAAATTCCTTCGTCACTTCCACCCGCAGCAGACCGCTGCCGTTGACACAGCCGCTGATAATCTCATCTCCGGTGCGTACCCGCCTGGGCACCGACTCTCCCGTGAGGGCGGAAGTATCTACCATGGATTCTCCGAAAACCACCCGGCCGTCCAGAGGGATTCTCTCCCCTGCCTTCACCACGATGGTATCTCCCACCTGAACATCGTCCGGATCCACCTGTTTTAAAACGCCGTCTTCCTCAATATTGGCGTACTCCGGGCAGATATCCATCAGCTCTGTAATCGACTGGCGGGAGCGGTTCACCGCGTAGCCCTGGAATAGCTCGCCCACCTGGTAAAAGAGCATCACCGCCACGCCCTCCGAATATTCCCCGACACCGAAAGCCCCGAATGTGGCCACCGTCATCAGGAAATTCTCGTCAAATACCTGTCCGTTGCGGATATTGCGCAGCGCCTTGTAAATAATATCCCAGCCCACCAGAAGATAGGGAATCAGATACAGGGCCAGCCAGAGAGGTGATTTCTCCGGTCCCAAAACCTCCATATGCTGCAAAACCGCCAGCGAAATATAGATGATAAATGTGGCAATGATTCTTAACCCCATAGTCCTCTGCTTCTTCGTCATGATAATCCCTTTCGCCTTTCCCTCTTTACCGGTTGATCACGCAGTCCGGATCCACCTTCCGGCAAACCTCAGCCACCTGATCCATAATCCGCTCAAACTGATCCTCATCCGCCTCAATGGTCAGCTTCTGAGTCATAAAGCTGACGGTAGCCTCCTTCACTCCATCGATTTTCTTGATGGCGTCCTCCATCTTTGCGGCGCAGTTAGCGCAGTCCAGATCCGTTAATTTGAATTTCTTCTTCATGGTAAAATCCTCCTCTTTCTCGTTCATCTTCTCACTCGTTAATGTGCTCCATACCCTGATTGATAATCGTTCTTACATGCCCGTCCGCCAGGGAATAGAAAACCGCTTTTCCTTCCCTACGGCTCTTTACCAGCCGGTTCTGCTTTAAAATCTTAAGCTGATGGGAGATGGCAGACTGGTTCATACTGAGCAGCTGGGCAATGTCGCACACACACATCTCCGCTTCAAAGAGCACATACAAAATCTTGATCCGGGTGGAATCCCCGAAAACCTTAAAAATCTCCGCCAGATCGTAAAGCTTGTCTTCATCCGGCATCCGCTCATTCACCGCCTTCACCACATCCTCGTGGACCTGGTAAAAGTCACAGCGCTCTACATCATTTAACGCCATCCAATTCCTCCTTTTGTTTTAATGTTTTATCATATGAACATTTATTCATTTGTTTGATTCTATTATAGCTCGCGGGTTAAAAATGTCAAGAGGGAATTTGAGTCATTATAAAAGGTGTGAAAGTTATACAAATTTTACCAGAAATATTTTAGAGGCGGATATTATAATCTCAATCATATCCGCCTCTGTGTTTATACTACAGTTTTTTCAAAAGGCTTGCCTGCTCCTCCGAGGAATCCTCAGAGCCGCCGCTGCCTGCTCTGCCGTCAGCTTCATACTGCGCATCAGGTTCTTTAGGTCAAGCAGACGGGTGTTTTCGGTTACATCCTTTGTGACTCTCTTGGCAGTGATCTCCTCTGCCTCTGCCTTCATATCTTGTCCACCAGGGTAATCACCGGCAGGAGTCTGTCTTCCCGGCAGAATCCCGAAAGAAATTCTGACGAAGCCCGCCCTTGCTCTCGTTTTCCCTCCGTCCTGGATTTTTGCGCGGTATTACATTTCTGTTATATCATGTACAATATATATAAATTTGATTTTGTTATCCGAGGATTATATAATATTTTCAACAAACAAGATAGCGCTGTTTTGTATTTTTACCATCAGACCGCCGGATTTTTCGTCTGAACGGCTTGATGGTATCATTTAGGAGGTACTGCTTTGAAACTTGATATTGTGCCATTTGCGGAAGCGATTTGCCAGAAAAAGCTAGGCGTTAATCATGCGATTGTCCAGCAGCACGGCGAGGAGACTGCGGCTTTTCACTTCCAGCCTACGGACCGCCGGTGCGAGATTCACTCCGCAACCAAAAGCGTTGTAAGTCTGGCTGCCGGCATGGCCATTGACGAGGGGCTCTTTACCCTGGATACCTGTCCGGCGGACGTTCTCTCCAGCCACCTGCCGGATTCCTATGACCCGGCCTGGCATAAGGTGACGGTCCGCCATCTGCTGACCATGTGCAGCGGCCACAGCAAAAAGCTGATGGACGGCTACTCCCTGATTCCCGGAACTGTAAACAGAGATGACCTGGAAAATAAGGACTGGGTCAACTACACCTTTTCTCAGCCTCTGGATCTAAAGCCCGGAGAAAAATTTGTGTATAATAATTCCTGCCCACATCTGATCACGCGGATGATCACCCAGCTGACCGGCACAAACGTACTCGACTGGCTGCGGCCCAGGCTTTTTGAGCCTATGGAGATTCACAATCCCCAGTGGGGTACAGATCCATTAGGCTATACCTGCGGCCCGGGCGGGCTGATGCTCTCAGCCAGGGAATTTGCCCGGCTTACCCGGCTTTTCTTACAGCAGGGAGAGTGGAACGGGAAGCAGCTTGTATCCAGAGAATATATGGCCCAGGCTGTCAGCAAACAGGTGGAAAACGCGCCCGCCGGCAAAGAAGGCAGTGATGATTCCACCGCCGGATATGGATTTTTCGTATGGAGGAACTACCGCGACAATGCCTACTACTTATTTGGCTGGGCCGGGCAGCTGGGCATCGTCCTTCCAGACTACGATGCGGCCGTCTCACTGACTTCCTATGAATTCCAGACTCAGGCCCTTTTAGACGCCGTCTGGGACACCATCGTACCTCAGCTGCGGTAAGGAGGGAGCGCGAAAGCGCCGCAGCACGCTATACTTACACTCTACACAATAAGGGGGAAATGAAATGTCAACACAAATGATTATCTGTCTCACAATCAGCGCCCTCACCATCATTGGCTATCTGTCCAACAAACTGCCTATGGGCGTGGTGGCTATGTCGTCGCTGATTTTATTCTACCTTACCGGCTGCATCTCTTCCGAAGATGCCACCACCTACTTCGGAAACGCAAACCTGTGGCTATGCGTCTGCATGTTTGTGGTATCCGCAGGCTTTACCAGAACCCAGTTCGTCAAAAAGCTGGCCCGAAAAGTGAATGAGCTGGCCCATGGCTCCGTCCGCAAGGTTTTCTTCGGCTACATGATCCTGGGCGTCATCCTCTGCCAGTTTATCGGACAGGCAGTTGCCGAGTTCTCCATCGTAGCTCCCCTTCTGGGTGCATCCGTAGACGAGATCGGCGTAAAGCGTTCCAAGGTAATGTATCCTCTGGCCATCATGCTTCTTGCCACTATGGCATGGCTGCCCTTAGGCGCGGGATACGCCTTCCCCATGCAGGTCAACTCCCTGCTGGAAACCTTTGAGATCACAGGAAGCGACCTGTCTGTATTCCATCCCTTCCTGCTGCGCCTTCCCGGCATTGTGATCGTCTGCATCTATATTATGACCGTTGGCCTGCGGCTTGCTCCCGACGAGCCCCCGGTAGCCATCTCCGCCAGCAGCCCCGCTGCCGCGAAAAAAGAAGAAGCTCCCCTTCCTCCCTTCCAGGAGAAATGCGGATACATTATCTTCTTTGCCACCTGCGCGGTTCTGCTGTTCTCCGGAGCTCTTGGGCTTCAGCCCTGGATCATTGCCCTGGCCGGCGCTGTTATGATGGTTGTAACCGGCGTTTTAAGAGGCAAGCAGATCAATGACGCCCTGCCTGTATCCTACTTTGCCGTATTCGCAGGCGCTCTGTCCATGGGCGGCGCTTTAACCAACACCGGCGCGGCCGACCTGATCGGAAAGCTGATCGCCGACCTGGCTACCTCCGTAAACAACACCTTCATGGTTTACCTGATCATCTTCCTGGCCGCTTTTATCGTAACCCAGTTTATGTTAAACAGCGCCGTTATGTGGTCCCTTATGCCTCTGGTACTGGCTACTGTAAAGGTGATGGGCATCAGCCCCATTGGAGCCGCCGTACTGGTAAATATTGCTTCTACCTCCGCTTACAGCACTCCCATGTCCTGCCCGCTGATTCCTCTTACCATGGCCGCCGGCGGATATGATTTTAAGAGCGTATTCCTCCAGTCCATTATCCCCAGCCTGATCATGATCATTGTAGGAGTTGCCTGGACCGGTATTCTGTACCCGATCTTCTAAATGAAAGGAGCGTTTCATGATGTATCAGCCAAGAAATGAACAGGTTTTAAAGCTGATGGAAGGTGCATACGACCTTCACACTCATACGTCGCCTGATTTCTTTCCCCGTTCTCTGGACGATTTTGAATTGATGCGCCAGGCGGACGAATACAAGATGGCCGGCGTTATGCTGAAAAACCATCTGGATCCCACACCCGCCAGAGCCCATCTGGTCAACTCCATGGGCTACAAGGCAAAGGCCTACGGCTCCGCCGTTATGAACCTTTCCGTAGGCGGATTAAACCCCATCGCCGCCCAGAAAAGCCTGGAGCTGGGAGCCAAGATCATCTGGATGCCTACCATCCACTCACGCAACCAGATCGAATACTCGAAAATAGACGGCAAGCTGAATCACCCCGGCATCCGTCTTCTGGATGATGAGGGGAATCTGAAGCCGGAGGTTTACGATATCCTGGATCTGGTTAAGGAGTACGGCGCGGCAGTTGCCACCGGACATATCAGCATCGGCGAGTCCATCGCCGTCTGCACAGCCGCCAGGGAGCGTGGAATCAAAACCATCCTCACCCACCCCGACTGGGCCTGCACCATGGTACCCATTGAGATTCAGAAGCTTCTGGTAATGAAAGGCGTCATTGTCGAAAAGCTGTGGTTTGATGTAGGCTTGAACCTGATCACTGCGGAATATATGGCCCAGACTATCAAGGAGCTTGGTCCTGAAAACTGCTTCATGGCCACAGACCGGGGGCAGAAAGGACTTGAATTTCCGGCAGAAGGGCTTATGATGTTTATGGACGCCATGCTGGACTGCGGATTTTCCGCCGAGGAAGTCCACCGCATGACCCACGAAAACCCGGAAAAAGTTATTGGATAAATTTGCTTTATTTTATAAGGAATACACCGCCTGCGGCTTTTTTGCAGACGGTGTATTGCCCGTATCAGGAGGATCGCTTATGAACCAGAGAGACTGCGAGCTTGTTTTGACCATTGCGCGGGAGGGAAGCATTTCCAAAGCCGCCGCGAAACTGTATATGAGCCAGCCGGCCTTGAGCCTGTTTTTAAACCGCCTTGAAGGTTCCCTTGGAGCAAAACTTTTCAGCCGCAGCGCCAACGGCTTAAAGCCCACTTATACCGGAGAGTGCTATATCCGCACGGCTGAAAAAATCCTGAAGCTGTGCAATGATTTTGAGGTAGAGCTTTGCAATATCAACAGCCTTCATAAGGGCAAAATACAGGTAGGTGCCACCGTCCATCTGGGCTCCTATGTATTTCCCATGCTCTTGCCCAAATATAAAGAACTCTATCCTAATATCGATGTCCTGATTACGGAAAGCCGCTCTGCGGACCTGGAAAAGTCCCTGGCCCACAACGATGTGGATATCGCTCTGATGCACATCCCCTTTCACAGCGTGGAAGCGGACTATGAGCCCATCGCACGGGATCCTTACGTAATGGTTGTGGCCAAAAACAGTCCTCTGGTCCAGCACATCTACGAAAAAGACGGGAAGCCTTATATCGACCCCCGCCTCTGCGCAGATGAAAAATATATTTTAGCCTATCCGTCCCAGCGGGTGCGCCAGGTCACCGACCAGATTCTAGCCAGGGCCGGCGTCACACCGGACATCACCTTCATGACCAGCAGCGTGGAAACCGCCATGCGGGTAGCCAGCGTGGGAATCGGCATCACCCTCATGCCTCAGAGCTATATCAGCCTTTTTACCTGCCCCGCCGCCCCATACTTCTGCCATCTGGAGGACAGCTATGAGGCTTGGTGGACTTTTGTAGCCGCCTACCCGAAGGATTCCGAGCTTTCCAAGCCTGCTGCGGAAATGGTACGCATTTTAAAGGAGATCTATACCTGAGGGAAGATCTCCTAATCCTCCCAATAAGGCCCATACAAAAAACGCGCCGCCGTCCTCTGTTGGCGGTCCCGCACATAGACGTAATTCCCCTCCTGTGTCACAATGGCCGCCTCGTCCGCCAGAATCAGGGCATCCTCCTGTCCCAGTTCTGCCTCCAGCCCGCCCTGGCTGTTGTAAATCCTCGTGCCAATTCCTACACGGTACAGTTCGATCCAGCCTCCCGGCAGTTCTGAAGCCCACAGGCTGCTGTCCTCCGTCTCCAGCACCATTTTCTCCCCTACAAACAGATAGCTCCGTTCGTCGCCTTCATCGCTTACCAGAAACACATGGTCGCTGACCGCGTCCACCGTAACATTCCACTGAAAAGGCGCTTTAAGCCGGTACTGGAACCCGCCTTTTCCGTCCCCGATCACCACCTCACCCGACTCCTTGCCTGAATCGGTCTTCACCCGGTAGTAAATTCCTTCCCCAGCCACATACTCCATCGGATTCCCCTGCTGGTCCACCAGCTTCTCTCCATCGGAATTTAAAAGGCTTTTCCGGCCGTTTCGGGTCAAATGAAATACATCTTCATATTCTATACAGGAAACCTGGTCCCCAGGCTGCGATACAAGGCTCTGGCTTTCAATATCATAAAGAACTCCTTTCCCTAAACTGCAGAGTCCAACCAGAGGCCCGTTTCCCGGACAGAAAACCTCTGCAAGCTCCCATTCGTCCCCGCCGGTTACGGCGTCCCACGCAAAATCCGGAATTGTTCTTCCATAATCCAAATAGAGGCTGCCGTCCGAGTGAAGCAGCACATCTGAACGCTCTTTAAAAGATACGTAAATCAAGCCGTTTCCTTTATCATAAGCATACTGAAGCGTCCCATAATCCCCCAGCGAAACGCTGCCGGCCTGCCTTCCGTTCCAGTCGTAAATCACCGTCTGCCCGGACTGCTGATCGATCTCCCACAAGCAGTCATCTGCCTCCACCACTGTTTTCCCGTCTCCGCCTACCTCTAAAAGCTTCTTTCCCTGACCGTCAAACAGCAGGGTTTTAGAATCTAGGGATGCACGGTATCCGCCTCCCGTCTTCTCCGAAATCCAATCATATTCTGCCGGAATTATCTCCCTGCCGCCTGTATCCCGCACACCCCGCTTTTGCTCTTCCGAATCTTCCACCAAAAACGCCTCTCCTGGCTCCACCACCAGGGCCTGCTGTCCATAAAGCCCATAATCCTTCGTAAGCCAATAGGAACTCCCATCTGCCTTCACCTGGACAATCCCTTCGTTCTCGCTGATCAGGCTGCCGTCCAAAAGCAGCATAGCCCCATCTGCCAGTTCCAGCTGCCCTTTCTCCCCAGCCTCAGCCGGTAAGGCGGGAAATGTTTGTTCCGGCGCGGTTACGCTCACATACCCCAGACTCTCAATGAATGCCTGCCCCTCGTCCTCTGTCAGCCAGTCAAACAACTCCCTGGCTCTCGTTCCCTCCGGCTCGTCCTCTCGGACTGCCGCGTAAAATTCATTCACATAGGGATACTGTCCCGAGCGGATGGTTTCATTGTCCGGCAGTACCCCGTCCACCGCCATGAACTTTAAATCCGGCTGGGCATACATATTTCTAGCGTAAAAGTAGACGGAATACCCCATCGCGTTTTGCTCATTTTTGTAGGAAGCCACAGCATCAATCAGCTCTCCCATCTCCGATTGAATCTGATCCATGGGAGCCTCCTCCATAGGCGTCTGGCCCATCACCAGCTTTTCCATCAAGGTCTGGCTTCCCGAGCCGGACGGTCGCTGAAAGGCCACGATCTCCTGATCCTCTCCCCCAACCTGGCTCCAGTTGGCAAACTTCCCGGAGTAGATATCCACCAGCTGCGTCTGTGTCAGGGAGGAAACCGGATTACCCTCATTGGCCAAAAAGACCAGGGCGTCCTTTCCAATAGGCTTAATCTCCAGCTTTACCTCCTGTTCCTTGGCGTCCTCAAAAAAAGACTCTGGCGCTTCATAAGCCACCACCAGATCCGCCCCTCCATAAAGCAACTGGTAGTAGGCACTGGTGGTCTTTGTGTGAACCACCGCCTCCAACGCCTCTTCCTCGCTGCTCCCCGTTGTCAGGCGGTAAAGCCCCTGGGTCAGAGGCAGGGTAGCGGTGGAGCCGTCCACCTTAGGAAATTCCTCCGGCTTCATCTGTGGAATCCGGAAATCTCCCTCTGCGCTCTCATTTGGGGACTGACTGCCTGTCTGTGAGCCTCCAGCTACACTTTCAGCGCCATCCTCTGCAGTTTCTGCAGCGCTGCTCTCCGGCATCCCGCTCCCGGCATCTTTTACCCCGCAGGCCCACAGGCAGCAGGCGCAGGCCGCTACCAGGCACCACATCCCTGTCTGCAACCTTCTTTTCATACAATCACCCCGATCCTTTTTTGCATATCTCCGCTCGCTGCCTTTCGTATCGCAAATGAAGGTCACTTTTTTCTGCTGAATACCCTACAAATTCTCATCCATAAAAGCGATAATACCCGCTTCCACTTCATCCTTTATCTCATTATAATTATGGATCTCATGCCGGTAGCCGGGGTACAATTTTGTCTTTACATTATGCCCGGTGGCCCGAAGCCAATTGGTCACGGCATAAACTCCCTCTCCATATTCCCCTACAGGATCTAAGTCGCCCGCGATATTATAGATGGGAAGTGAAACAGGAACCTTCCGTGCCCATTCTGTGCCGTTTATCACCTCCATCATCTGGGTAAAATCATACATGGACCGGTTTGAGGTAGGCTTTGTAAAAGCGTCAAAGGGATCCATCGCGTGATCCTGCTGAACGTAGGAGTCTGAACAGATCCATTCATTCCCAATCTTAATATCTCCACAGTATTCGCACATCCATCCCATCAGCTCCGCCGAAAAAGCGGGATCCGATTCCTCCCCTCTGCCCTGGGCAATGGCCTGGGAAAGCTTGACGGCTGTTTCAGCAGCGCCCCTAAATACACCGCAGGTTCCGCAAATCGTCATTCCGGAAAGCTCGCTTCCGTATTTTGCCGCGTAATCCCTGGCAATCATCGATCCCATGCTGTGCCCAAATAAGAAATAGGGCAGCCCCGGATATTTTTCCTTTACCAGCGTGGTGAGGGTGTGCTCGTCTTCCATCATGGTGTGGCATCCCTTGCCGCCCCAGTCGCCCCAGTTTCCATTTTCCACAGCGGTCTTTCCGTGTCCCACATGGTCATCGGCGGCCACAATATATCCCGCATCCAAAAATTTTACGATCATATGCAGATATCTTCTGGAATGTTCGCCAAAGCCGTGGATCAGCTGGACGATCCCCTTTGGAGCGGCGGCCGGAACATAAATCCACCCGTATACGGTATCGCGTTCGTTGAAAGATTGGAACTTTAATTCGTGCAGCATGCTCAATACCTCCATTAGATTTGATAGTTTTATTGTAGAGGTATACCAAAAGCTTGTCAAGGACATCGTAGATCGAACAATGCAGCCATGCAGTCCATTGTCAATTGGACTTTGATGTGGATACTGTGCTTGAAGATGTTATTAAAAGTGCCGAGGAAGCGATTGATACAAAGGAGCGTATCTGGCGTCAGAATCACCTAACCTTAGGTGATCGGACAAGAGCAACTATTCACACCTGGAAAGAGAGTACCCGAATACTGCCGGCATATTTGCCTCAGCAATTATCTGGGCGATCATCTCGTTAATGGTTTGCTTTTGTGTTTTCATAAGCACAGCCTCCTTGAT
>CALWQV010000024.1 GCA_944383785.1 uncultured Enterocloster sp. | reverse complement strand
GGATATGGCGGATTTTTGTGAAATCGATGTGCAGACCACCCGGGACGGCGTGCTGGCGGTCTGCCATGATTTAAATTTAAAGCGGCTGGCCGGTGTGAACCGGCGGCTGGGGGATATGACCTGGGACGAGGTCCGAAAATTGGATGTGGGAAGCATTTTTGGCCCGGATTTTGCCGGGGAGAGGATTCCTTCCCTGGCGGAGGTGCTTGAGGCGGCTAAGGGCAGGATCCGCCTGAATATTGAGCTGAAAAATATCGGCAATGACACGGAGCTGCCGGAGCAGGCCGCCGCTCTGATTCTGGACTGTGGGATGGAGAATGAGTGCGTGGTAACCTCCGTCCGCCTGGAATATTTGGAGCGGGTGAAGGAATACAGCCAGGAGATCATGACCGGATATATCCTGCCGGCGGCTTATGGAACATATTACGAGCACCCGGCTGTGGATTTCATCAGCATCCGGGCAAGCTTTGCCTCCGTCGGCCTGACAGAGCGCCTTCATGAGGCCGGAAAGGGCGTCCATGTGTGGACGGTGAATCAGCCGGGAGAGATGGAGCGCCTGCGGCTGATGGGGGTGGATAACATTATCACCGATGATCCGGCCAGGGCCAGGCAGGTGCTTTACGGGGAGGAAGGAAGTATGAGCCTTCTGGAATATTTACGGCCGGTATTGCGATAGCAGATCGAGAAGAACAGGAGAGAGCAGAGGATGAGAGCAGTCATACAGCGCGTTTTAAGAGCCGGGGTAACGGTGGACGCAGAGGTAGTAGGCAGGATTGAGAAAGGGTTTATGATTCTCTTGGGCGTCTCAGATGAGGATACCCGGGAGACGGCTAAGAAGCTGGCGGATAAGATCTGCAAGCTTCGGATTTTTGAGGATGAAAATGGAAAGACCAATCTTTCATTGGCGGACGTAGGGGGAGAGCTTCTGGTGATCAGTCAGTTTACCCTTTACGCCGACTGCCGCAAGGGAAACAGGCCCAGCTTTATCAAGGCGGGAGCGCCGGATGAGGCCAACCGGCTTTATGAATATTTTATGGACTGCTGCCGGGAGCATGTGGCGGTGGTGGAGCGGGGGCAGTTCGGGGCGGATATGAAGGTGGAGCTGGTAAACGACGGCCCCTTTACCTTGATGCTGGACACGCAGGAGCTATTTGGAAAGTAATCGAAACGAAATGGAGAGATGATGATGGCAAAATCCATAGAATCCGTTCTATATTATAATCCGGGGACGCCGGAAACCGCAAAGCATGTGCCGCTGTTAAAAAGTGTCCTGGTGCGCATGGGGGTGCGCATCCGCAACATCGGGCCGGAGCAGACAGGGGAGACGGTGGGCTTTCTGGCCGGGCTTTCCGGATTTGAGGCGGGGACGGAGGCTGGGGAGGAGATCCCTGTTATCCCCGAGGAAATGCTGGTGATGAAGCAGTTTTCCGGCAGGCGGCTGGATGAGCTTCTTTTGAACCTGCGCAAGGCCGGCGTGCCCCGTATCGCCTTAAAGGCTGTGGTGACAGAGCAGAACGCCCGGTGGCCTTTTTACAGGCTGTACCAGGAGTTAAGGAAGGAGCACGAGGCCATGCACGGAGGCGAAGGGCGATGACGGATCCCCAGAGAAAGCGCCAGCTTCAGGAGTTAAATCAGGTGGAGCTGTGCGTCCGCATCCTTTCCCAGGCCAGAAACGAGCTGTATTTGAATATGCCCTTCCTGGATGTGGCCCTAAGCGGCTTTGGCTTTGAGGCCCAGTGGGATTTAAGGGGAAGGGGACTGCGCACTGACGGGTGGAATTTTTATTACCAGCCGGATCTTCTGTTCGAAATGTACCGCCGGGGGCGGGTTCTTGTGAACCGGGCCTACCTTCACATGCTGTTTCACTGCCTCTTTGAACATCCGGACGCCAGGGGAAAGCGGGAGAAGGCGCTGTGGGATTTGGCCTGCGATATTGCGGCGGAGTCGGTGATCGACGGGCTGTACCAGAAATGTACCCATCTGCAGCCAGGGGCCTTTCGGCGGGAAACCTACCTGCGGCTGCGAAAGGATCTGAATTTGGAGACGCTGACTGCCGGTGGAGTCTACAAGGCTCTGACGGCGGAGAGGCCCTCCGAGCGGCGGCTGGGCCAGCTGGTGGCGGAGTTTCTGGTGGACGATCACGGAGCCTGGGAGGAGACAGATTCTCCCAGGATGGCCATGGAGCGGAGAAAGCGTTGGAAGGACCAGCGGGAACAGGCCCAGACCGCCCTGGAGATGGGCGGGGAGCAGGGGCAGGAGGGAAATGAAAGCTTACTGAAAGAGCTTTCGGTGGAAAACCGGGAGCGGTACGATTACCGTCGGTTTCTGAAGCGTTTCTGCGTCCTGCGGGAGGAAGTGGAGACAGATCCCGATTCCTTCGACTACGGGCTTTACAGCTACGGCTTGTCCCTCTATGAAAATATGCCGCTGATGGAGCCTCAGGAGACGCGGGAGGTTTACCGGGTGGAGGATTTTGCGATCGTGATCGACACATCCATGTCCTGCTCCGGGGAGCTGGTGCGCCGTTTTCTGGAGGAGACTTACAGTATTCTCTCCGGGGAAGAGAGCTTTTTTCGCCGGATCCACCTCCATGTGATCCAGTGCGATGAAAAGGTGCGCCAGGACGCCCTTTTAAAAAGCCCGGAGGAATTTCGAAACTTTATGGAAGAGTTTCGCCTAACAGGCGGAGGGGGGACGGATTTCAGGCCGGCCTTTGAGTATGTGGAGCAGCTGCGGAGAGCGGGGGAATTTCGAAAACTGCGGGGCCTGATCTATTTTACCGATGGAAAGGGGATTTATCCGGTGCAGGCCCCTGCCTTTGAGACGGTATTTGTGTTCATCCGGAACCAGTATCAGGACGAGGCGGTTCCGGCCTGGGCTATGAAGTTAATTTTGGAGCCGGACGATGTAATGGAGATGGGGCAAATGCGGGACGTATCAAAGGAAATCCTTCGGAAGGAGAATTTGACATGAATATTAAGCGGGCAAAGGAAGAGATTAAAAATACGGTGGAAGCCTATCTGCTAAAGGACGGCGACGGGGAGTACGCCATCCCCGTGGCGCGCCAGAGGCCGGTTCTTCTCGTGGGACCGCCGGGAGTGGGTAAAACCCAGATCATGGAGCAGGCGGCCAGGGAGTGCGGCATCGGCCTGGTGGCCTACACCATCACCCATCATACTCGCCAGAGCGCGGTAGGGTTGCCCAGGATTGAGAAAAAGGAATACGGAGGCCGGGAGTATGCGGTGACGGAGTACACCATGAGCGAGATCGTGGCTTCGGTTTATGATAAGATTCAGGAGACGGGACTTAAGGAGGGAATCCTCTTTATCGACGAGATCAACTGCGTCTCCGAGACATTGGCCCCGGCTATGCTTCAGTTTCTTCAGTACAAAACCTTTGGAAGCCATAAGATTCCCGATGGATGGCTGATCGTGGCTGCTGGAAATCCGCCGGAGTACAATAAGTCGGTGCGGGAGTTTGACATTGTAACCCTGGATCGGCTGAAGCTGATTACGGTGGAGCCGGATTATTCGGTGTGGAAGGAATATGCCCTAAAGCAGGAGCTGCACCCGGCAGTAACCTCTTATCTGGATCTGAAACCCCAGAATCTCTGCCGTATCGAGACGACCGTGGGCGGCAAGCGCTTTGCCACCCCCAGAGGATGGGAGGATTTGTCGGAGCTTTTGAAGGTTTATGAGCGTCTGGGAAAGGAGGCGGACCGGGAGGTAGTGGGGCAATACATCCAGTTTCCGGCTATTGCCAAGGATTTTGCCAATTATCTGAAGCTTTATGAAAAATACCGCAGGGATTACCAGGTGGATGAGATCCTTGGGGGAAAATGGAGCGAGAGCCTCTGCGAACGGGCCGGGAAGGCGACTTTTGACGAGAAGCTGAGCCTGGTAGGGCTGATTTTAACCAGAATCAGAGGCGTCATGGGAGCTTTGAAGGATCTGGAGGATCAGATGGAGCTGGTGATGGGACGCTTAAGGGGCTGCCAGTCTGAGATCAGTCGGGAGGGGGACAAGGCCCTTCGTCTGGAAATCCGTCAGATGGAACAGGAATTGGAGCAGAGGGAAATTCAGGGGCTCTTGGAGCGGAGAGAGCGGCGGGTGAGAAAGGCCGCCATCGAGATGATGGAGGGATTCGCCGGGGCGCTGGAAGCTGTCTGCGAAAAGCCCAAGATAGATCCCTGGGAGCAGGTGCGACAGCTGTTTTCGGAAGTCAGCGACCGTTTTGAGGACAGGAGAGAGAACTGCGGGGAGGCGCTGGAGCACGCCTTTGACTTTTTGGAAGGGGCATTTGGAAGCGGCCAGGAGCTGGTGATCTTTGTGACGGAGCTGAATGCAAGCCCGGCCTGCCTTCATTTCCTGAAGGAATACGATTGTCCGAGATATATTCAGTATAACCGTAGCCTGCTTTTTGAGGATTTGGAGCAGGAGATGCGAAAACAGATGGATGAGCTGAAAGGAAATCAGATATGAATATGCTGCAAATGATTTTTCGGGATTCCCAGGGGAGGGTGAGATGGGGATATAAGTTTTTCACCCTGATCCTAATTGTGGAGCTGCTGCTTCCGGTGTTTCTGATTTTTGCCAGCGGTGTGGGGCTGGCGGCTTTTATGCCCTTTCTTGCCAGTAAGGGGATCATCGACGCCCAGGGGATGGTGACGGCCCCTTATCAGGAGGCGGTGCAGGCGGTCTGGATGATCGCGCTTTTGAGCCTTCAGAATCTTTTGCTTACGGGGCTGTGCCTGCTGTTCTGGCGGCTTGTGATGGGAAAGAAGATCCGCCAGATGGGATATGCGGGGGGAATGGCCTGCTGCCTGCGGGAACTGGGAACCGGCCTTCTGATCGGGGCGGTTATGATCCTTTTGGCGGCGGCGCTGATTCTTTTAAGTGGTGCTGGCTCGATCCGGCCTTCCGGGCAGGAGGATCTGGCTTTGTGGCTGCCGTGGTACGCCATTCTTTTTGTGCTGGTAGGCTTTGGGGAGGAGACGGCCTTTCGGGGCTATGCCATGGGAACCATGGAGCAGACGGGAAACCCGGCCTTAATCTGCGGTTTTACCGGCCTGATTTTCGGCATGGCCCACAGCGCCAACAATAATTTCAGTATGATGGGCTTCCTTAATATCACCCTGGTTGGGGTGCTTCTGGCGATGCTGGTGCTAAAAACCGGGCGGCTGTGGATGTCCATCGGCTTTCATATTGCCTGGAATTTTACCCAAGGCTGTATCGTAGGCTTTCCGGTCAGCGGTATGGGAACCAGTTCGCTGTTTACCATGGAGCTGTCCGGCAGCCAGCTGCTTACCGGCGGGGCCTTTGGGGCAGAGGGGAGTATCCTGACCACGGTTGTGGTGGTGGCGGGGATTGCGGTTCTTTACCGGGGCGATCGAACCGGCCGCCGCTGACAGGCTGGATTCGAGAGCAAATCGATAGCCACGGCTATCGATTTAGAGCAGACAGATGATGCCAGCGGGGGCTTTGGGGCGGAGGGTTAAAACCGGAAGAAGGAGCCCTTTTTCGTATGTTCCTTTACCAGGTCAATAAAATAGACCATCGCTTTGGACAGCTGGAAGCCCTTGCGGTAGATGACGCAGAGGGTGGCTTTGGAGTTGTCCTGATTTAAGCGGAAGAAAGCGCCCCGGCGGTAGGAATACGCCACATAATCCTGCAGAAGGGCGAAGCCGACTCCGGCCTGCACCAGGCTGAAGACGGCGGATTCTTCGGTTAAAAGGATGGCTTCTTTTGGCCGGAAATTGTAAGGCTTTAGGATGTCCGCCTCCCACTGCTTATGGCGGTCCGATGGGGTAGTGCAGATAAAGGGCTCATTTTTAAAATCATTCAAATCCACCGGCGGGCGCTTGCGCCAGTCGGGAATCTTTTCCGCCTCCCGGGCGATGGGATGAGTAGGTGGGGCGGCCAATAAGCAATAATAGTCGAAGAGGGGTTCATAGACCAGCCCCTCTTTTACTTTTGCCGGAACATCCGCCCGGTCCATAACAAAGGCCAGATCCAGGCTGCCGGAGCTGACCATGCTTTCAAAGCCGTTCTCCGATTTGGTATTGATGGTCAGCTGGATGTGGGGATATTCCTTTTTAAAATCCGGCAGGACGATGGAAAGGAACATGGGGGCCCGGCCGTTGGAGATGCCGATGGTGATGCGGCCTGATTTGGACTGCCTGGCGTCGTTTAAAGCCCGCTGGAGGTTGCTTTCCAGAAGCTTCTGCTGCTTGAAGGATTCAATAATCAGCTCGCCGGTAAAGGTCGGGGTCAGCTTCCCGTTTTCGTAATCGAAAATCTTTGTGTCGTAATCCTTTTCCAGGGAAGAGACAAACTGGCTTAAGGCGGGCTGGGACACGTACAGAGCCTTTGCCGCGCTGGTGATGGAGCGGGTTTCGGCGATTTTCAGCAGATAGTCCAGTTTTCGGTCGTTGATCATGGCGGATGAAGCACCTCCTAAAGTATTCTTGTTGATTAAGTCTATTGTATCACCTTTTTATGAGAAAGGGAAAGATAAAATGCTGATGGGAAAATGGTTATCAATCCATAAGCGCTTTCTTATACAGCCTGAAAAACCGCGAAAAACCGTGGCTTTTGCACGCTATAAGATTTTCCTTATAAAATCGTAAGCGTATCAATATTTGCTGTTTTTTCGAAAAATTCTATAATGGAATTATCAATATTTCACAAACGCGGCCGGCGCGGATGATGAGGGAAAAATAGGAGGTAGCATATGACATTTGAAGTTTTTGGGGCGATTATCGGAATTTTGATGTTCATCCTGATTCTGGCTTTCCGTCTGCCAAACTGGCTGACCTATGTGGCCGTTGCCCCGGTTATGGTATTTTTGGGAGTGATGACCACTTCCGAGGTAAGGGAGCCATTCGCAAGCTCCGGCCTGCAGCTGATGTTCGTAATCAACATGTTTATGGGATTGTTTTCTGCCACAGGACTGGACAGTATTATCGGTAATACCGCGGTAAAATACGCCAATAAGGTGGCGGGAGGCAACAAGGACAAAGAAGAAAAGATGCTTTTGCTGGTGCTGTTCGTATTTGGAAACGCATTCTCCTTCTTCCTGGCAAACAACCATGTGGCTATGGCCCTTGTGCCGGTTGTATACGGCATCGCTAAGCGGTCCGGATTCAGTTATTCCAAGATGCTGCTGTTCGTGATTTATGCCACAACCCTTGGCGGCGCATGTACCTTGATCGGCACTACATCCAATGTGTATGCCAATACGGCTCTTTTAGATAATGGCATCCAGGGATTCGGTATGCTGGATTTCGCCTGGGTGGGCGTTCCTATGATGATCCTGGGCGGTATTTATCTGATTATGTTCAATAAGATGTGTCCTTCTTATGAGGAAACGGTTCCGGGAGACGCCAATGTGCTGATGGACGCGGAAGCGGCCGGCAGCCCGGAGATTAAGCGCAAACAGCATATTGTACTGGCTGGATTTGTGGTATTCCTGATCGGAATGGTGCTGGACAGCGTTGGTTTTGTAGCGGAGATTATTCCTACTTTTAGCCCTTACTATCTGGGTTATGCGGTTTTGGTTGTTATGTATTTCTTAAAGGTGGCAAAGCCCAAGCAGTTTCTTTCCAGCATGAGTTCCTCCCTGGTTCTGTTCTGCGCGGGAATTAACTTGGCTATTGCGATTATCAACAAGACTCCTTTGGGAGAGGTGTTCAGTACCATCTTTGTAAATGCCATTGGCGGAAGCACGAACCTGTATCTGATTACCGCCATCCTCTGGCTGGGCACTGCGATTTTGACCCAGTTTATGAACAATATGGCTTGTGCCGGAGTTCTGGCCCCTGTGGGAATCGCGTTGGCTCAGCATATGGGAGCCGACCCAAGAGCCATCGTTATGGCCATCGCTATGGCAGCCACCAGCTCTTACCTGACCCCAATGGCTTCCGGAACCAACCAGCTGATTATGCCCTTTACCAATTTGAAATTCCAGGATTTCTTTAAATATGGCTGGCCGCTGCTGATTATCAACTTTATCTGCTGCATTGTGATTCTGCCGCTGGTATTCCCCTTCTTCTAAAAAGACGGCGGGATGAAATATTTGAAAGGATGGAAGAAGCGATGAATGGAAGATTAAAAGAAGTATATATCAAATCCGCAGACCCATTTGAGCGGGGACGCCAGCACGGCGCTCAGGTGAAGGAAGAGATCGAGAAGGTCTGCAAAGGGTATTTAAAATCCTTTGAAAGGAAAGGTTACACCTGGGAAGAAGCAGGCCAGATGGCTATGGAGTATGTCCCTTATCTAGAAGAACATATGCCGGAACTGATGGACGAGGCAAAAGGAATCGCCCAGGGCGCGGAGGTAGACTTATCTACGGTGATGATTCTAAATACCCGCTATGAGCTGCTGAAATTCAAAAAAGGGATCAACAATTTCGAGCACAACGAGTGTACCTGCTTTGCCTTGCAGAGGGAAGCGACGACGGACCACTGTGTGATCGGCGGACAGAACTGGGATAACTCGCCTTTTATTGGGGAAAACCTTTATGTGCTGCATATTGACGAGGAGAACGGCACAAAAATCATGGGCCTTTCCGAACCGGCTCAGCTGATCCGCAACGGCATGAACAGCCACGGCCTTTCCTTAAACTGCAGTACCCTGCTGTCTACAAAAGACGTGCGGGGGGTGTCTGTCCCAACAAATTTCATGAGAAGAAGGATTCTCCAGGCAAAATCCGCCGGGGAGGTGGAGAAGCTGATGGAAGAGTTTAAGCCCTGCGTTTCCCTGAACTATGTGGTCGCGTCGGCGGAGGATCAGGCTATGGTGTTTGAGACGACTCCGGTGGAGAACTTCCGCATTTATCCGGCCAGGGGAATTGTGACACAGGCCAACGACCTGATGGCAGACCCGTCGATCGATCGCTTTGTGCCTGCGGATCGGGATCACGCCCGCCATTTTAGAGGCCAGAGGCTTAACTATCTCCTGCAGAAGAAACAGGGGGAAATCACAGAAGATTATATTAAGGAATGCCTGAAAGACCATTACGGTTATCCGGAGTCGGTATGCAACCATGCCGGAGATCAGAGCCTGCAGACCATCGCCTCCATGATCTACTGTGTGGATAAGGGGTATGCCTGGATCGCCTGGGGCAATCCCTGCGAAGCGCCTTATGAGAAGTATGAGTTATAATCTGGCGTGAGAACGGAGGAGGAAAAAATTGATTTGGGTCGTAATCGCCTCCGTTCTCTTTGGAATCAATCCCACACTGCTTGCCGCCAGCGTGGGACGGGGAATGGATTCGGTCTGCCAGATTTTCTGGACCAGTCTTGTGAACTGCTGTGTGAATCTGCTCCTGCTTTTAAGGAGCGAAGAGTGTTCCGGCCTGAGACTGAAAGGGCGGACCGCCGCAATCCTGGCCGGTTCCGGAATCCTGGGAATGGGACTGACCGGAAGCCTTCTTTCCGTTTCCTATCAGCTGATCGGGACGGGAACATCTACCGTGATTCATTTCATGTATCCGGCCGTCGTGTCTGCGGCGGCTTGGATTTTTTTCAGAAAGAAACCTGGCCGCAGGAAAATCCTTTCCATTCTTTTGTCTGTCTGCGGAGTCGCGCTGATGGCTCAGGTCGATGGGAAATTGTCAGCCGGAGTTTCTTATATTCCGGCGATTCTTTCCAGCTTCACCTATGGGACCTATCTTCTGATAAACGACTGCCCCTTGATTAAGGGACAGCCTTTATCGGTCCGCTGCGCCTGGATGTGCCTTGGCTCCTGGCTGAGCCTGGGACTGTATCTGGCTGTGACCGGAAGGTTTACCTGGCCGCCGGACGGGGCAAGCCTGGCTATGACCCTGCTGTCCGGTTTCGTAGCGGCAGGCGCTTACCGCAGCCTGGTTTACGGTGTTGGGCGGATTGGGGCGGTTAACGGAGCCATCGCCACGCTTTTTGAGCCCTTAACCAGCGTAGTGATGGGGATTTTAACAGGCGGGGAGACACTGACGGTTCAGAAGGGGGCGGGCTGCGGGGTGATCTTGCTTTCGGTTTTCTTAAGCTCTCTGTAACAGTTCCCTGCCTTAGGAGGTGTTGTGATGAAGGAACATCGTTCCGGCTTTTTTCGTTCTCTCTTTGTGATGGCGGCCCTGGCGGCGGTGATGTTAGTGGGAGTGGTGGTCTACGATTCGGCTCCCCATATCCCCATGCTCTTTGGGGCTGTCCTGGCTGGGGCGGCGGCACTGCTGTCCGGATACCGGTGGGAAGAGATTGAGGAGGGAATGGTAAAGGGAATGTACAATTCCCTGTCCTCCCTGACCATCCTGTTGCTCATCGGACTTTTAACCGGAACCTGGATTTTGGACGGCGTGGTTCCGGCCATGGTATATTATGGGCTGGCGTTGATTTCACCGGCGTTTTTCCTGCCATCCGCCATGTTTCTGTGCGCCCTTTTGTCCATGCTGGTGGGCTCCTGGGGAACCATCGGCACCATCGGGCTTGCGATGGCGGGGCTGGCTCAGATTATGGGAATCCCGCTGCCTATTGCGGCTGGGGCCATTGTCTCAGGCTCCTATGTGGGGGACCGGATTTCGCCTTTAACGGACACCTCCAATCTGGCTTCCGCTATTACTAACGTGAATATTTTTGAAAATGTAAAACATAAAATTTATCTTCCTCTGCTTTCTCTGGGGGCAGCGGCGGTTATATTCCTGGTAATTGGACTGGGATTCCATACCACCGGCGGTATTTCGGGGGAGATCGAGGAGCTTCGGCAGGTTTTGGCGGAACATTTTGCCATTACGCCTTTTTCGTTTCTACCGTTAATTTTGCTGGTGGGTCTGATGATATTCCGCGTTCCGGCTATCCCTAGCCTGGTGGCGGGGATTTTAAGCGCCGTTCTTCAGGCCATGGTGGCGGGCGGGGCCTCTTTGGGAACTATTTTCCAGATTTGCATGGACGGCTATGTGAGCAGTACGGGAGTGGAGCTGTTGGACACTTTGCTGACGGCGGGCGGCTTAAATTCGATGCTCTATTCCATCTCCATGATACTCTGCGCCATGATGTTTTCGGGAATTATGGAGCATACGGGGCAGATGGAGGCGCTGATGTCCCCCATTATGAGGCATGTGAAGAGCTTCGCCGGGCTGATTACCGCTACAGTGGGGGCCAGCGTTCTGGTGAATGTGTTTTTGCCGGAGGAATTTATATCCATTTCCATACCGGGAGTCCTTTTTGGCGACGAATATGATAAGCATAATGTCCCGCGAAAGGAGCTGGCCTATACGGTGGCCGCGGCGGGAACCGCTACCTCGTCCCTGATTCCCTGGAATACCTGCGGCGTGTTTATTACGGGGGTGCTGGGGGTGTCTCCCTTCGCTTACGCGCCTTTTGCGTTCTACAACCTGTTGCTTCCGGTGCTGACGGTGCTGGCGGCGGTGTGTTCCAGAAAGGGGAGAAAATTATGGAGAGGATGAGGCGGGCATCCCTTCTCCCAGTATCTTTAGAAACCGCTTCAAAACCGGGTGTCCCTCTGCCTGGGGGTAGTAGACGCCAAAGGAAACTGTCGGCAGGGATTCCACCGGGATGTAGCGAAGCCCCGGTTCCCTGGCTCCGGGGATATCGGGATAGACGACATAGCCCAGCCCGGCTTTGGCCAGAATCAGGGCGCTTTCGATATTTTCCGTAAAGATGCGCTGGTCGGGGGGCAGGTTTGCTAGGATACTGTTCTGGATGGTGAGAACCGCATCCGGAATCTGGCGGGGAGCGCAGGCGATCAGGTTCCCCGACAAGGGCTTTTTCTTTAAAACCTCATAAGCGGCCAGGGGATGCTCCGGGGAGCAGATACAGCAGATGGGAGCGGAACAGAGTTCCCGAAAGGAAAGGGAGGCTCGGTTCTGCTCTTCTTTTATGCTCAAAGCCGCCTGCAGCTGCCCGTTTTCCACCAGATCCAGCAGTGAGGAAAAGGGAATCAGGCGGATGGCGGGGCGGAGAAGGGGAAATTCCTGGTACAGCAGTTTTAAAACCGGGGGCAGGAGATTGGCTTCCATGTGGTTGCGGCATCCCAGGTCAAAGGGGATGAAGTGGGCGTGGTCCCGCAGCCGTTTCCCGGCGGAGAGGGCGGTTCTTAAAATCTGATGGGCGTCGGCTAGAAATAAGATTCCCTCCTGGGTCAGGGAGACGCTTTTGCTGGTGCGCAGAAAAAGCTTCACCTCCAGCTCTTCTTCCAGAGAGCGGATTTGATGGCTGACCGCAGGCTGGGTCATTTTCAGAGCTTCCGCCGCCTTTGAAAAGTTTAAATATTCTGCTACGGTGATAAAGCATTCCAGCTGCATGGTGTTCATCGGGGGGCCTCCTGCTACTATTTCTCGAGAATCTGGGGGTCAAGAAGGAAATCATAGATGTTTACGGTCAGGATACCATAATCATCGTAATAGGGCCGTACAATGTCTTTCGTGATCACAAGCTTTCTGAAGGAATCGCCGATCTTTCTGAACGGCCTGATTTCTTGAGTACGTTTCTCTTCATCGGGCAGCGAGTATGCGGACTGAATATAAGTTCTGGAGGAACCGAGATTGCATACAAAATCGACTTCCAGCTGTTTCCGGTTCACCTTGCCGTCCTGGCCTTTCTCCGCAGTCGTAACGACGCCCACATCTACGCTGTATCCGCGCATGCGCAATTCATTGTAAATTACGTTTTCCATAGAGTGGGTTTGCTCAAACTGGCGGAAATTAATCCTGGCATTGCGGAGCCCAAGGTCAGAAAAGTAATATTTCTTAGGAGTTTCAATATATGCCTTTCCTCTGATATCATATCTCTGCGCCGATTCGATTAAGAAGGAATCTTCAAAACAATCCAGATATTTTTTAATCGTCTTAGAAGTAATCCTGGACTTTTTAACGGTCTTAAAGGTGTTCTTTAGCTTTTCGGGGTTTGTCAGGGAACCGATCGCGGAAGAAAGGATATTCAGCAGATCTTCCAGTTCTCCAATATTCCGAATGTGGTTGCGCTGGACAATGTCCCTGATATATATTTCGCTGAACAAATTTTGCAGTGCCAAAGCCTTGGCTTTCGCGTCATCCCGAAGAACCACAAGAGGGATGCCGCCGTAAAGCATATATTCAGACAGTCCCATATATTGGTCCCCATTATAAACGGTCATAAATTCCGCAAAACTCAGCGGGTACATATGGACTTCATCCCCACGGCCGGCAAACTCCGTTACAATATCTTTGGACAGGAACTTCGCGTTGCTTCCGGTTACAAAAACATCCATGTTGTCTTTGCGAAGATAACCATTCAACACAGATTCAAAGCAGTCCATCAGCTGTACTTCATCCAGAAGCAGGTAGTACATGCCATCAGCGGTAATTTTCGAACGAATATACGCCATGAATTTTTCCGGGTCAATGCCGCGCTTTTCCTTTTGGGTCTGGATGAGACTTTCTCCAATCAGATACAAGTCGTCAGCAGAGTCAAAAGCAAAACGAATAATATGGTCGGCAGGGACGCCCGAATCCAGCAAATGGCGATAGAAAATATGATTCATCAGATAGGACTTTCCACATCTGCGAATGCCGGTAATGACCTTAATGAGTCCATTGCTCTTTCTTTT
This sequence comes from uncultured Enterocloster sp., assembly GCA_944383785.1. Taxonomy (GTDB): domain Bacteria; phylum Bacillota; class Clostridia; order Lachnospirales; family Lachnospiraceae; genus Enterocloster. The sequence goes on along the minus strand of CALWQV010000024.1, from coordinate 20,645 downwards.
AATCAATTGATCCAAGTAAAAATCTCTGCGAATTTCCATACAGCGGCCTTTCTGGGAAAGATTTTTGCAACTTAATACGTTTTTCTGTTTTATAGTATCATATAAATCGGTTCAAATCAATAAGATTCCTATTCCGAAATCAGGTGCATTGTCACACTTTTTTGGAATAGAAAGTACTGTACAAGTCAGGTTTACTTTTGCGATGAAATCGCCTATACTATTAATAGAATCAAGTTTTCTTTAGTTCTCAAGAATAGAAAGGATGATTTTATGAATTTGGCAAAGCTTTCGGCAAATGGCCAGATTGTAATGAGCAATGCTTCGGCCAAGGCGATTCGAAAAGCGCAGGCCGCTTTTACAGGAGCGGCAGAGGAGATGGGAGTCTTTAGTGAAGATGATATACAAGCGCTAGTAGACGAAGTAAGATATGGAAAGGAAAGTTGATATAGTTTTTGGAGCATGAAGCCGCGGACGTGTAATCCCGCGGCTTCCCAGCTGTCCCCCAAAGAGAATATTACAATAAATTCTGTTTATCTATCACAACCAATTCAAACCATATTCTCAAGAAAATCCCACTATCAATAAAAGAATTTTATCGTCTATGAAAATCTTCAATTTCACATTTCCCCGAATCTGATGTAAACTTTCTCTGTAAAAAGATGTACGCACACAAACAGTTCGCGCCAGAACAATTTGCGGTTTCTATCAATGGCGCACGAACTGGAGAAAGGAGGTGCGCCAGATGGCAGAAATGCCAAGGTCAGAGGATTTATTTTTGATGCTGAAACGGATTAGCTGGACGCTTACGGCCCAGCTGGAGCTCCGCTTAAAGGAGCGGAACATGAGGGGAACCCAGGTCTATTTCCTGGTTTACCTGTTAAGACGCCATCCCCAGGGAACCTACCTGACGGAGCTGTCGCGGGAAATCGGTTTGTCAAAATCAACCCTTTCCCCTCTCATCAAGCGGCTGCGGGAGAGCGGCTACCTTTGCGTTCAGGAGAATCCGTCAGACGTCCGCAGAAAGCGGGTCTGCCCCACCGAAAAGCTCCTGGCAGAGCAGAGAGAGCTTTTGGAAAAGGCCGGGCGGATGGAGCGGGAGCTGGATACGGCCCTGAACCAGCGGGAAAGGCTCCAGCTTTGGCGTCTGGGCCGGAAGCTTTTGGAGCATCTGGAGCAACCGGACGGAAGCGGGTACGGAACCCAGTACGAAACAGACAGGAGGATGTTAGAACGTGAAGAACATATGGAATCAGTTAAAACAATATAAGGGCAATACCCTTCGCTGTATCGGCTTCACCGCCCTTGAGGTAGTGATGGAGATTTTGATGCCCTTTGTGACGGCCATCATCATTGACCGGGGCCTGGAGGTCAGCAGCCTTTCGGTGGTGTACCGCTACGGGGCGCTGATGGTGCTGATGGCATTTTTAAGCCTGTGCTTCGGGGCCATGGCGGGAAGGAACGCGGCCAGCGCTTCCGCCGGGCTGGGAGCCAACCTGCGGGAAGCCATTTACGCCAATATTCAGACCTTTTCCTTTTCCAACATTGACAAATTCAGCGTCCCTGGGCTGGTAACCCGCATGACCACCGATATTACCAATGTGCAGAACGCCTTTATGATGCTGATTCGGGTGGCGGTGCGGGCGCCACTGAACCTGGTGTTCAGCTACGCCATGTGCCTGATCATCAGCCCCAGGCTGAGCCTCATGTTCTTGATCGCCGTTGTGTTTCTGGTGGCGGTGCTGGGCTCTATTATGATGGTGACTTTGAAGATTTTCCGGGAGGTGTTCCGCCGGTATGATGATTTAAACGCCAGCGTCCAGGAAAATGTGACGGCCATCCGGGTGGTGAAGGCTTTTGTGCGGGAGGACTACGAGAACAAGAAGTTTTCCAAAGCCTCCAAAATGCTCTACGATCTTTCCACGAAGGCGGAGGGGCTCCTGGCCTTCAACAACCCGGCCATGATGGTGGCGGTTTACTTCTGCATCATTTCCCTGTCCTGGTTTGGGGCCAAGTTTATTGTGGCGGGGGATATGACCACCGGAGATCTGACCAGCCTGTTTAGCTACATTATGTCCCTGCTGATGAGCCTGATGATGCTCTCCATGATCGTTGTAATGATCAGCATGTCCTTAGCAAGCATCAGGAGAATCAGCCAGGTGCTGGACGAGAAGCCGGATTTGCAGGATCCGGAACAGCCGGTGACGGAAGTACCGGACGGGAGAATCGATTTTAACCATGTGAATTTTTCCTACAAGCACGGAAGCGGAAAGAATGCCCTGTCGGAGATTGACCTGCACATTAAAAGCGGTGAGACGGTAGGTGTCATCGGCGGCACGGGAAGCGGAAAAAGCAGCCTGGTGAACCTGATCTGCCGTCTGTACGATGTGGACGAAGGCTCCGTCTGCGTAGGCGGAGTGGATGTGCGAAGCTATGATACGGAGGTTTTGAGAAATCAGGTTTCCGTAGTGCTTCAGAAAAATACCCTGTTTTCCGGAACCATCCTGGACAATCTGCGCTGGGGCAATCCCGACGCCACCGAGGAAGAGTGCGTGAGGGCCTGCCAGGCGGCCTGCGCCGACGAGTTTATTGACCGTTTCCCTGATGGCTACCACACCATGATCGCCAGAGGGGGAGCCAATGTGTCCGGCGGCCAGAAGCAGCGTCTGTGCATCGCCAGGGCATTGCTGAAGAAGCCGAAAATCCTGATTCTGGACGATTCCACCAGCGCCGTGGACACCGCCACAGATGCGAAAATCAGGGCTGCCATGGCGAGGGAGATTCCGGGAACTACCAAGATTATCATCGCCCAGCGCATTTCCAGCGTTCAGGGGGCGGACCGGATTCTGGTGCTGGATAACGGGTGCATCGATGATTTTGACACCCACGAGAACCTGCTTGCCCACAACGCCATTTACCAGGATATTTACCAGTCCCAGCTGGAAGGAAGCGGCGATTTTGACCAGCCTGCTTAGATTAGGAGGAAACGGATATGAGTGATAAAACGATCAAAACAGAGAGAGCCGCGGCCATGAAGCCCGTTCTGCGGGTGGTCCGGTATATGCTTCATTATTATAAATACCCCTTTATGCTGGTGGTTGCCTGTATCCTCATCGGGGCGGTGGCCACGGTAATCGGAGCCACCTTTCCCCAAAAGCTGGTGGACGAGTACATCCTGCCCATGCTGGCGGAGGGGAGCAGTGATTTTAGCGGCCTGAAGACGGATCTGATTCAGCTGGCCTGCGTCATGGGAGTGGGCGTTATCGCCGCATTTTCCTACAACCGGATTATGGTTAATGTCAGCCAGGGCACGATGCTGAGGCTGAGGGACGATCTGTTTAAGCGGATGGAAGCCTTGCCCATCGGGTATTTTGACACCCACGCCCATGGCGATATTATGTCCGTGTACACCAACGATGTGGACACCCTGCGGCAGATGCTCAGCCAGAGTATTCCCCAGGTGATTAACGCCCTGATGACCATGACGGCTACCCTGGTTACCATGCTGGTTTTAAATTCGGCGCTGACGGTGATTTCCATTCTCACCGCCCTGGTGATGCTGACGGTCACCTCCAATTTTTCCAGACTGTCAGGGAAATACTACGTCCGCCAGCAGAGGGATCTAGGGGCGGTAGACGGCTTTATCGAGGAAATGCTGGACGGCCAGAAGGTAGTGAAGGTTTTCTGTCACGAGCAGAAGGCCATGGAGGATTTCCACAAGGTCAACGATGCCCTGCGAAACAGCGCTGAGAAGGCCAACGGCTACGCCAACCTGCTGATGCCGGTAAACGCGAATATCGGCTGGATCAGCTACGCCCTGGTGGCCATGATCGGAGCGGTTCTTGGCATCAACGGCATGGCCGGGGTGACGGTGGGAACCGTGGTGACCTTTGTGGGATTAAACAAGAATTTTACCAATCCTATCACCCAGGTGAGCCAGCAGATCAACTTTGTCATCAATGCAGCGGCAGGTGCCGGGCGTGTCTTTGAGCTGATGGACCAGGTGCCGGAGGCGGATACGGGATATGTGGAGCTGGTAAATGTCACCGAGGACGCCCAGGGAAACCTGACAGAATCCCCCACCCGCACCAATCTGTGGGCTTGGAAGCATCCCCATAAGGCAGAGGGGACGGTGACCTACCAGAAGCTGGAAGGCGGCGTGGTCTTTGACGATGTGGATTTTGGATATACGCCGGAGAAGATTGTGCTTCATAATATCAGCCTGTGGGCAAAGCCGGGCCAGAAGATTGCCTTTGTAGGAGCCACGGGAGCGGGCAAGACCACCATCACCAACCTGATCAACCGGTTCTACGACATTGCCGACGGGAAAATCCGCTACGATGGCATCAACATCAATAAGATAAAAAAGGGCGACCTGCGCCGCTCCTTAGGGATGGTGCTTCAGGACACTCACCTGTTTACGGGAACGGTGATGGACAACATCCGCTACGGAAAGCTGGACGCCACGGATGAGGAGTGCAGGGCCGCCGCCAGGCTGGCAAACGCCGACGGCTTTATCCGCCGCCTGCCGGATGGCTACAATACCATGCTCACCGGGGACGGAGCGAACCTAAGCCAGGGTCAGAGGCAGCTTTTGGCCATCGCCCGAGCCGCTGTGGCGGACCCGCCTGCTCTGATCCTGGACGAGGCCACTTCCTCCATCGATACCAGGACGGAGAAGCTGGTTCAGGCGGGTATGGACGCCCTGATGAAGGGGCGCACCACCTTTGTCATCGCCCATCGGCTTTCCACGGTGAAGAACTCCGACTGCATCATGGTTATGGAGCAGGGACGGATCATCGAGCGGGGAAGCCACGACGAGCTGATCGCCGCGAAAGGGAAGTATTATCAGCTGTATACGGGGAATTTCGCCTGATTGTTCCCTGAGGCCTACCGGTTAAAATTCTCCCGCACCAGACGGATAAACACCTCCATGTATTTTGGAATATGGGCCTCCTTCCGGTGGGCTAAGGCGATCTGGACAGAAAAGTCCGGATCCCCGGCCTCAAAGAAGTAGACAGGCTTTTCATAAGTGAAATATTTGGCGTAGCTGTCCATAGTGAAGGCCGCGCCTACCCCTTCAGCCGCCATCTGGGCGGCTGTTTCCATGTTTTCGATGTAGAAAACCCGCTGGGGTGTGACGCCGCTGTAGCGCAGGGCCTGGTCAGCGAAAAGCCGGGTAGCCTGATAGGGCTGCTGGAGAATGAAAAACTCGTTCCGCAGCTCCCTGAGATCCAGCCAGCGTCTGGTATGGCCCGGCAGAAGGACAGTTTTTTTGCAGGCTGGGTGGGAAGGAGCCAGCGCCACCACCAGGGTATCCTGGTAAATGGGGAAGATGGAGAGCTTATCTTCCTGCAAAAAACGGTTGGAGAGAATCAGGTCCAATGTTCCCTCCAAAAGCTTCAGTTCCATGTTGGAACTGCTGGTTTCCAGGATGGACAGCTCCACATTGGGATATTGGGCGCGGAACTGGGCCATGACCTTGGGGAGAAGATGGGAGCTTCTGCGGCTGTGGATGCCAAGGCGCAGGCGGCCATAGGAGCCAGAGATCAAATCGGAGAGCTCCCCCTGAAACTGACTCTGAATCATCAGAAGCTCCTTAGCTCTCCGCACGTAGAGCTCACCGGCTACGGTGGGAACCAGCTTTTTTCCGATTTTGTCAAAAAGGGGCGTTCCCAGGCGCTTTTCCAGCCGGGAGAGGAAGATGCTCAAAGTAGGCTGGGAGATAAAAAGGGACTCCGCCGCCCGGGTGATGCTGCCGTACTCCGCAAGGGCGACCACATATTCCTGTTCTCTTAAATCCATGGAATACCTCCTAAAAATCATAGCCTTAGGCTATATAAATATCAACTATTTTAAATTTGATTTATGAATCTAAGGGGATTATACTAAACTCATCAACAGCAGTCAAGAAGACACGGGCCCTGCCTTCCAAGGATGGCTGCGCAGGAAGAAAGGAATGAAACGTATATGAAGGAAAAGCGAAAGTTTGAAATGCCCCATACCTTTGTGATCATCCTGGCGATCATCGTGGTAGCGGTGCTCTTAACCTGGATCATCCCCGCAGGCGAGTACGTCCGTTTTGAGGACGCCAGGGGAGTGGAAGTAATCGCCCCTCAGCAGTTCTCCTATGTGCCAAGGACGCCGGTAAGCCCGCTGTCGATTCCCATGTACATTGTAAACGCCTTTATGGACAACATTGACCTCTTGCTGGTTATCCTGTTCTCCGGCGGCGCTTTCCACATGCTGACTAAGTCCGGGGCCTTACAGGCTATTGTAGCCAAGGTCGCCATGAAGTTTTCCGGGAGAATTTCCATCTTTATTCCGATTTTAACCCTGATTTTCGGCCTGATCTGCACCACCCAGGCGGTGAATATGTTTATCGCCTTCGCGCCGGTGATGGTGATGCTCTCCCTGGCCCTGGGCCTTGACTCCTTAACCGGAACCGCCATCATCATCCTAGGCGGCGCAATCGGATTTTCCACCGGCACCTTAAATGCCAGCACCACCCTGGTAAGCCAGCAGATCGCAGAGCTGCCTCCCTTCTCCGGAATCGGATACCGCTTTGTCTGTTTCGGCGTGTTCTATGTGGTGACCAACATTTTCCTGATCCGCTACGCCAACAAGGTGAAGAAGCACCCGGAGAAATCCCCCATGTACGATCTGGACAAGGAAAATGAGATGGCGGGCAAGGTGAGCCTGGAAGACTTCGGCACCATGGATTTAAGAAAATGGCTGGTCATCGGCTGCCTGGTGGTTTCACTGATTGTGATTATCTACGGAAGCATTGTCCTGGGATGGGATCTGCCGGAGTATTCCGCCGTGTTCCTGGTGCGGGCATTTAACTTCGGCGACGGCTTTGTAAACTACATTCTTCCCACCTCCGGCGCCCTGATGGGAATCCTGGGCGCGGTTAATATCCCCTATGACCGGTGGGTACGTTTTATGTGGAAATGCTTCGCCATGTGGACCGTTGTAGGATGCATCATGGTCATCATCGCCCAGCTGATGAAGTACGGGCCGATGTAAAAAGGAGGCGTGTTTATAAATGGAAGAGAGAATAGTAGTGGAACAGAAGAAGCAGCTGTACGAGGCTGTTGACCGTATGGCAAAGCGGCTGACCGGCATGGCGGATTTCATCTTTGACCATCCGGAGACAGACGGAAATGAGGTTCAGGCGGCGGCCCTTTTGACTGATTTTTTAAAGGAAAATGGCTTTGTCGTGGAGATGGGCTGCGGCGGCCTGCCCACCGCATTCCGCGGGGTTTACGAGAACCGGCCCCAGGGAGTCTGGGGCAAGGGACGGATTCCCCGGATCGGCATTCTCTGCGAGTACGACGCGTTAGAGAACTTGGGCCACGGCTGCGGCCACCACATGCAGGGACCTTCCTGCCTGGGAGCGGCCCTGGCGGTGAAGGAGGTTTTAAAAAGCCTTCCCTACGACCTGGTGGTCTACGGCACCCCGGCGGAGGAGACATTTGGAGGCAAGGTCAATATGATCAAGGCAGGCTGCTTTGAGGACATTGATGTAGCCCTGATGATGCACGGCGCTCCTGATACCTGCACGGATAAAAAATGCCTCGCTATGTCAGAATATGAAGTAGTCTATGTGGGAAAGAAAGCCCATGCTGCCATTGCCCCGGAACAGGGCAGAAGCGCCTTTGACGCACTGCTTTTAGCCTTTCAGGGAGTGGAGTTTTTGCGGGAGCATGTGCGGGAGGACGTGCGGATGCATTATACCGTAAAGGAGCTTCCGGGACCGGCCAATGTGGTGCCGGGCCGGGCGGTGGGAAAATTTATCCTCCGTTCTTTTTCAAGAGATTATCTGGACAGTTTGCAGGATCGCTTCTATAATATAATTAACGGCGCTGCCATGATGTCCGGCGTGGAGGCTCAGATCAAGGTAATCCAGTCTTTGGACAACAAGGTTCCGGTTTTCGCCTTAAACGACCTGGTAATGAAGAACGCCGCAGAGGCGGGGATCCCGGATCTGAAGCCGCCCAGGGAGAAGACCGGCTCCACAGACTTTGGAAATGTGATGCACAAGCTTCCGGGCTGCTGCCTGCGGGTGCAGTTCGTGCCTTCCGGAACAGCTTCCCACTCTATGGAATACATCCAGGCGGGAAAGACGGAGGCCGCTCACAATTGCGTGATTTACGGGGCCAAGGCCCTGGCGGGAACAGCCTGGGATTTGATCGCGGACCCGGCGCTGATTCCACAGATTGAGGAGGAATTTGCCCGCAACCGAAAAGAGTTCGGATAAATCAGAAACATTACCCGCCCGGCGGACCGGTATTTTGGCCTGTCGGGCGGCTTTTAAGGAGGTAAAGTGACTTGAGAACGCTGCTGAAACAGGAAGGAAAGAATTTGGTACTGCTGGCGGTGGGAATTTTGATCTATGATATCGGCACTCACGCCTTTGTGGAGCCCGCCCAGGTGGCCCCGGGAGGCGCTATCGGTGTGGCCCTTCTGATCAACCATCTGACGGAGCTGCCCATCGGTATGCTGACCATGGCGACGAACATCCCGCTGCTGATTCTGGCCTGGTTCTATCTAAGCCGCCGGTTTGCGATAACCACAGCTATCACCACAGCCATCTGTTCAGCGGTGCTGGATATTCTGGTTGCTCCGGTCTGCCCCATCTATATTGGGGACCGCTTTTTGTGCAGTCTTTACGGAGGCGTGGTGATCGGCGTGGGGATGGCTCTGATTTTCCTGGCCGGAACCACCACCGGCGGCTCCGATATTCTGGGATATCTGCTGCAGAAGAAACGGCCTCAGATGTCCATCGGTCGGGCCCTGCTTTTGGTGGACGGAGTAGTATTAGTAATCTCCATTTTTGTATTCGGAAATGTGGACGCGGCCCTCTTTGGCCTGGTGACTCTTTTTGCCCAGACAAAGGTGATCGACAGCATCATCTACGGCGGCGAGGTCAGCACCATGGCTACGGTGGTGACCAAGAAGCCGGAGGAAATCGCCCATCGGGTGATCGTGGATCTGGACCGCAGTGCTACCCTGCTGAAGGCCCAGGGGGCATACAGCAAGGAGGATACCACCCTTCTCCTTTGTACGGTACGCAAGTCCCAGTTCCCCAGGCTGAAACGGATTATCTACGAGGCGGACCCGGAGGCATTTATGATGGCTACGGAAACCAGCGAGGTGCTGGGATTTGGGTTTAAGGAGTTGAAAGGGGAAGGGTAAATGAGGATCAGCTACATTCATCACAGCTCATTTTTAGTGGAGCTTAAGCAGCTGTCGCTGCTGTTTGATTATTTTCAGGGCGATGTGAAGCTGCCGGAGGGGAAACCGGCTGTCATCTTTGCCAGCCACCGCCATGGAGATCATTTTTCCCCGGTAATTTTTGATTTCGCGAAAGAACGTCAGGATGTATATTATGTGCTTTCCGATGATATCTGGGAGAAGCGGACGCCGTCCGGACTTCGGGAGCGGATTCTCTTTGCTGGGCCGGGACAGGAATTTTCACTGCCCTGGCTTTCCGGCATCTCGGTGAGAACCTTTAAATCCACGGACGAGGGGGTGGCTTTCCTGATCCGCAGTCCGGAGGGCGTCATTTACCATGCCGGAGATTTAAACAACTGGCAGTGGGAGGGGGAGCCTAAGGACTGGAACCGGAATATGGAGGTAAACTACCGCCGCCAGCTGGAAGCCATGAAGAACGAGAAAATCGATGTGGCTTTTGTGCCCCTTGATCCCAGGCAGGGCAAGGATTTTTACCGGGGAATGGACGATTTTATGAAAATGGTGGGCGCCGCCAGGGTATTCCCCATGCACTGCTGGGACGATTTTACGGTGATTTCCAGGCTGAAGGCGATGGAGGAATCCAAGGATTACCGGGATCGGATCATGGAGATTGGGAGGGCTTTATGAAAATCACAGAAGTAAAGATGAGGACGCCGGATCTGATCCGTCAGCTGTTGGAAGTATGGGAAGGCTCCGTAAGGGCCACCCATCTGTTTTTGTCGGAGGACGAAATCAATCATATTAAAGAATACGTCCCTCAGGCCCTGGATAGTATTGCCCATTTGGTAATCGCCGAGGACGGGGACGGACGCCCTGTGGCCTTTATGGGAGTCGAGGACGGTTCCCTGGAAATGCTGTTCATCGCCCCGCAGGAGAGAGGAAAAGGGCTGGGAAAACGCCTGCTCCAATACGGGATTGAAAACTATGGCCTTAAGCGTCTGGCCGTAAACGAGCAGAATCCTCAGGCGAAAGGGTTTTATGAACATATGGGCTTTCAGGTTTATAAAAGGACGGAGCTTGATGAGCAGGGGAATCCTTATCCCCTTTTGTACATGAGCCTCGCAAAGAAGCCGTCAGAGAAGAAATACCGGGCGGTTCTTTTGGATGTAGACGGCACGCTTCTGGACTTTAACCAGGCGGAAGCGGAGGGTATGAAGGTTGTGTTAAAGGCCTATGGGTTTGAGCCTACGAAGGAGCGGCTGAGGCTTTACCATGAGATCAACGATCGGGCCTGGGCCGCCTTTGAGCGGGGAGAGGTGACGAAGGAAAAGCTGGTGTGCCAGCGGTTTGTGGATTTCTTTGGCCGTCTGGGGAAAATGGTGGACGGGGCAGAGGCGGAGGCTCTTTACCGCCGCCAGCTGGACGCTTCCGCTATCCTGATCGACGGAGCGCCGGAGGTCTGCGCTTACCTTGCAAAGCGGTATGACCTTTATGTGGTGACAAACGGAACGTCTTCCACCCAGTATAAGCGGCTGGCGGCTTCGGGGCTGGACCGGTTTATGAAGGATATTTTCGTGTCCGAGGATGCAGGAAGCCAGAAGCCCAGGAAGGAGTATTTTGATTACTGTTTCCGGCGGATGCCGGGAATCCTTCCTCAGGAGATGATTTTGGTGGGGGATTCATTAAGCTCCGATATCCTGGGGGGAAACCAGGCGGGGACGGATACCTGCTGGTACAATCCGGCGGGGCTTCCCGGAAGGGAGGACATCCGGCCGGATTATGAGATTCGGGATTTGAGGGAGCTGGAGGGGATTTTGTAAGGCTGTGCGTCACGGCTGAATTTGATTAATTGAATTAAAACACTTGATTTTCACCTGATAGTCTCATAAAATAATACTAAGAGGTGAAAATATGATAAAAACAACCAATATGCTCCTTGAGGAACTGAGAGACTATGCGAATCCTAAGGCAAAGCTGTCCCGTATGGTTAAGCAGGGGCAATGTTTTCCGGTGACAAGAGGGGTGTACGAAACAGATCGGAATGTGCCTGCATATTTGCTGGCGGGTAGTATTTACGGTCCGTCCTACATTTCTTTTGAGTATGCTCTCAGCTATTATGGTATGATTCCGGAAGCGGTTTATACGGTTACCTGTGCGACATTCGAAAAAAAGAAAAAGAAAAAGTACGAAACGATTTTCGGTACCTTTCTGTACCGGGACGTACCATCTGAGGCATTTCCCCTGGAAATCCGGCTGGTTCAGGAAGGGGAGTATTTTTATCGGATTGCGGAACCAGAAAAAGCAATTTGCGATCAGCTCTATGCTATGCCTCCGGTAAAGAATACCAGAGAACTGGCCGCTTTGCTGAGCGAAGATCTTCGGATTGAAGAATCTGAGCTTTGGAAACTGAATTTAGAAAAAATTCAGTTTCTATCTCCCCGGTATCATGCAACAAACATTAAAAAGCTGGCAGCGCTTTTGCGAAGGAGACAAAATGAATACAGCCATTGAACAGATGCTAAGAAACTATAATATAGGCAATATATATGATCAGAAAAATGCCATGAAGGAAATTATGCAGGAGATTGTTTTGTGCGGTCTGTCCAGGGCAGGATTTTTTCAGAAAGCGGCCTTTTATGGGGGAACTGCATTGAGAATCTTTTACGGACTTGATCGGTTTTCAGAGGATTTGGACTTTTCGCTGGAAACAGCGGATGCCTCTTTCGAGCTGGCCTCGTATTTTCCTGTACTGGAAAAGGAAGTAAAGGCATTTGGACTGAATGTTGCCATTGTGGAAAAGGAAAAAACAAGAGAAAGCCATATCCGCTCCGCATTTCTGAAAGGTAACACGAAGGAGCATCTGCTTTTGTTTTATGACGATGCCCAGACAGCAGGCAGTGTAGCGCGCAATGAAGTTGTAAAAATAAAGTTTGAAGTGGATATAAATCCCCCGGCTTATGCGGCTTTTGAACACAAATACAGATTGCTTCCCGCTCCATATGAGGTCAAAATATATGATATGCCGTCTTTGTTCGCGGGAAAAATTCATGCCGTTATCTGCCGCGCATGGCAAAGCAGAATTAAGGGCAGAGATCTGTATGATTATGTTTTTTATTTGTCCCGGGGGATATCGGTTAATCAGAAACATCTTCGGGAACGCTTAATTCAATCTGGGTTTATCGAAGAGAACGCGCAATGTACTTTGCCGGAGATTAAAAAAATGTTGTACAATCGTTTTGACTCTATCGATATTGCTCAAGCCAAACGCGATGTGGAACCATTTATTCATGATACATCCTTGTTAAATATTTGGAGCGCAGATTTTTTTAAGCAAATTACGGAAGGCCTTACGGCCTCCTAACCGGCATGCACCAGGATGAGATCCAGGCATTTATTCAGGGGAGCTGCCAATAAGATAGAACCACAAAAAAGGAAACCGGCTTCCGGGGCAGAATGTTTTGGAAGAGGTTTCCTTTCTTTTTTGCACTGTGAAAAGTGAACCTTACAGTAGTTCCTTCAGATCCTTTTCCGGCGTCGTAATAGGCCCGATGTTAAAATGTTCCGCCAGGTAGCTCAGCACGTTAGGGGAGATAAACGCAGGTAGCGTCGGCCCCAGCTTGATATTTTTGATCCCCAGATCGAGCAGGGTCAGCAGGATGCAGACAGCCTTCTGCTCATACCAGGAAAGCACCATGGAGAGAGGCAGGTCGTCCACTTCGCAGTGAAAGGCATCCGCCAGGGCCAGAGCGATCTTGATAGCGCTGTAGGCATCATTGCATTGGCCGATATCCATCAGGCGGGGAAGCCCGGCAACGGTTCCAAGATCCAGGTCGTTAAAGCGGTATTTGCCGCAGGCCAGAGTGAGGATCACCGTGTCCGGAGGTGTCCGCTTTACAAATTCTGTGTAGTAATTACGCCCAGGCCTTGCGCCGTCGCAGCCTCCTACCAGGAAGAAATGGCGGATCGCTCCGGATTTGACGGCCTCAACAACCTTGTCGGCTACGCTTAAAACCACCTGATGGCCATAGCCGGTGGTAACGGATGTTCCGCCGTTTATGCCGGCAAACTGCCGGTCCTCCGGGTAGCCGCCCAGCTCAAGGGCTTTTTGGATGACAGGGGTAAAGTCCTTGTAAAGCCTGCCGTCTGTACTGATTTCGGCCTCGATATGAACCAGCTCCGGGTAGGAGACTACCTCAGTGGTGAAGACCCGGTCGGCGTAGATTGGACGGGGCGGCATCAGGCAGTTTGTGGTAAAGAGGACGGGGGCGGGGATGTCCGCGAACTCTTTCTGCTGGTTCTGCCAGGCAGTGCCAAAGTTGCCCTTTAGATGGGCGTATTTTTTTAGCTCCGGATAGCCGTGGGCCGGGAGCATCTCGCCGTGGGTGTAGATGTTGATCCCCTTGCCCTCTGTCTGCTCTAGGAGAAGCTTTAAATCCAGCAGGTCATGGCCGGTAATGACGATGAACGGCCCTTTCTCTACCTTTAAGGGAACCTGGGTGGGAACGGGATTCCCGAAGGTTTCCGTATTGGCCCGGTCTAAGAGCTCCATGCAGGAAAGGTTGTATTTTCCAACCTCCATCACAACAGGCAGAAGCTCCTCCAGACCCCAGTCTTCTCCAACAGCAAAGAGGGCTTTGCAGATAAATTGATTCAGCTTCTGGTCAGTATAGCCTAAAACCATGGCATGGTAGGCGTAGGCCGCTACACCGCGGATGCCAAAGAGGATCAGGGATTTCAGGCTGCGGGTATCCTCATCCGCATTCCATACCAGGGAAAGGTCATAGTCGTCGGTTTTGCCGCAGGGAGAGCCGCAGGACGCGCAGTCCGGAACCAGCCGTTCTTTTTCTTCATGAACCTTTTGGATCAAGCCGCGGACTGTTTCCTCGTTGAAATTTACGTTGGTGATGGTGGTAAAAAGCCCTTCGATCAGAATCCGGTAAGTGCTTTCTGTGGGAAGGGAGGGATCTTCGCAGGCCCGGGCCAGGCCGATGAGAGCGCCGGTCAGCTGATCCTGAAGCTTTGCCACGGAGGCGGATTTTCCGCAGACTCCGGACTTTCCTGTGCAGCCGGAGCACCCGGCTGTCTGTTCACACTGAAAACAAAACATTTGTTTTTCCATCGTTGTTTTTCCTTTCATATAATACGGTTTTAGCGGTCTAAAATTTTGCCGTCAATGGAAATCGTGACCACCTGCCAGGGAAGGAATTTCCCGCTGGCCTGGATGGCTTTTTTCGCCGCGTTTTCCAGGCCGCCGCAGCACGGAACCTCCATGCGCAGGATGGTAACGCTTTTGATCTCGTTGTTCCGGATGATCTCGGTCAGCTTTTCGCTGTAGTCGACCGAATCCAGCTTGGGACATCCGATGAGCGTAATTTTCCCCTTCATAAACTCCTGGTGAAATGCGCCATAGGCGAAGGCGGTGCAGTCGGCGGCGATTAAAAGCTTCGCATCCTTAAAATAGGGCGCGTTTACGGGAACCAGCTTGATCTGGCAGGGCCACTGGGCCAGCTGGGAGGCGGCGGCTGAGGCTGCGGATGAGGCAGGGGCAGAGACAAGGGGGACATTTTTTTGCTGTCCCTTATTTGCCAGAACGGCCTGCTCATCGTAGGCCGCCGCCTCCCGCTCCACAAAGGTGATGGCTCCGGTGGGGCAGGCAGGAAGGCAGTCTCCCAGCCCATCGCAGTAATCGTCCCGCAGAAGCGTGGCTTTTCCATCTACCATACCGATGGCGCCTTCGTGGCAGGCTGTGGCGCAGGCTCCGCAGCCGTTGCATTTTTCCTGATCAATTTCTATAATTCTTCGAATCATTCCGATTTCTCCTTTCATCCCGTGACGGGTGTACCTTGACTGTTGTGACCACAGTATACTATAATTTTTGATGAAAGTCTGTTGTTACAACAACAAAAGGGGCGTTTTTTTATGAAATTTTTGCTATCCAATACCCAGCTGTTCCGGGGAATTGGGGAATCGGAAATCGATTCTCTTCTCCATTGCCTGGGGGCCTTTGAAAAGACCTATGAAAAGGGCGAGGTGATTTTTCCGGAAGGGGAGCCGACTCAATTTCTGGGCGTGGTGCTGTCGGGAAGGGTGATGGTCGAGCACAGCGACATCTGGGGAAACCGGGCGATTTTAGGCAGCGCCGCCCCGGGCGCCGTTTTTGGGGAGGCTTACGCCTGCATACCGGGAGAGCCCCTTCAGGTCTGCGTGTCCGCTATGGAAAAGACGGATCTGCTGCTGTTAAACGTAGGAAAGGTGCTGACCACCTGCACCAGCGCCTGCCCCTTCCATACAAAGCTTGTCCGGAATCTGCTGGCCGTATGCGCCGCGAAAAATCTACAGTTGTCCGGACGGATTCTGCACACCAGCTCCAAGTCCATCCGAGGCCGGCTTTTGTCCTATTTTTCCGAGTGCGCGAAACGTGCCGGCAGCTATTCCTTTCGGATTCCCTATAACCGGCAGCAGCTGGCGGATTATCTAGGGGTGGATCGAAGCGCCATGTGCAACGAGCTTTCCAAGATGCAGAAGGACGGGCTGATCCGGTATGAGAAAAATGACGTGCTGCTGGGAGAAGCGAATCTGCCAAGTGAGTTGGCAGAATGAGTTGACAAACGTGTAAAAAACGAATAGACATTACGGACAAATTTTTTTGTATTTAAAAGACTGTCAACGAAAAATTTTCCGGGAAAAACCCAGGGAGAATCCATGAAAAATGCTGCAATGGGCTTGGGAAAAACGGCAAAAAAAGACGTTAAAATACTAAAAATGATTCAAAATATGGCGTAACGCTTTATGAAAATCATCCTATAATCAGTTCTAGCTAATTTGCAGAAAAGGAGGGTAGGAAGAAACGAAACTTGAAACACACTAAGGAGGTAGAATGATTATGGAAGCAAAAAGAAAAAAGGCACGCCCCATACACTAGTGATCATTGTAATTTTGATTTTCCTGGCGACAGCGGCGACCTACATTATCCCTGCCGGCGAATTTACACGGTATGAGGATCCGGTTTCAGGGGAAACGCTGGTGCAGGCGGGAAGCTATGTTTCAACGGGAACCAACCCGGCTAATCCCCTGCATATGCCGATGCTGATGTACGATGGAATCCTGGATGCGGCGGATGTAATCGCGTTTTTGCTGATTATCGGAGGATCCTTTGAGCTGGTAAACGCCAGCGGCGCCATATTGGCCTTGTGCAGGACTGTGGGCCGTAAGCTGAGAGGAAAAGAGATATTCGTGGTGCCCATTTTCCTGGCGCTGTTTGCGGTATTTGGCACCACCATGGGAATGTCCAACGAGGTTGCCATCTTCGTGCCCATCGGAATCACTATGGCCCTGACCCTGGGCTTTGCCAGAGCTATCATGCTGACCCTGGAAAACGCTATGGTGATCGATACCATCGCCAACGCCGTATCCATCGCGGTTAACGCTCTGCCCGCTGCTGTACAGAGCATCGGATTCTTCCTGGCCCAGACGGGCGTAAGCTTCGTAATTACATCTGGTTCCGGAATGGCCGCCGTTACCATCCCGCTGATGGCTCCGGTAGCCGACCTGATCGGGCTGAGCCGCCAGGCCCTGGTTCTTGCCTACCAGATGGGCGACGGTTTCTCCAACCTGATGTTGCCTACCACCTCCAGCCTGCTGGGAGCTTTGGCCGTATCCAAGATCCCCTATGCGAGATGGGTGAAATTCATGTTCCCGCTGTTCTTGATCTGGACGGCGCTGGGCGCTGTGATGATGGTGCTGGCCGTAGCGGTTGGGTATTAAATTGGGTTTTAAGTAAAGGGGAAACAATATGAAGGAGAAGATTAAACAGTTTATAGATGGGATTGGCCCTAAGCTGGTGGCAATGTCCGATGAGATTTATGATCTGGCGGAGCTCAGCTGCAAAGAGTATCAGTCCTCAAAGCTTTTGGTGGACTGCCTGAAGGAAAATGGCTTTCAGGTGGAGTGCGGCGTAGGCGGTATGGAGACTTCCTTCCGCGCGGTGTATGAGCAGGGAAATGGCGGCCCCTCCTTTGGACTGCTGGCGGAATACGATGCTCTGTCCATGGGACATGGCTGCGGCCACCACATGCAGGGGCCCGCTATTATCGGAGCCGCCCTGTGCATCAAGGAGCTGGCGGGGGATAAGCCCTATAAGATCGTGGTTTACGGCACCCCGGCGGAGGAGAGCATCGGCGGAAAGATCATCATGCAGGAAAACGGCTGCTTCAAGGACATTGACATTGCCCTTATGATGCACGGCGCGCCGGATACCTGCGTGGACGTAAAGACCATGGCTCTTCAGAATTTCCGGGTGACCTTCCACGGAAAATCCGCCCATGCGGCCATGTCCCCGGAGAAGGGCAGAAGCGCCCTGGACGCGATCCTGATTTCTTTCCACGGCATCGAGCTTCTGCGGGAGCATGTGCTGGAGGATACCAGAATGCACTATACGGTTCTGGATGCAGGCGGCCCGCCAAATGTAGTTCCCGAAAAGGCTACCGCGGAGTATACCCTTCGCTCCTACAATACCAGCTACTTAGGGCAGGTAGTGGAGCGTTTTAAGAAGATCCTGGAGGGAGCGGCCCTGATTACGGAAACCACCTATACCATTGACCAGGATCCCACCTACCGGGCAAAGATTCCCTGCCTGAAGTTAAACGACCTGATTATGGAGAATGCGAAAGCCTTTGAAGCTCCAAAGCTTGCGCCCCCAAGACAGAAGACCGGTTCTACGGACTTTGGAAATGTAATGTTCGATGTTCCCGGCTCCTGCATCCGTCTGGCCTTCGTGCCTTCCGGTTCTTCCGCCCATTCCCAGGTATACCTGGATGCGGGCAAGACCGAAGCCGCTCATCAGGCTGTGACCTTAAGCGCCGAGATCCTGGCGGGAACCTGCCTGGATATTCTGGCGGACCCGGGTAAGATGAAGGAGATCAAGGAAGACTTCGCCCAGAGAAAGGCTGAGATGGCCCAATATATCTAATCCAAAAATATAAAAATATAACAGAATCCGTCCGGTGGATCCTTCAAGGGCCTGCCGGGCGGTTTTTGAGGAGGAATGAAATGAAAACGCTGTTGAAACAAGAAGGTAAAAACGGACTGCTTCTGCTGATCGGTTCCCTGATCTACGGAATCGGCACTCATGCCTTTGTGGAGCCGGCCCAGATCGCGCCGGGAGGCGCCATCGGCGTCGCCCTGATGGTGAACCATTACGCGGATCTTCCCATCGGTATGCTGACCATGGTGATCAATATTCCCCTTCTGGCGCTGGCCTGGTTTTACTTAAGCCGCAGGTTTGCCATAACCACGGCGGTGGCTACCACGGTCAGCTCCTTTGTGCTGGATTTTATCGTAGCGCCGGTCTGCCCGGTGTATACGGGAGAGCGCCTTTTGTGCTGCCTGTACGGCGGAATCCTGGTAGGAGCAGGCATGGGGCTGATCTTTATGGGGGGCATGTCCACAGGAGGAACCGATATCTTAGGCTACGTGCTGCAGAAAAAGCGTCCCCAGATGTCCATCGGCCGGGCCCTGATGGCGGTGGACGGAGTGGTGCTGGTGATTTCTATTTTCGTATTTGGAAATATTGACGCCGCCCTTTTCGGCCTGATTAACCTTTTTGCGACCACCAAGGTGGTGGACAGCGTGATTTACGGCGGCGAGGCCAGCACGATGGCAACCATCGTAACCAGAAAGCCAAAAGAGATCGCGGAGCGCATTATCCGGGATCTGGACCGGAGCGCGACCATCATCGACGCCACCGGCGCTTACAGCGGAAAGGACACCAGCGTCCTTCTGTGTACGGTGCGTAAGTCTCAGTTCCAAAAGCTGAGACGGATCGTCTCTGATGGAGATCCACGGGCATTTTTGATGGCTGCGGAGGCCAGCGAGGTGCTGGGATACGGGTTTAAGCAGCTGAAGGAGGGGGACTGATCGCAAATCGGTTTCCTCCTATATGCCATATACCACCATGCCCAAAAACGCCGCGGCCAGAATCAGTTTCACAGGGGAAACGGGCCTGGGGAGCAAGGATTTTCCCATGATCAGAACAGCGGCCAGCAGGACGGTGATCAAAACATCCCGCCAGTGGACGGCTGCGGCCCCGGATAAAGAAAAACAGTTGCCGAGGGTCATATACAGGCCGGTGGCAAGAATGATTCCCGCCATACAGGGCTTCACCGCGCCCAGCGCCGCCTGCAGATACCGGTTTTTTAGCAGAGTTTTAAGGACTGCGGTAATCAGCAGGATCACCAGAAAGGAAGGGAGCACAACGGCCAGAGTCGCCAGAACAGCCCCGGAAAGACCGGCCTGGCTGCTGCCGATGTAGGTGGCAAGATTGACCATAATCGGCCCGGGCGTACTTTCACTGACCGCGATCATATAGGTTAATTCTTCATCGGACAGCCATCCGTAGGAGAGAACGATATCGCGGATGAGGGGGATTGCCCCGTAAGCGCCGCCAAAGGAGAAGCAGCCCACCCGCAGAAAGCCAAGGAGCAGGTTGGGGTAGATCATGAGGTCTCACCGCCTTTCTGTACCGGACGGGAAGTAAGAGCTAAAGCGGCCAGGCCCGCCGCCGCTGCCGCCAGCATCAGGCTGATGGAGGAAATTTTCCAGTCCAACAAATTGATCAGCAGCATCGCGCCGCAGGAGGCGGCTATGATGACGGAGGAAAGCCTTTTTTTCTTCATTTTACGGATCATTTTAATGGCGGCATCGATGATCAGAAGGCCCACTGCGGCCTTAATCCCCCGGAAGGCATTGGCGATGACGATAATTTCCAGAAAATTGTCAAGGCAGAGGGAGATGGCGTATATAACGGCAAAAGAAGGCAGTACAATTCCCAGGGTAGCGGCCAGAGCGCCCGCAAATCCGGCCTGCTGATAGCCCACGAAGGTGGCGCAGTTGATGGCGATGGGGCCGGGGGTGGACTCGGCAATGACGGTGATATTCAGCATCTCATCGGATGTAATCCATTTTTTTTCTTCTACACAGATTCCCTCAATCATGGGAATCATGGCGTATCCCCCTCCGAAGGTGAAGAGGCCGATTTTCATAAAGGTCAGCAGCAGCTCAAATAAAACATGTCTTTTCATCTGGAACGATTCTCCTTTTGTATTCCCATGTGTTTCGTGTAGCGGTTCAGGACGGCACATCTTCTTGCCCGGCTAAAGCCGGACAAGAAGTATCGGATGTCCATCCGATATGAAAACAGGGGCAAAAGCATGCTTATAAGCAAGCTTAACGCCTGTTTTTGCCCCTGTTTTCCTGCCGTCCTGAACTGTTACTATTTATTATGGCAAAGCGGAGGTTGTAAGTCAATGTTATTTGAACGCGCGATTTTTGTTCACTTGGGAGCAGAGAAGTGATATAATGTGCGTACTAGAAAATTATATCAACTGCGAGAAAGCGAGGCGAGGCGTTTGCTAATGAATACACCGGAGTATCTTTCCATTATTGAAAAT
>CALWQV010000023.1 GCA_944383785.1 uncultured Enterocloster sp. | reverse complement strand
CCGACGATCCCCTGGGATTTTCCATGATGGAGGACCGGCGCAAGCTGACCCAGGATCTTCTCCAGATCCGGGTGATGCTGGAGCCCCCCATCGCCGCCCTGGCCGCTCAGAACGCCAGCGAGGAGGATCTTCGGAAGCTGGAAGAGATCCTGCTGGAGGTGGAGGAGCTGATCGCCCGCCGGGAGGACTATTCCCAGAAGGATTCCCAGTTCCATGCCCAGATTGCCGCCTGCACCCACAACACGGTGATGTCCAACCTGGTGCCGGTGATTACGGAAGGGGTACGGATCTTTGCCAGCACAGTCCGTGAGACGGAATATGTGCAGACGCTGGCCTCCCACCGCGCCATCTTTCAGGCCATAAAAGAAAAGCGGGGAACCGATGCCCAGGAGGCCATGACTTATCATCTTATGTACAATCGAAACCGCTATATGGAGGAGGAGCAGGAGGAAACAGGACTCTGAGAGTCAGTCCTCCTGGCCGTATGCCAGTTCCCCGCCGATCCAGGTTCCGGTCACCCTGACCCGGTCAATCTGCTCCGGCGGGGTTTTTAATATGTCCTCGCTAAGGGCGGCGAAATCAGCCCGGTATCCGGGGGACAGCATGCCGCAGCGGGGAATCCCGGCGGCCAGGCAGGCTCCCCTCGTATAGAGATAGAGGGCGGTTTGAATGGAAACAGCCTGATCTCTCCCGCAGTCGGTTCCGTCGGCGGCCCTGCGGGTTACTGCGAACTTCAGACCCGGGAAGGGATCGGAGGGGGTGGCCCAGAAGGTGGCTGGGGCGTCGGTGGAAAAGCCCAGGTTGCTGCCCATTTCCAGCAGGCGGCGGATGGGATAGCATTCTTTGACCCGCCCGCTGCCCAGATTTTTCAGGTAGCTGGCGATTTCCGCGTAGGGGAAAATGGGCTGGGTTACAAAGGAGATTCCATGGGCCGCCGCCCGTTGGATGCTTTGCGTAGAAGGCTCGGTCACATGCTCCACCCGCACATAGGGAATCCCGCCGCCCGTCCAGGAAAATTCACGGCTGGCCCGGTTTACAATCCGCTCAATGGCCCGTCCTCCCATGGCATGCATGGAAAGCTGGCAGTGATTTTTCTTGCAAAAGCGGATGGCGGATTCCAGCAGCTCATCGCTGCAGACCGGAAAGCCAGCTTCTGTTTTAAAGCCAAGGTAGGGACGCTCCATCCAGGCGGTGCGCCCGGAGACGCTGCCGTCGCCGATGAGTTTAATCCCTGCGGCGAAAATCTGACGTTCCCGGTCCAGCATCTCTGGCGGGATGGAGAAGGAGGGATTATCCGCAAAGAAATCCCACATGCGGTAAACGCCGGTTTTCTGCCGGAAGCCTTTTGCGGCGGCAGCCTCAAAAATGGGGAAATTGTCACCGGGCCCAAGAATCCCCATATCGCAGACAGCGGTGATTCCCTGGCTGGTTAAAATCTCTCCCAGCTCCAGAAGATTTTGCACCTGTTTTTCCATGGAAACAGGGGGAATCAGGTCTGTAACCAGATTGCGGGCGTTTTCCCTTAAAATTCCGGTGGGATTCCCTTTTTCGTCCCGGTCGATCTGGCCGCCAGGGGGATCCGGGGTATCCCGGTCAATGCCGGCCAGGGCCAGTGCGGCGCTGTTGACGCTGCAGATGTGAGCGCAGGTGCGCATGATTATGACAGGAGAATCTTCGCTGCCCTGATCCAGGTCATAGCGGTTCGGGGCCCGCTTCTCCAAAAGCCCTTCTTCATCGTACCCCCATCCTTCAATCCATTCTCCGGCCTGCTGGCCTTTTCTGCGTCTGCGGACGGCCTGGATGAGATCCTGTATGGAAACAATGTCCGGCGGCATGACCGTGATTTTTTTGCGGCAGTCTGCTAGAAGAACTGGATGCATATGGACGTCCGCAAAGCCGGGAATGATCCGCCTTCCTTTTAAATCCGTTGTCGGACAGGAAAGGCTTGGAAGATCCTTCTGGGCTCCAATCCAGGAAATATTGCCATTTTCCACAATCATAGCCTCGGCGTAAGGGTGGGAACGGCTGGATGTAAAGATTCTGCCGTTGACAAAAATGTGCTGTTTGGGCATATTCGCGACTCGCCTCCAAATTCTGTTTGCTGCTTCTTATTTTGATTCCTTTCCCGAAAGATGTCAAGGAAAATCCGAAACAAAATGCATGGGATGAATATGCGAGAAAACATCGATTGACCTTGACTTAAAGTGAAAACTATGGTAAAAATAAACTATATTCATGGGATGAATTTTGAGAGAAAGCAGGAATTTAGACCATACGAGGAGGGAAATGATGAAACAGCCATACGATGTACTGATTATCGGCGGCGGCGTAGTGGGAAGCGCCATTGCCAGGGAGATGTCGCGGTACCGGCTGAAAATCGGGGTACTGGAAAAGAATCTGGACGTCTGCTATGAGACAAGCGGGCGCAATTCCGGCGTTGTTCACGGCGGCTTTGCCTACGACCGGGGCAGCCTGAAAGCAAGACTCTGCGTGGAGGGGAACCAAATGATGGATCAGCTCTCAAAGGAGCTGGATTTCCGTTTCATACGCTGCGGCAAGGTGCTGGTGGGAAACACCGAAGAGGACATGGAAACCTTAAAGCGTACCTTAAAGCAGGGGGAGGACAACGGCTCAAAAGGGCTGGTGATCATTGACGAAAAAGAGCTGCATCGCCTGGTACCGGCGGTGGTGGGAAAGTTCGCCATGTTTTCCCCAAACAGCGGTATCGTAGATCCCTTCAATTACACCATCGCTCTGGCGGAGAACGCCCATGAGAATGGAGTGGATTATTATTTGGACCATGAGGTAAAGGGAATTTCAAGGCAAGAGAACGGAACATGGCGTGTTGAGACGGAAAAGGGGGATTTTCTCACCAGATGGGTGGTCAACAGCGCAGGCCTAGGCTGCGGGAAGATTTCTGAGATGCTGGAAATCAAGGGATATCATGTGATCGGTTCCAAAGGGGATTACATTATCCTGGACAAGCGCACCGGACCCCTTCTGCCCATGCCGGTTTATCCGGTGCCCAGTAACACCTACATGGGCATCCATGTGACCAACACCACCGATGGAAATGTGATCATCGGCCCCAACGCGGAGACTGTGACGGATTTTTCCTATTACGGCGTGCCTCAGAGAAATATGGATTACCTGGCAGAAAGCGCTTCTGATCTATGGCCCTGTATCAGCAAGGGGGACTATATCCGCAATTATTCCGGCATCCTGCCCAAGTGGGTGGACGATGAGGGGGTGATCCAGGACTTTAAGATTGAGATCCGGGACGAGATCGCGCCCCATGCCATTAACCTGGTGGGAATCGAGTCTCCGGGACTGACAGCGGCAGTGCCCATTGCCCGTTACGCCATCGGGCTGATGAAGGAGCGGGAGACCCTTGAGCCAAATCCGAACTTTAACCCGGTTCGAAAGGGCATCGTTCGTTTTGCGGAGCAGACGAAGGAAGAGCAGGCCAGGCTGATTGGGGAAAACCCGGATTACGGGGAGGTGATCTGCCGCTGCGAGAAGGTAACCAGGGCGGAAATCCTTCAGGCCATTCATAATCCTCTGGGAGTGGACACTATGGCGGGGATCAAGTACCGCACCCGCTCCATGATGGGACGCTGCCAGGGGGGATACTGCCAGATGCGCATCGAGCAGATGATTGAGGAGGAGCTGGGCAAAAAGGCAACGGAAATCTGCTATGCCAGGCAGGGTTCTCAGATTTTATTCGGGGAGGTGCGGTAATGGAAAAACGTGATGTGATTATCGTAGGGGGCGGCCCCGCAGGGCTGGCGGCGGCGGTAAAGCTGTATCAGAAGGGAATCCGCGATATCCTCATTGTAGAGCGGGAAAAGCAGCTGGGCGGCATTCTGCGTCAGTGCATCCATGACGGCTTTGGTCTGACAAGGTTTAAAACTACCTTAAGCGGACCGGAATACGCCGGGCGTTTTATCGCCCAGGTGCTGGAGCTGGAAATCCCTTATGTGACGGATACCACCGTCCTGGAGGTGAGCCCGGACCGGGTGGTGACCATGGCCTCAGCCTCCGGCTTAAAGCAGATTCAGGCAAAGGCGGTGATTCTGACCATGGGCTGTAGAGAGCGCACCAGGGGAGCCTTGAGTATACCCGGCGAACGGCCTGCGGGAGTCTTTACCGCCGGCGTGGCCCAGGCGTATATCAACCTTTACAACCGTATGCCGGCAAAGGAGGTTGTGATTCTGGGGTCCGGGGATATCGGCATGATTATGGCCCGCCGCCTGACACTGGAAGGTGCCCATGTGCAGGCGGTATTTGAGATCCAGCCCTATCCCAGCGGGCTTCCCAGAAACATTGAGCAGTGTTTAAAGGATTACGGGATTCCCCTTTACCTCAGCCACACGGTGACGGAGATCCACGGAAATTCCCGCCTGACCGGGGTGACGGTTTCCCAGGTGGATGAACATATGAAGCCCATACCGGGAACGGAGAAGGAATATTCCTGCGACACATTGATCTTGTCAGTGGGCCTGATTCCGGAAAATGAGCTTTCGATCGATGCGGGGGTGGAGCTGGACGCCCACACCAGAGGCGCTGTGGTGGATCAGTATTTCCAGACTGCTGTGCCGGGCATTTTCGCGGCGGGAAATGTGCTTCACGTCCATGATCTGGTGGATTTCGTGTCGCTGGAGGCGGAGAATCTGGCAGAGGGAGCGGCCCGCTATGTAAGGGAGGGATACTTGCCTTTCTGCCCGCTGGCGGTAAAGCCGGGAGAAGGGGTAAACCATGCCATTCCTCAGCGGATAAGCGGGGATCAGGATTTTAAGCTTTCCCTGCGGGTAAGCCGGCCTGTGAGGGATTGCCGGATTGTAGTCCGCCAAGGAGAGCGGGAGGCGGCTGTTTTGAAGATGAAAAAGGCAATCCCCGCAGAGATGATCCAGATTCCGGTGAAGGCGGAGAATCTGGAGAAAACAGGAGATTTGGAGGTGAAGGTGGAATGTTAAGAGAATTTACCTGCATTATTTGCCCCAACGGCTGTGAGATCCAGGCAGAGCTTTCCGGGGAGACGATCGCTTCCATAACCGGGGCCGCCTGCCCCAGAGGGGAGGCGTACGTCCGCCAGGAGCTGACGGATCCCAGGCGCAATATCGCCACCTCCGTCTTGGTGGAAGGAGGAATCCTTCCCTTAGCCAGCGTGCGGCTTACCGCGCCGATTCCTAAAAAGATGATCTTTCAGGCTATGGAGGAGATTAAGAAAATCCGTCTGCAAGCCCCGGTAAAGGCCGGAACGGTGGTGATTTATAGTCTGCTGGGACAGGAGGCGGATGTAATCGTCACAAAGGATATTCCCAAAGCGTAAAAATCTTGTGCAAACCTCGCCATATGTGCTATGATGGAACGTAGCAATTCAGGACGTTCAAATCGGTACCGGCGGGTTTTTTTGCGCCTTGCCCTGTGCGGATTGACGGAGGATAGGAGGAAAACGCATGTCAGAAAAACGTGAAGATTACATTACATGGGATGAATATTTTATGGGAGTGGCCCTGCTGGCGGCCAAGCGTTCTAAGGATCCCAGCACTCAGGTGGGGGCCTGCATCGTGAGCCAGGATAACAAGATCCTCTCTATGGGCTACAACGGTTTCCCCAAAGGCTGCTCGGACGATGAATTTCCCTGGGGCAAGGAGCATCAGGACGACGATCCCTACAACGCGAAATACCTTTACACCACCCACAGCGAGCTGAACGCCATCCTGAATTACAGGGGCGGCAGTCTGGAGGGAAGCAAGCTTTATGTGACCCTCTTTCCCTGTAATGAGTGCGCGAAGGCCATTATCCAGGCGGGGATTAAGACCATTATCTACGGAGAGGATAAGTACGCCCACACCGACGGCGTCCGGGCTTCCAAGCGGATGCTAAACGCCGCGGGGGTCCGCTATTACCAGTACCAGCCCACCGGCCGGGTGCTGCGGATCGAGGTATAGAAGTTGAAAGCGGTGCTGGCGGCGGTAAACGCCAAATATATTCACTCCAACCCGGCAGTGTACAGCCTGAGGGCATACGCCCAGGCCCAGGGAGCCGGAGGGGAGGTGGAGATCGGGGAGTACACCATCAACCACAGGCGGGAGGATGTGCTCCGGGATCTGTTTCAGAGAAGTCCCCAGCTGGTGGGCTTCTCCTGCTATATCTGGAATATTTCCATGATACGGGCCCTGATCGCCGATTTGGCCCTGATTCTGCCGGATACGGCGATCTGGCTGGGCGGCCCGGAGGTATCCTTTGACTGCGGGAGGCTTTTGGGGGAGCTGCCCCAGGTAAAGGGGATCATGCGGGGAGAAGGGGAGGAAACCTTTACGGAGCTTTTAAAGGCTTATGAAGATCAGGAGCGCAGAGGGGGGAGATTTACGGAACTGCCGGATTCCCTTCTCGCTCAAATCCCCGGCCTGACCTTTCGGGAAAAGGAGGGCCGGATCTGTGAAACCCAGGAAAGAGAGTTCTTGGAGCTGGACCGGATTCCCTTCTATTATACCCATATCCCCAAGGAGCAGATGGAACACCGGATTGTCTACTATGAAAGCAGCCGGGGCTGCCCCTTTTCCTGCGCCTACTGTCTGTCCTCGGTGGAGAAGGGCCTGCGCTTTCGCTCCCTGGAAAAGGTGTTTGAGGAGCTGGACTGGCTGATTAAGCAGGGGACGCCCCAGGTGAAATTTGTGGACCGCACCTTCAACTGCAAGAAGAGCCGCGCGTTGGCCATCTGGAAGCACATCATGGAGAAGGACCGGGGAATCACCAACTTTCATTTTGAGATCGCCGCGGATCTGCTGGACGAGGAGGAGCTTTCTCTTTTGGAGGCCATGCGCCCGGGCCTGGCGCAGCTGGAGATCGGGGTTCAGAGTACAAATCAGGAGACTTTAAAGGCCATCCGCCGGGTTACGGATCTGGAGAAGATCCGCAGCCGGACGGAGCGGATTAACCGGAGCCATAACATTCACCAGCATCTGGATCTGATCGCCGGTCTTCCCTATGAGGACTTTGCCAGCTTTCAAAATTCCTTTAATCAGGTTTACAGTCTGAAGCCGGATCAGCTGCAGCTGGGATTTTTAAAGGTGCTGAAAGGCTCTCCTATGGCGGCCGAGGCCGCCGGATATGGAATCGTCAGCTCTCCCAATCCGCCCTACGAGGTGCTTTCCACGCCCTGGATTTCCCACGGACAGCTCTTAAAGCTAAAGCAGGTGGAAGAGATGGTGGAGGTCTATTACAACAGCCGCCAGTTCACCCATACGCTGAAGCGGCTGTTAGGGGAATTTTCCTCCCCCTATGAGATGTTTTCCGCTCTGGCCCGGTTCTATGAGGAAAAGGGGCTGGATCAGGTCAGCCACAGCCGGACGGCCCGCTATGAAATTCTGTGGAGTTTTCTGTCCGGGCTGGAAGACGCCAGGGAAAGGCTGGAGGATTACCGGGACGATTTGATGATCGACCTTTATCTTCGGGAAAACGCCAAGAGCCGCCCCTCCTTTGCCAGGGAGCCGGCCCTGCTGAAAAAGGCGGCGGGAGCGCTCCTTGCGGAACAGGAGGGAGAGCCTCAGGTCTTAAAGGAATACCGACAGATGGATTCCCGGCAGAGAGCCAGGCTGTTCCATATGGAGGCGGTTCAGGGCGGAGGCTTTGTGCTCTTTGATTATCGTACAAGAGATCCCCTCAGCTACAACGGGGCTGTTTATCCGCTGGGGAGAATCAAACAGGAGGAAGGCAGATGAATCCAAATTCCTATATTGCCCTTGATATTGAGACTACCGGGCTTTTGCCCAGGGAAGACAAGATTCTGGAGATTGCCGCCATCCGGGTGGAGGAGGGACAGATTCAGGACCGTTTTGTGACATTGATAAACCCGGAGCGGGAGATTACGGGGGAGATTACCAGGCTGACGGGCATTACCGATTCCATGGTAAAGGAGGCCCCTAAAATTGGGGAGGTGATCGGCTCTCTGATCGCCTTTTGCGGGAGCCTTCCCATTCTGGGGCACAATGTCATTTTTGACTACAGCTTTTTAAAACAGGCCGCTGTAAACGCCGGCCTGGAATTTTCCTGCCAGGCTCTGGATACACTGGGATTATGCAGGGCTTTTATGCCCCGGACGGGCTCCAAGAGCTTATGCGCGGCCTGCGCTTTCTACGGCGTGGAGCAGACGAAAGCCCATCGCGCCCAGGCGGACGCCTTAAGCGCCCACCTGCTTTACCAGAAGCTTTTGCAAAAGCATGGGGAAGAAAAGCGGGAGCTGTTTGAGCCAAAGCCCCTTGAGGTTAAAATAAAGCGGCAGCAGCCCGCCACAAAAAGGCAAAAAGACTACTTGCGCGATTTGGCAAAATATCATAGAATAAACGTAACTGTGCAGATCGACGCCTTAAGCCGCAGCGAGGCTTCCAGGCTGATTGATCAGATGATTTCACAGTATGGAAGAATGATAAAGAAGGTGAAAGAATGAAGAACCCGAAGTTCCGCAAAATCCTTTCAACGGTGATCGTCGTGATTCTGGTTTTATCCATGGTTGTGCCGATCGTATTATGCGTGAGGGGATATTAAACGGGCAAGAGGAGTATTTATGAAAAAAGTCGTTTGGATCAAGAGGATGGCCGCCGGGGCCGCGGGTATGTGGCTGCTGGCGGCGATGCCGCCTGTGGTGTCCTGGGCCGGCGCGCTGCCGGAAGGGCTGTACGCCGGGGAGCAGAGCCTGGGCGGCATGACAGAGGAAGAGGCGAAGGAAGCGGTTGAGTCCTATGTGGAGGAGATGTCCGGCCAGACCGTGATCCTGGATGTGGACGGTACGGAGATTGAGACGACGCCGGAGGAGCTGGGATTTCACTGGGCGAATCAGGAGGCGGTTAAAGAGGCCATGGACCGCTATGAGTATGGCAGCCTGGTACAGCAGTATATGGCCCAGGCGGATCTAAAGCAGGCTCCGGCCCAGCTTGAGATCCGGACCCAGGTGGACGAGAACCTGGTGACCGCTTTTGTAAACGACCGCTGCGGCCAGCTGTCTGTTCCGGCCCAGGACGCCTCCATTGTCCGGGAGAACGGCCAGTTTACCGTCACCCCCTCGGTGACGGGCCGGATCGTAGACATCGGAGCCACGGAGACGGCCTTAAATGAAGCCCTGACAGCGGAAGGCTTAAAAGAGCCGGTCCGCGTGGAAGCGGTGGTGGCCGTTCAGGAGCCGGCGGTGCGCACGGAGGATCTGGAGACCATCCAGGATGTGCTTGGCACCTTTACCACGGATTTTTCCAGCAGCGGCTCGGCCCGCTCCACCAATCTGGCGGTGGGGGCCGCCAAGATCAACGGCCGCGTGGTGATGCCGGGGCAGACCCTTTCCGGCTACGAGTGCCTTCAGCCCTTTACCAGGGAGAACGGCTACAAGTCGGCGGCGGCCTATGAGAATGGACAGGTGGTGGACAGCATCGGCGGAGGCGTGTGCCAGATTGCCACGACCCTTTACAATACGGCCCTGCGGGCTGAGCTGGAGATTACCCAGCGGCAGAACCATTCCATGATTGTGACCTACGTGAAGCCTTCGATGGATGCGGCCATTGCCGGAACCTACAAGGATATCAAGATTACCAACAACTATAGCACTCCCATTTATGTGGAGGGCTATACGGAGAATAAGAAGTTGACCTTTACCATCTACGGAAAGGAGACGCGGCCGGCTAACCGCCAGGTGGAATACATTTCCGAAACCCTGGGCAGCACCAGTCCCGGCGAGCCTCAGCTGATTGTGGACAACAGCCTGGCCCCCGGAGCGCGGGTGAAGGTTCAGTCCTCCCACACAGGCTTAAGGTCCAGGTTGTGGAAGGTGGTGACGGTAGACGGGGTGGAGATGGAGCGGACCCTGCTTCACACGGACAGCTATAATGCTTCCAAGGCCATTTACCGGGTAGGTCCTACGCCGGTGGCGGCTCCGGTGGAGACGGCTCCCGCGCCCAGCGAGGCAGTTCAGCCTACGGAGCCCCAGCCGGTAGAGGGCGTAAACGGCGGGCCAGGCGTGACGGCATCTCCTGTACCGGAGACAGCGGCCCCCGCGCCTGAGACGGCGACTCCCGCGCCTGAGACAGCGGCCCCCGCGCCTGAGGCGGCGGCTCCTGTGCCTGAGACGGCGGCTCCCGCGCCGGTGGCCTCGTCACAGCCCTGCGATTTTCTTCTCTCGGAGGCTCTGGGATGAGGCCGGGACAGGATTTGATCATGGCCGGGCTGGCAGGCTTTAAGGGAACCCGGCGGATCGCCGGGCTGCGGCCAGAGCAGGTGGAGGAGCATTTCCCGGCCATGTTTCTGAAATCCCTTGAGGCAGAGGAAAACTGCCGATGGGATCAGGAGCGGATTCTAAAGGGGCTGGGAGATGCCATCAGCGATTGGGAACCAGTAGGAGAGGGCGGCGTTCTGGCTGCCCTCTGGAATTTATCCGGCCCCCAAAAGGGCGGCATCGAATTTGACTTAAAGAAGATTCCGATGAAGCAGGTCACAGTGGAAATCTGTGAGCTGTTTCATTTAAACCCCTACCGCCTGCTGACGGGAGATGCCCTGGTGGCGGCGGCGGACAACGGCGGCCAGGCAGTGAGATGCCTTAGGGCCCTGGGCATACCGGCGGCTGTAATCGGAGCGGTAAGGCCGGGGTGGGCCAGAAGGATGTATCACGGCAGCGAGGAGGCCGGTTTCCTGGAACGGCCCCAGCCGGATGAGATTGAAAAGCTGAAATAAAAAGGAGAGTGCGAATCAAGATGGAGAATATTATGAGAGAACGGATTCTTGCGGTGATCGAGAAGAACAGCCGCATCGACTTAAAGGACCTGGCGGTTCTGCTGGGCGAGAGCGAGGCGGCGGTGGCCAATGAGATCGCGGATATGGAGAAAGAGCATATTATCTGCGGCTACCATACCCTGATCAACTGGGACAATACCAGCGAGGAAAAGGTGGTAGCCTTAATCGAGGTGAAGGTGACCCCCCAGAGGGGCATGGGCTTTGACAAGATCGCGGAGCGCATCTACCAGTACAGCGAGGTGAACGCGGTTTACCTGATGAGCGGCTCCTTTGACTTTACCGTGTTTATTGAGGGCAAGACCATGCGGCAGGTGGCTCAGTTCGTATCCGAGAAGCTGGCTCCCATGGAAGCGGTTTTAAGTACCGCCACCCATTTTGTACTGAAGAAATATAAAGACCACGGCACCATCATTTCCGATCCGGTGCAGGATGAAAGGATGCTGATTACCCCATGAGAAATCCCTTATCAGATAAGATCGTGCAGATTCCCCCTTCCGGGATCCGCAAGTTTTTCGACATTGTAAACGAGATGGAGGGAGCTATCTCCCTGGGCGTGGGAGAACCTGACTTTGATACCCCCTGGCATGTGCGGGAAGAGGGCATCTACTCCCTGGAAAAGGGGCGTACCTTCTATACCTCCAACTCAGGACTTAAACCTTTAAAGGAAGAAATTTGCCATTATCTTCGGCGGCGCTGTGATGTTTCCTATGATCCGGATCACGAGGTGCTGGTGACGGTGGGAGGCTCCGAGGCCATCGACATCGCTCTGAGAGCCATGCTCAATCCCGGGGACGAGGTGCTGATCCCCCAGCCCAGCTATGTGTCCTATCTGCCCTGTACGGTTCTGGCCGATGGTGTTCCGGTGATCATCGAGCTGGAGGAAAAGGACCGTTTCCGCCTGACGCCGGAGAAGCTTTTAGAGAAGATTACGGACAAGACCAAGATCCTGATTCTTCCCTTCCCCAACAACCCCACCGGAGCGATTATGGAGCGGGAGGATCTGGAGAAGATCGCGAAAATTGTTATTGAGAAGGATTTGTTTGTGCTGTCCGATGAGATTTACTCCGAGCTGACCTATACCGACCGCCATGTGACCATCGCATCACTTCCGGGGATGAAGGAGCGGACGGTGTTAATCAACGGCTTTTCCAAGGCTTACGCCATGACCGGATGGCGGCTGGGCTACGCCGCCGCGCCGGAGGCGATTTTAAAGCAGATGCTGAAAATCCACCAGTACGCTATTATGTGCGCCCCCACCACCAGCCAGTACGCGGCCGTGGAGGCCATGAAAAACGGCGACCAGGATGTGCAGATGATGCGGGAATCCTACAACCAGAGGCGGCGCTATCTGCTTCACGCCTTTGAGGAGATGGGCATCAGCTGTTTTGAGCCTCAGGGGGCATTTTACACCTTCCCCAATATTAAGCGCTTCGGCATGACCTCAGACGAGTTCGCTACCCGCCTTTTGATGGAGGAAAAGGTGGCGGTGGTGCCGGGAACAGCCTTTGGAGACTGCGGAGAGGGATTTTTAAGGATTTCCTACGCCTATTCCCTGGAAAGCTTGAAGAAGGCCTTAGACCGGATCCGCAGGTTTGTGGACCGGCTGGATGGAAAGGCGTAGGCTATGATCAATATCGTACTGCATGAGCCGGAGATGCCGGCCAATACGGGAAATATCGGCCGTACCTGCGTGGCTACCGGCAGCCGCCTCCATCTGATCGAGCCTTTGGGCTTTAAGCTGAACGAAAAGGCGTTAAAACGGGCGGGGTTAGATTATTGGGACAAACTGGACGTGACGGTTTACAGCGATTATGAGGATTTTTTGGAGCGAAATCCTCAGGCTCTTGGGAACATGTATTTTGCCACTACCAAGGCGAAGCATGTTTATGCGGAGGTTTCCTATCATCCGGACTGCTACATCATGTTCGGAAAGGAAAGCGCCGGGATTCCGGAAGAGATACTGGTGCAAAACCCGGAGCGCTGCGTGCGGATTCCCATGTGGGGCGAGATCCGCTCCCTGAATCTGTCCAACTCCGTGTCCATCATCCTTTATGAGGCGCTGCGGCAGAACAGCTTTGACCGGCTGAAGCTGTCGGGGGAGCTTCATAGGCTGCATTGGGAGGATGGACCGATAAACTGAAAACTGAAAATACTGCGGCGGGCTTCCTCAGTCATATTCCCGCTTCCAGATACATACCCTAGAAGTAGCTGAAACGGCACTTCCGTTTCGACGAGTCAGATGATGGAGGGGTTGGAATGAACGAGAAGTATGTGGAAGCGCTGGAGCAGTATGAGCTGGAGGTCCTTTCGGTGCGCAGAGGCCGTGGAGCCTGGATCTGTGAGACGGATCAGGGCTTTCGGCTGTTAAAGGAGTACCGGGGGACAGTCCGGCGTCTGGAATTTGAGGATCAGGTGCTGGAAGAGCTGAAGCCTCATCCGGGCCTTAGAGTGGATCATTACATCCATAACCGGGAGGGAAGCATTTTGTCCATTACCGGAGATGGGACGCGCTATGTGCTGAAGGAGTGGTACGCGGACCGGGAGTGCGATCTGAATAACCGGGAGGAAATCTGCCTGGCTCTTTCGCGCCTGGCATTGCTTCACCGCGCCCTGCGGGAGGTGAAGATTCGGGAGGAATGGAATCTGGGCTCCATATTGACGGAGCCTTTAAAGGAAGAACTAAACCGTCACAACCGGGAGCTGGTACGGGCCAGGAATTTTATCCGTTCCAAACGGGGAAAGACGGAGTTTGAGCTCTGCGTGATCGAGAGCTATGACTGCTTTTACGCCCAGGCGAGAAGGGCCGCCCGGCTGATGGAGGAGCTGTGGTCCTCAGGCGGAGGGCTTCCCGGTTATCTCTGCCATGGAGATCTGGACCACCATCACCTTCTGATGGGGAATGGGTTTACGGCGGTGATTGAATTTAACCGCATGCATCTGGGGCTCCAGGTGGTTGACCTGTACCGCTTTATGCGCAAGGTGATGGAAAAGCATGACTGGAATGTGGAGCTGGGAATTTCCATGCTGAAGGCTTACGAAGGGGAATTGCCGCTGACCGCAGGAGAGCGGAAAGCGCTTTATTGCCTGTTCTTGTATCCGGAGAAATACTGGAAGCAGATCAATTTCTACTATAATAACAATAAAGCCTGGATTCCGGCCCGCAATACGGAGAAGCTTCGGCGGCTGAAGGAACAGCAGACGGTGAAGGAGCGTTTTTTGGAAGTAGTTTACAATCCCTTTTCCCTGTGATAAAATGACAGGTATCAGGGGGAAATGTACAAATGAGCGTATATGTTCAGATTGCAGTCGGCCTCTTGCCGGCTGTTTTTTTACTGGCTGGATATTTGCTGTGGGCGAGGAGACACTGGATGGGTGTTTTCTGCGCCCTTTTTTTGATTCTAGGAGCAGGAGCGGGCTGCGGCTGGATGATTGGCCACGTTGAGGATACTCCGGGGAGCTGGAAAAATGTCCGTGCCCTGGAGGATGAGGAAGAGGCTAAGGAGCAGAAAGAGCTTGCCGCTGTTTCCGCCTATGAATTCGCCTGTGGGCTGGCGGCATCCGGGGAGACGGACGAAGCTACGGAAACCATGCGGGATACCATAAAGGAGAGGGGCTATGAGCCTCAGGCTGCCCTGGCCCGGGCCAGGATATACGGAGCCCAGGGGAATTTTAAGGCTGCCAGGGCACTGTACGCCAAGGCGGAGCGGGAAGGCGTCTTGACAGAGGAAGCCAGGGAAGAATACGAGGCTGTGATCCAGGCGGCTGAAAGCCAGAAAACGGACTGGCTCTTGGCGGCTGCCTACCCGGACCAGGAGATCCCGCAGACAGGAAGCCGGGAAGACGGCCAGAAGGCTGCAAAGCTTTTGCTGGAGCGCATGGAAGATCAGGGAAATTCGGAGGCTGCCGGGGTTGTCCGCCAGGTGAATCAGATTTATGAGCAGTTTTTAAATACGGGAACCTTTGATGGTGCAGAACTTTCCCAGGCCGCAAACCAGTTGGAGGATTTATATGAAGAAGAGAGGGAGCTTTTTGCCCTGAAGCCTCTGCGGGATGCCCGGATTAAGGAACATGTCCTGAACCAGGATTATGAACAGATTGCGGAGGATATTACCGGGGATTCGGATAGCTCTCAGATGATGATCGCCATGGAACTGTATTTAAACGGATACGTGGACGAGGGGGATTTTCAAAGCCGATACGAGGAGGAAAATGAAGAAGAGCTGGAGGCGGTTTTAGATCAGCTGCGCCGGATGGAGCGTCAGTCTGGCGATGATGTGGCAGAAGAAGCCAAAGATTTGCGGGAAGAATATGAGAGCTATCAGGATGCGGAGCCTTTAGAGCAGATGGAGCAGGATCTGCTGCGGGAGGCGGGAAGAGAAAACGGAAGAGACAGCAGCAAGATCTATCTGCAGATGGCGAAATTGGAATTAAACCGGGGGGAGGAAGAAAAGGCAAAAGAGTACGTAAGCCGCGCCTTTGATACCGCCGGGGACAGCGACGATGGGGATTATGCGGCCCCTATGCAGCAGATGATTGCCCTTATGGGGGAAAAGGATGAGGCGGAGGGGCTAAAGGATATGGCTCTTTACGTCCAAAGCGCTCTGGATCATCAGCTGGATGTGCCGATTCCCGCGGCAGAGGAAGAGCAGGCGGAGAAATTTGAACAGTATGTGACGGATCAGGCGGTTCAGGAGCGGGTTGCCATCCACATTACGGACCTGGACGCTTCTGCTTTTGAAACCGTTACGGCCGAATTTCAGTTTGACGGCGGCGGCGCGGAGGATATCCGCAGCCAGATTCTGGTGGAGGACTGCGGCGTTGAGATCACGGATTACACCCTGGAAAAGATCAATTACGATTCCGCCCGGATGCTGCTCTGCTGCGATGTGTCCGGCAGTATGAGCGGACAGCCCATTGAGGATTTAAAGGCGGCGGTAAGGGAGCTGGGGGAGACGGCCTCCGGGGATGTGAGCCTGGCGGTTGTGACCTTTACGAGCAGCCCCTCCGTGCTGCTGGGATTTACCAGGGATGGAGAACAGGCGGCGGCTGCTGCTGGGCAGATGAGCGCCGGAGGCGGAACCAACGTCTACCAGGGGGTGATGACCTCCTTTGACCAGTTTTTGTCGGGGGCTGGCAGCAGCATGGACTATATCGTGGTGCTTTCCGATGGCCAGAGCGCCGATTCCAAATCCTACGAGGAGGTTTTAGCGGAGATCAGCGCCGCCTCTGAGGCAAAGGGAATTTCCGTTTACACCCTGGGTCTGGGGGACGGAGTGGACGCCAATTACCTGGAAGCCATCGCCAATGCCGCCGGGGGGACCTACGCTTATGTGACCTCTTCGGAAACCTTGGCCAGCTTTTATCAGGATCTGGAAACCCGCAAGGACTGCTCTTACCGGATTACCTATCAGGCGGTTGATACCTTGTCTGTCAACCGTACACTGCGGATTTCCGACCGGCAGGAGGCCTACCGCTATGATGAGAGGCGGTATTATCTGGAGGGAGCGGAGGAAGCGGTGGGCGAGGATCATACCTTGGTTTCGGATTCGCTGATTTTCGGTCAGGGCGTGTCCGTCAAGGGACTGGATACCCGCTTCCTGTTCCGCAGCGCGGGAGAAGAGAAGGTAAAGCTTTTGGGAAGCGGCTTTCGGGAGGGACAGACCCTGTCCCTGGAGTTAAAGGGCGACCGTTCCTATACCCTTAAAGGGGAGTATGTGGATGAGGGAACCTATCAGGTGACGATACCGGCTTATCCGGCCTGCGATACCTATGACCTTTATGTGCGCCTTGGAGGACGCCTGGCGGTGCTGGAGGGTGAGCTGACCATCGCCGCCCCGGAGGATGAGCGGACCGTGGACTTTGGACCCTACCGCTTTACTTCCTATAAGCGGATTCAGGGGGACGGCTTTGTGGAGATGGACGGCTATGTGACCATGAACAGCTGGCTCCATTTTAAGGGGCAGGTGCGGCTGGACGGGGATTTGGCCGGGACCAATATTACCCTTACCGATACGAAGGGCAGCTATATTCAGTATTCGGAGGAAAGCTCCCTGGGGCTGGCACGGCTGCTGCTAAAGAATAATGAGGTGCTGTCCGTTCCGGCTCTGGGACGTCTGACCCTGTATAATGACAATATGCATCAGGCGGATTCGGATGAGTATCGGGTGGAATACGGTTCGCTGCCATTTTTGTCTTACGGCGGCCAGGTGGACCTGACAACGCCGGGCTACGCCCTTTATCCCTACAAAATCCAGGTGGATTTTGTCCGGTTCAGTATGGAATGCGAGGCTCAGAATCAAATTTTGAAGGCGGAAAAGGATTACAACTTGTTCAATTTTGAGATTGACAAGGCGCAAGGAACCCTTACCGGCGATAATATCGGAATGGTTCTGGAGGTAAAGGCAAATCAGGGAGCAAACCGGAAGATTAATGCTTCTTTCTTTAAGATGAAAGTGCCCATCGAGCTTTCCGGCGCTGTCCGGGTGAATACGCTGGACAATACCTATGGGTTTGACTTTGGAATCGAGCTTCCGCTCTTTAAAAAGGGCGCCAGCCTCGGGGCTTCGAAGGTAGGTGAAAATACCCAGGGCCTGACCTTCTCCTCTGACTGGAAGGAAAAGGAAGGAGCGATCCTTCCGGATCGGATTCAGATTACCCTTGGACTGCCATTAAATACCACAATCGGAACAGTGCCGGTTACGTTCGATAATTTTACATTGAAGGTGGAAGATATTGATGCGGAAAATATCTTTAACACTTATCTGGAAGGCGGGGTGGATATTTCCGTGGCGAAGATCACTGCCCTTGTGCCGGCGCTTAAAGATTTCCTGGATTCGGATTTGGCCGCCGTTGTATTTGCGGACACCCATCTGGGATTTTCGGTAGGCAAGGCTTACATGGAAATGGGGACGAATGTCAAGCTCTTTGGCAAAGTCGAGATTGGGGAGCTGCTGTTCCAGCTGGGACATATTCCCTATACAAACCTGATTTTGGGAATGGAGTCTGAGTACATAAACGGAGCGGTATTTACCGGAACCATCGGGCCAAATTATGAGGACGATACCTTTGTCATACGCCTGCAGGTGTCTACCCAGATGGCTCTGGCGGACCGGGTTCTGGGCCTGACGGGAACCGGAGACTGCGAGCTGGGATTTAACTGGTGGATCATTTGTCCCAGAGTCAAGGCTTCTGGAGATGTGTTTATCGGATTCTACACCGATCATGATGACCGCAGGATGTTTTTGATCCGGTTTAGGGATTCGCAGAACCCAGGAAAGGATCCACTGGAGCTTCAGAAAGAATTAAGCTAGGAGGCAGATTGATGAAAAAGTTAAAAATGATTCTGTTAAGCTGCCTTCTGGCGGTATGCTTGGCCTGGGGGATGATTCCGACGGCCATGGCACAGGAGACATCTCAGGTTTTGATGGAGCTGGCGGAGCCGTCGGATATGGTTGTCTGCATGCTTTATGAGCGCCAGGAGCCGCCGGTGGTCGTGACTGCTCCGGATGGGACGGAGTATGGGGAGAGTCTGGGAAATATCCGGGTAGAGAGGGGAAATAACGCCACCTATTTTTATCTGCCGGACGCCCAGACCGGCCGTTGGCTGGTTCGGTATGATGGGCAGAACAGCGGCAGAGTGCAGTTTATCTGCAATCCTTACACAGAATCCATCTATATTTCTTCCTTCACAGCGGAGGCTGCGGAGGGCAACCGTGTTCGGGCCAGGTTTCAGGCGGATTTCCCGTCGCAGGTGACCTACAACTATGAAATTTTTGCGGTTTTGACAGACGGTTCGGGAAATGTTACAGGGAAACGTTCTCTCGAAAGAGGAACCGCCCGTTCCGGCGAGCAGACAGAGCGGCTGATTTCATTGGATTCTCTGTCGTCCTATGATGGTTATCAGTTCCAGCTGGAGGTGTGGTATAAGAAGTATACGCTGGAGACAGGGGACTCCCGGGTTGCCCAGGGCAGCTTTTCCGCAGAGGCGGGCAACCAGCCCCAGGCTATGTCTGGCGCGGATGTGGAGATTGATTTTGAAAAGGGCCTGGTCTACCTGGACTGGGAACAGTACCGGGTATCCTGCGACCACTATGTAGCCGCGGTGCGAAACAGCGCCAACACATCGGAGGAGCCGGACGAGTACCGGACGGTAGAATCCGGAGAGCACCAGATGACCGCTACTCTGCCGGAAAACTGCAGATCCATTACAGTAGAGCTGACCTATGTTCAGTCAAATGGAAGGGCTTCCCAGACTTACCGCAGGGAAATTCCGCTGGATCAGGCGGAATGTACCCTCCAGACTCCGGAAAATACATCATCCGCCCAGGCGGTGATTCACTACCGGATGCCCGGACGGATTTTGGCTGGTCTTCAGGTCAATGGGAGCGCTCAGGCCATTGAGCTGGAAAACGAAGGCGATTTCTCCGCTTCCCTGGAGGAAGGGAGAAATGAAGTCGTCCTGGCCTGCGCCATGGATGGGATGACGGATTTTGTGTATCGGTTCCGGATTTACTCCGACCGCATCGCCCCGGTTCTGAAGCTGTATGAAGACATTGACGACATCACCGTAGACAGCGGAAGCTTCCTTCTGACCGGGGAGACGGAAAACGGCTGTAGGCTGACCATCAACGGAGCGGAGCAGACCGTAGGGGCGGACGGTACATTTCAGGCCGAGCTGTCGCTAAAGAGCGGCGAGAACCGGATTGAGATCCAGGCCACAGACCCGGCAGGCAACCAGACCAGGCAGTCCGCGGTGATTTTTCGAGGAACCCCCGAGGCTGCGGCCCAGGCCTGGTCGGAGGGCGGGTCGGGAGAAGGTACCGGCGGCCTAAGTTCCATCGCCGGGGGATATGGGCCCCTTCTTTTAACGGCCTGGATCGCGGTGATGGCGTCCCTCCTGGCGGTGATCGGACTGCTAATCGCGGGAAGAAAGCCGGGCCGCGGCCTTGAGACGGCGGCAGGGACGGCGAGAAATCTGTGTTTCTTTTTCGCCCTGATTTCAGGAGCGGCCTGCGGATGGTTCTGGCTTCAGGCGGAAAGGGCGGCTGAGGCGGCCGGTTCCCAGGCGTTCCTAAAGGCGGCTGAGGTTTCCATTTCCTCGGCTTATGAGATGCTGGAACAGGAGGAGCGGTTCATAAGCTGGACGGCGATCGCCGCAGTGCTGACAGCGGTTTTTCTGGTCTGGAGTATTATGGCATGGATTCTGAAACTGACTGCCGGGAGAAGAGCGGCGGCAAAGGGCGAGGGAAGAAAGGGAGGTTTAGGCGCGGTCATTGCCTGCATTGTGTTCCTCCTTCTGCTGGGGAGCGGAATCTTTGTATTATATTGGTTTTATGGGGAAATGTTTTGGGGATAAAACAAGGATTAGCCTTCCTTTTTTTGGCAGGCTATAGTATAATAGGGGCAGAAATTTTGCGTATCAATCATAGAAGGGAGTCATAGGTAATGAAAGATTACATGAAAATCTACGAAGAATGGCTGAGCAATCCTTACTTCGATGAGGCCACAAAAGAGGAGCTTCGCGCCATCGCGGGCGATGAGAACGAGATCAAGGAACGTTTTTACATGGATCTGGAGTTTGGAACCGCAGGTCTTAGAGGAATCATCGGAGCGGGCATCAACCGCATGAATATCTACGTGGTGAGAAGAGCCACCCAGGGCCTGGCAAACTATATTATCAAACAGGGCGGCCAGAAAAAGGGCGTAGCCATTGCCTATGACTCCCGCCACATGTCGCCGGAATTTGCCATGGAAGCAGCCATGACCCTGGCGGCGAACGGAATCAAAGCTTATAAGTTCGAGTCTCTGCGCCCCACGCCGGAGCTGTCCTTTGCGGTTCGGGAGCTGGGCTGCATTGCCGGCATCAACATTACCGCCAGCCACAATCCGCCGGAGTACAACGGCTATAAGGTTTACTGGGAGGACGGCGCTCAGTTTACTCCGCCCCACGACAAGGGCGTGACGGAGGAGGTTCTGGCCATTGAGGATCTTTCCACCGTTAAGACTACAGACGAGGCCAGCGCTACAGCCGCGGGACTCTACCAGGTGATTGGAAAAGAGATCGACGACCGCTACATTGCCCAGGTGAAAGCCCAGGTGGTGAACCAGGCGGCCATCGATGAGATGCAGGACCAGATCACCATTATCTATACGCCTCTTCACGGCACGGGAAATATTCCCGCCAGAAGAGTGATGAAGGAGCTTGGCTTTACCCATGTATACGTGGTTCCGGAGCAGGAGCTGCCCGATGGAAACTTCCCCACCGTCAGCTACCCCAACCCCGAGGCTGCGGAAGCCTTTGCCCTGGGCCTTAAGCTGGCCAAGGAGAAGAACGCGGATCTGGTTCTGGCAACGGACCCGGATGCGGATCGTCTGGGCGTATATGTGAAGGATACCAAGTCCGGCGAATACATCCCCTTAACAGGCAACATGTCCGGCTCCCTTCTGTGCGAGTACGTATTAAGCCAGAAGAAGGCGGCAGGCAAGATCCCCGCTGACGGCCAGGTGGTGAAATCCATCGTTTCCACCAACTTAATCGATGCGGTGGCTAAGGCCTACGGCGTGGAGCTGATCGAGGTATTGACCGGATTTAAGTGGATCGGACAGCAGATCTTGAAGAATGAGATGAGCGGCCATGGAACCTACCTCTTCGGTATGGAGGAGAGCTACGGCTGCCTGATCGGAACTTATGCCCGTGATAAGGACGCCATTTCCGCTACCGCCGCTCTCTGCGAGGCTGCCGCTTACTACAAGAAGCAGGGCAAGACCCTCTGGGATGCCATGCTGGATATGTACGAGAAATACGGCTACTACAAGGACGCGGTGAAATCTATCGGCCTTTCCGGCATTGAGGGCCTGGCAAAGATCCAGTCTATTATGGAGAACCTGCGTGGGAATACCCCGGCAGAGGTAGGCGGCTACAAGGTGCTGTCCGCAAGAGACTATAAGCTGGATACCATCAAAGATATGACCACCGGAGAAGTGAAGCCCACCGGACTTCCCGCCTCCAATGTGCTCTACTACGACATGAACGACGGCGCTTGGCTCTGCGTAAGGCCTTCCGGCACGGAGCCCAAGATCAAGTTCTACTATGGCGTCAAGGGAACCTCCCTGGCGGACGCCGACGAAAAGTCCGCGGCCCTGGGGGATGCGGTGAAGGCGCTGGTGGATGCGATGATGTAAGAAAAAGAAGAATGGTAAATATACTGGCCGGCAGGCGAAGGGTTGATTCGCCTGCCGGCTAGTAGTATATCTAATTGGCCTTTAAGATGGAGATGGAAATCAAGGCTGCCGCGGTCTTGTGTTTTCTCTTTTTCTGTGCTATAGTAGTTTCATCAAAATATCTGAATATTCTTTAGCTTCACAAGGCGTACATAACGCCGTCAAGAGGCCGTTTCAGGCCGGGATTCAAATGTTTTGAGACGTTACTTTTGGGGTTCTGTATGAGGATAAAGCAGAACGGGCAGCGAATGAAAGGAGGAGCAATGGAACAAAGGAAGGTGCAGTGGCATCCCGCTTTCTGCTCGGCTATGCGGCTGGAACTGAGGGATAATCGGGAAGAGCTGAAATTTTACAACGAGTACAATCTAAACTCCAAGCCGTTAGAAATCGACCTTCTGGTAATTGTCATGAGGCGGGAGGCGGTGATTCGAAATGTAATCGGAAAATTTTTCCGAAAACACAACATTATGGAATACAAATCGGAGGATGACGAGCTGAATGTGGATACTTATTACAAAGGTCAGGGCTATTGCTGTTTGTACAAGGCCATGGCCGAGACAGCGGGGGGAATTTCGGAGGAAGAGATTACGCTGACCCTGGTACGAAAAAGAAAACCCAGAAAGCTGATGAGGTATTTTGAAGAGAAAGGACACCACTTGACGAATCCGGCGCCAGGGATTTATTATGTCAATAAAGGGGGAATTTTCCCCACTCAGATTGTTGTGACAGGGGAACTGGAGGAAAGAGAGCACGTATGGCTTTCCTCTTTAAGACGCGGCCTGAAAGAAGAGGGAGCGCAGCAGCTGATCTTTTCGATCACAAAGCTTAAGGAGCGGAACGAAAGGGAAGCGGGACAGTCCGTACTGCAGGCGGCGCTTCGGGCAAACCCGGAAGTTTTTGGAGAAGTGAAGGAGGAACATGGTATGGTATGTGAAGCGTTGAAGGAATTAATGGCTCCGGAAATGGAGGAAGAACGGAAGAGACTGGTGAAAGAAGCGGAGCAGGAGCGGGAGAAACTCGTGAGAGAAGCGAAGGAGGAGCGGAAGAAACTTAAGCAGGAATTCAGGCAGGAACAAAAAAATCGTGAGGAGCAAATGAAACAGCGGATGCAGCAGCAAATGCAGAAA
This sequence comes from uncultured Enterocloster sp., assembly GCA_944383785.1. Classification (GTDB taxonomy): domain Bacteria; phylum Bacillota; class Clostridia; order Lachnospirales; family Lachnospiraceae; genus Enterocloster. The sequence continues at coordinate 11,621 of CALWQV010000023.1, read as the reverse complement.
CAGATGCAGCAAATGAAGCAAAGCGCCATCCAATCCGCCAGAACGGCCTTTGCCGCCGGACTGGATTTTGACCTGGTGACGAAATTGCTGCCGTCCCTTACGGAAGCGGAACTTCGGAAAATCAAAGAGGAAGTTTAACTAAAAGCAAGCCGCAGCTCCGGGCAAAAAGAACCGGGCTGCGGCAATCTTTTTAGGAGAAAGCCACTAGCGATCTTCCGCGCGTCTTCCCCACGCCGCTTCCCGCAGTTCCTTCAAGGCCGCTCCAAACCGGGTGGAAGAGATGGAGGGATTGCCCCGCAGCAGGCCTTTGCGGTAAAAGTCCATATTGGAAAGAAGGGCTTTTCTTTTCTGAAGAAGAGGGGACAGCTTCTGGGCCATGACCGTCTCCAAGCGTTCCGCCCGATCCTTTACTTTTTCCATACGCTGGCTGGTTTCGCTCTTCAGAAGAGCCATCTGGACCTGCAGTTCATCCAGCTCTCCTTGTATGCGGGTCATAGCCTCCAGCACCTTTGCCAGATCCAGGGCAGCCCGCACAGAAGCAATGGTATCTGCAGCAAAGAAAGCGGAAACAACCAGGCAGCAGAGGATCTCCACAAAGGGGCTGGCAGACAGCAGCAGACGGGAAACTGGCCGGTCAATCACCTCCGTTAAAAACAAAGTTAAAAAACCCCAGGCGATGGAGGAGCTGAGGCAGATATAGCCGTTTAACTGGAAGCGCTGATTGCTGTAATCCCAGTATTTTACTTTAAAAAGCTGCTCCATGGCCCAGCCTGTGATATATTCCAGGATGGTTGCAGCTACAACGCCTGTCAAATAGACGCGGACCAAGTGATCCTGAAAGGGCAGGGTGAGCCACAGCAGCATAACAGCCCCGGTTCCGTATAGAGGAAGAAGGGGAAGGCGGAGAAAGCCACGGTTTACAAACCGTCTTTTGAGGATCGAAACATAGGCGGATTCAAAAATCCACCCGAAAAAACTGAAAAGATAAAACATAAGAAGCCATTGATACCAAGTGTAAGCGTGCATAAGCGGTCCTTTCCAAGCAAGCGTTCATATCATATCCGTATTGTACCCGTTAAGCTTGCCCGCATCAAGGCATTTTCAAAATACCTTGTATAAAAAAGCCGGGAATGGTAGAATAAATGTAAAAAACAGCCACACGGGAGGCCAAATGGAAGCAAAGATCAAAGAATTATTAGAAGCGGCGGGAATCCGGCCGGAGAGCGCGCTGGAGCGTTTTATGGGAAATGAAGGGATTTATCAGAAGTTTGCATGGAAATTTTTGGATGACAGGAATTACGGGGCTCTGCTGAAGGCGGTGGAGGAGGGGGACGCCAAGGCCGCCTTTACAGCCGCCCACACCTTAAAGGGACTCTGCGGGAATCTGTCCTTTGACCGGCTCTGCGGCTGTGCCAGCGAGGTTGTGGAGCCTCTGCGGGCCGGCGACTTTGAAACTGCAAAAGGAAAGCTGCCGGAGCTGGCAGAAGCCTATCAGGAGACGGTTAAAGCGGTAAAGGCGTGGAAAGAAGGATGAAAAAGGGGATGAAAAAGCGCAGGCAAAGAACGAAGGAAGAGGTATTAAAGTTTCAGCGGCGCAGCGCCATCTGGATCGCGCTGATCGCGGTGGCGGTTTCCAGCCTGGTAGTCATCCGGGGAATCCTTTTAGACAATGCCAGACGCATGGGCAATGAGATGGCCCGCAGCTATTCCGTGGAGGGAGAGCGCAACGCCATTGCCTATGAGACTCTGATGGGAGTTACCACACACTATATCGACCAGCAGCTGGAAAAAAGCAGCAGGCCCGAGGGGTGGATTGAAGAGTACTTGCAGACGGTCAGCAATGCTTTGGGAGACAGCCTGATCGATCCTTACGCGGTGATTGACGGAACCATTATTGCGGCCAATCCCTGGGAGGGGGATGAGGATTATCCGGTGGAATCCTCCCAGTGGTATCAAAAAGCGCTGGCTGCGGAGGGGAAAATCATCTATACCGATGGATATCAGGACGCGATTACAGGTAAAACGGTGGTGACCATCGCCCAGGCCGGGCGGACGCCTGAAACGGTTGTTGCCTTTGATATTTTTCCGGAGCAGCTGCGTATGGGAGACTCCCAGGATGCGCTTCCGGAAGGTAGTTCCTACTTCCTCTGCGATACCTCCGGCTCCCTGCTCTATGCGGAAACGGGTTTGGATGTCAGCCAAGAGGAACTGCAGGCGTATATCGATGATTTTCTGCTGAAGATTCGGGACGGCGAGGCCAGCCGCACGGACGCCTATGTCCACACAGTGGAGGGGAAGCGGTGGGCCTCCTATTATGACATCGCGGACAATGGGTGGATTTCCATCATTGCCATCCCCTATCAATCCCTGCTTGGGGGCGTGCGCACCCTTTCCATCTGGTATACAGGAATTTTAACGGTTTTTCTGATTTTGTTTCTGATGATGAGCGCCAGGGAAAAGAAGCTGGACCGGGACGTGAAGCGGACCAACGAGACGGTGCGTGTTCTGGGAAATTCCTACTACGCCATTTACCGGGTGGATTTTTCCAACCGGACCTACGATATGATCAAGGGCTCCGACTATGTGCGGCGGCGGATTCCGCCCCAGGGAGATTACGGGCTTTTGCTTAAGACAGCGGGTGAGGTGATCCAGCCCGATGCCTTTGAGGATTTTTGCTCCAGCTTTTCCATTGAGAATATCCGCAAGCTGGTGTCTAAGAGAACCAGGGATTATGGCGGCGACTTCAAACGTTTATTTGGGGAGGAGTACCGCTGGGTCAATGTAAGGCTTTTGTTTGACGAGTCCTTAAACCCGGAGGAAGCGGTGCTCTGCTTTCGGGAGGTAGGAGAAGAGAAGGAGCTCCAGCTGCGGCAGATCCAGCTGCTGCGGGAATCCTTAAACGCAGCCAAGGAAAGCGAGGAGTCGCGCAATTCCTTTTTCTCCAGTATGTCCCACGATATGAGGACACCTTTAAACGCCATTATCGGTTTGTCGGAGCTGGCCAAGAAGCATACCGGCCAGCCGGAGCAGATGAAGGAGTATTTAAGCAAGATCAATTATTCCAGCAAGCAGCTTCTGGGCCTGATCAACGATATACTGGAGATGGCCCGCCTGGAAAACGGGAAGATTCATTTTGATAACCGCCATTTTAATGTGAGAAAATGCATCGAGGACTGTCTGGATCTTTTCCAGCCCCAGGCGGATGAGGAGCATAAAAAGCTTCTGCGGAATTTTGAAATCACCAGGGAAGAGGTTTACGGGGATTCCTTCCGCCTGACTCAGATTTTAAATAATCTTCTGTCTAATGCTCTGAAATTTACCGGCCCAGGGGGCCAGATCAAGGTAGGCGTAAAGGAGCTGGAACAAGCGGAGTATGTAAAATACCAGATTACGGTCAGCGACACCGGCGCCGGCATGTCGGAGGAATTTCTGGATAAAATTTTTGTGCCCTATGAGCGGGAGACGCGGTTTGGAGCCAGGAATATTTCAGGCACCGGACTGGGGATGCCTATTACGAAAAATATTATTTCCCAGATGAACGGAGAGATCACGGTAAAAAGCAAGCTGGGAGAGGGGAGCACCTTTACGGTCACCCTGCCTTTTAAAGGGGTAAGCACCGAGGCGAAGCAGGAAAAGGAAAGGAATGAAAACGCGGAACAGAAGGAGAAAGAAGAGACTCTGGAGGGAAAGCGGATTCTTTTGGCGGAGGATAATGAGATTAATATGGAGATCGCCTGCGAGCTACTGAATCTTCAGGGGGCCCAGGTGACCCAGGCGTGGAATGGCCGGGAGGCAGTGGAGATTTTTGAAAATTCCCCGGAGTACTCCTTTGACGTGATCTTGATGGATATGCAGATGCCTGAAATGGACGGCTGCGAGGCGGCCCGCAGGATTCGCAGGATGAAACGGCCTGATGGGAAGACTGTTCCAATTATCGCGGTGACGGCAAACGCTTTCGCGGAGGATCTGGCGGCAACCACGGCGGCTGGAATGAACGCCCATATCTCAAAGCCCATTGACTTTAAGCTGCTGTGCAAAACCATAGGGGAACTGCAGTAAACTCTTGAGAATCCTTATTTTCAACAAAAAAGAGGGCCTTCGGAATGGGCTTCCGCAGGTCCTCTGTTTTTGCGTGGCAAACGCCAGCATGGGAATGGTAGGTATATGATCAAAAAATAAGGGGGTAGCAAATAGGGGGGCCGGACGGATTGCTCCGTCCGGTATGAGTATGAAAAAGCTTTGTGATTTCAAGTATCACTTGAAACAAAGGCCTTGCTCACCTCTCGGTGAACAGTTATTATAATAGGAAATAAATGTGACAAAAGTATGTCTACATCATGAAAAAAGAATAAAGAATATAAAAAAGAAAAAAAGCCTTTGAAAACTCTACAATATTGTATATAATAAAAGCAATGCAGAAGGAGGAAATAGACCATATGTTTTCAATGATGTCAAATGATATAGGAATTGACCTGGGAACGGCCAGTATCCTGGTTTACATCAAGGGCAAGGGAGTTGTTTTAAAGGAACCCTCTGTGGTTGCCATCGACCGGGACACGAATAAGATCATTACCTTCGGCGAGGAGGCCCGGCTGATGATCGGCCGTACCCCTGGAAATATCGTGGCCGTGCGTCCGCTGCGGCAGGGCGTGATTTCGGACTACACGATTACGGAAAAGATGCTGAAGTATTTCATTAATAAGGCAGTGGGCAAGAGAACCCTGCGCAAACCCAGAATCAGCGTCTGCATCCCCAGCGGCGCCACGGAAGTGGAGAAGAAGGCTGTGGAGGACGCCACATACCAGGCGGGAGCCAGAGAGGTCGCCATCATCGAGGAGCCGGTAGCTGCGGCCATCGGAGCCGGCATCGACATTGGCAAGGCCTGCGGAAATATGATCGTAGATATTGGCGGCGGTACGGCGGATATTGCGGTTATTTCCCTGGGAGGTCCCGTTGTCAGCACCTCGATTAAGGTAGCCGGAGACGACTTCGACGAGGCCCTGGTGCGGTACATGAGAAAGAAGCACAATCTGCTGATCGGCGAGCGCACCGCTGAGGAGATTAAGATCAATGTAGGCGCGGCCTACCGCCGTCCGGAGGTGCTGACTATGGAGGTGCGGGGCAGAAACCTGGTAACTGGACTGCCAAAGACCATTGTGGTGACCTCGGACGAGACGCTGGAAGCCCTGCGGGAGCCGGCTCTTCAGATTGTGGACGCTGTTCACAACGTGCTGGAGCGCACACCGCCGGAGCTGGCCGCAGATATTTTCGACAGAGGGATTGTCATGACCGGAGGAGGCTCCCTTCTTAGCGGCCTGGATGCCCTGATCGAGGAAAAGACGGGCATCAGCACTATGATCGCCGAGGATCCCCTGACGGCAGTAGCCATCGGCACCGGCAAATTCATTGAGTTTGCCCACGGGATGGGGCGTTCCTTAGAAGGCAGCGACAAGGACGAGTATTAAATGGCGACCATTACAGGGATAATCGAAAGGATTAAGTTCCGCAATGAGGAAAACGGCTATACGGTTCTGGCGGTTACGGATAATGCGGACGGCGACGAGGTGGTGATGGTGGGAACCTTTGCCTATGTCAGCGAAGGGGACATGATTGAAGCCAGCGGCCGCCTGACGGAGCACCCGGTTTACGGGGAGCAGCTCCAAGTTGAACAATATGAGATGAAAGCTCCTGAAGACTTAAAGACAGTGGAGCGCTATCTGGGCTCCGGCGCCATCAAAGGCGTCGGGGCCGCTTTGGCTTCCAGGATTGTGCGTCATTTTAAGGCGGACACCCTGCGCATCATGGAGGAGGAGCCGGAGCGCCTTTCGGAGATCAAGGGCATCAGCGAGCGGATGGCTATGGCCATCGGCGAGCAGATGGAGGAGAAGCGGGAGATGCGCCAGGCCATGATGTTCCTCCAGGAATACGGCGTTTCGGTGAATCTGGCGGTGAAGATCTATCAGAAATACGGCCCCTCTCTTTACGGCGTGATCCGGGAAAATCCCTACCGGCTGGCGGACGATATACAGGGGGTAGGCTTTAAGATGGCGGACGAAATCGCCCGCCGGGCCGGGATTCTCACGGACAGCCAGTACCGGATGAAGGCCGGGATTTTTTATACCCTTCTTCAGGCGGCGGCAAACGGCCACACGTACCTGCCCTTGGAAGAGCTGAAGGAGGAGGCTGCCCAGCTGCTTTTAACAGATACGGGGGATCTTGAAAAATATCTGATGGATCTGCAGCTGGAAAAACGGCTGGTGGTAAAGAAGGGACCGGAAGAAACGGCGGTTTACGGGGCCCAGTATTATTACCTGGAGCTGAATACGGCCCGCATGCTTCACGACCTGAACATCCGAGGAAGTATTCCTCAGGAGGAAATCCGCAGGCGCCTGGAGCAGGTGCGGCAGATGGAACAGCTGGAACTGGACGATTTACAGGCCCAGGCGGTGGCGGAGGCGGTGAACAGCGGCCTTTTGATTCTCACCGGCGGCCCCGGCACAGGAAAAACCACTGCCATAACCGCCATGATCCGTTACTTTGAGCTGGAGGAGATGAAAGTGCTGCTGGCGGCGCCTACTGGGCGGGCGGCCAAGCGGATGACTGAGGCCACAGGCCGGGAGGCGAAGACCATTCACCGGCTTCTGGAGCTGGTGCCTTCCGGTTCTACGGACGGCAGCGGCCTGCCGGGGATGGAGTCAAAGGACGGACGGACTTTGGGGATGCATTTTGAGCGCAACGAGGAGAATCCCCTGGATGCAGATGTGGTGATCATCGATGAGATGTCCATGGTGGACATTCACCTGATGCATGCCCTTCTGCGGGCGGTAAGCGTCGGCACCCGGTTGGTGCTGGTGGGGGACGTGGATCAGCTTCCCAGCGTCGGCCCTGGAAATGTGCTGCGGGACCTGATTCATTCCGGCTGCTTTAATGTAGTGAAGCTGACGCGGATTTTCCGGCAGGCGGCCCAGAGCGATATCATTGTCAACGCCCACCGCATCAACGACGGCCAGCCGGTGAACTTGGGAAAGCGCAGCCGGGATTTCCTTTTTATCCGCAGGGAGAATCCCGATCAGATTATTTCCGCCATGCTGACTCTGGTTCAGAAAAAACTGCCGGATTATGTGCAGGCCGATCCCTTCGAGATTCAGGTTATGACTCCCATGCGCAAAGGGGCCCTTGGGGTAGAGCGGCTGAACCAGATTTTTCAAAATTACCTGAACCCGCCAGGGCCGGACAAGGCGCAGAAGGAGTACGGAGGAGTAATCTATCGGGTGGGGGATAAGGTGATGCAGATCAAGAACAATTACCAGATGGAGTGGGAGATCTGCAACGACTACAATATTCCGGTGGAGCAGGGCAGCGGCGTTTTCAATGGCGACATGGGCGTAATTCAGGAGATCAATGAATATGCGGAGACGCTGACCGTTGAGTTTGACGAGGGACGGCGGGTGGAGTACAGTTTTAAGCAGCTGGAGGAGCTGGAGCTGGCCTACGCCATTACCATCCATAAGTCCCAGGGAAGTGAGTACCCGGCGGCGGTGATTCCCATGTACCCAGGGCCGCGGATGCTGATGACCCGCAATCTTCTCTATACAGCCGTTACCAGGGCGAGATCCTGCGTCTGCCTGGTAGGCCATCCGGAGGTATTTTCCGCCATGGCCGCCAACTGCTCCCAGCAGAAGCGCTACAGCGGGCTGAAGGAGCGGATTATGGAGATTTATGAGGGGGAGAATTCGTGAAACGTTTGATTTCCTACTACGGCCCCGACAGCCGCATAGCGGAGGCAGTAATCAGCCTTCTTTTCCCGCGCCGCTGCCCGGTCTGCGAGAGGATCGTGACGCCGAAAGACGCATATATCTGCCCGGACTGCGCGAAAAAGCTTTCATTTGTGAAGGCCCCGGTCTGCATGAAATGCGGCAAGGAGATCGGAGACGGCCGGGAATACTGCCAGGACTGTATGCGGCATCCGAGAACCTTTGAAAGGGGGATCGCCCTCTTGAATTACAATGAAAAGGCCAGCCGCTCCGTGTCCCGGATCAAATACGGCGGCCGCCGGGAGTACCTGGACTACTACGGGAAAGCCATGGCGGAGCGCCTGGGGTCCGCCATCCGCAGGATGAAAGCCCAGACTTTTGTTCCGGTGCCGGTCCATCCCGCCAGGCTCCGGGAGCGGGGATTCAACCAGGCGGCGGAGCTTGCGGCAAGGCTGGGAGAGCTTCTGTCGCTGCCGGTAGACAATGGCCTGCTGATCCGCGCCAAAAAGACCGCCCGGCAGAAGGACTTAAACCCCGCTCAGCGTCTGGCAAACCTGGAGCAGGCATTTTCCGTGCCGGAGAGACGAAAGAAGGAGGGAAAGCTGCCGGAATCGGTGATCCTGGTGGACGATATTTATACCACCGGCAGCACCATAGAGGCGTGTACCAGGGCCCTAAAGGCCGCCGGTGTGAAGCGGGTGTACTTTGTCAGCATTTGCATTGGCTCAGAGCGATAGAAAGGAGGTTGTAACAATTCAGGACGGCACATCTTCTTGCCCGGCTGGGGCCGGACAAGAAGCATCGGATATCCATCCGATGTGAAAAAGCGGGCAAAAGCATGCTTATAAGCAAGCTTAACGCCTGTTTTTGCCCGCTTTTTCCCGCCGTCCTGAATTGTTACAGAAGAATATGGAAAAGAAATGGTGGCATAATAAGATTGCCTATCAAATTTACCCCAAAAGCTTTTGCGATTCCAACGGAGATGGCATCGGCGATCTTCCGGGAATCATTTCAAAGCTGGACTATCTGAAAGACCTGGGAGTGGATATTCTCTGGATATCCCCGGTATATGTGTCCCCTCTGGCGGATCAGGGCTACGATATCGCTGACTATCAGCAGATTGATCCCCGCTTTGGTACCATGGAGGATATGGACCGTCTGATTAAAGAGGCGAAGGCAAGGGGACTCCATTTGTTGATGGATTTGGTGGTGAATCACTGCTCCGACGAGCATATCTGGTTCAAGAAAGCCTGCGAAGATCCGGAAGGAAAATACGGCGCCTACTTTTACCTGAAAAAGAAATCCCCGGACGGAAGCCTTCCCACCAACTGGCGTTCTTACTTTGGCGGTCCGGCCTGGGATCGGCTGGGAGATACGGATTGGTACTATTTCCATGCCTTCCACAAAAAGCAGCCGGATTTAAACTGGGAAAATCCGGAGCTTCGAGAGGAAATCTACAAGATGATGAACTGGTGGCTGGATAAGGGACTGGACGGCTTTCGTGTAGACGCCATTATCAATATTAAAAAGCCTCTTCCCTTCCGAAATTATCCGGCGGACCGGGCGGATGGGCTCTGCGATCTTGGCTCCGTGATGGACCGGGCTCAGGGAATCGGGGAGTTTTTGCGTGAAATGCGGGACCGTACCTTCGCACCCCACGATTCCTTCAGTGTGGGGGAAGTATTTAATATCAAGGATTCCCAGCTGAATGATTTCATGGGGCCTGACGGATATTTTTCCTCTATCTTCGATTTTTCCCAGATGGAGATGGGCAAATCCATCAAGGGCTGGTATGACTGCAAAGAGCCTAGGCCGGAGGACTACAAAAACTGCTGCTTTAAGAGCCAGAAAAAGGCGGAGCGGATCGGATTTTTCTCCAATATCATTGAAAATCACGACGAGCCCAGAGGCGTCAGCTACTATCTGCCGGAGTACGCCCGCAGCGAGAAGGGCAAGAAGCTTTTGGCGGCCATGTATTTTATGCTCCGGGGCATCCCATTTATCTATCAGGGCCAGGAGCTGGGGATGGAAAACATTGCCTTTGAGTCCATGAAAGAAGTGGACGACGTCAGTACCATCGAGGAATACCGGGTAGCCAGAGAGGCGGGGCTGTCAGAGGAAGAGAGCCTGCGGGCGGTGAATCTTTTAAGCCGGGACAATACCAGGACGCCTTTCCAGTGGAACGACGGGCCTGAGGCCGGCTTTACCACGGGAAAGCCATGGCTGCGGGTCAATCCCAATTACCGCCGGATCAATGCGGCGGACCAGGAGCAGCGGGGCGGCAGCGTTCTTTCCTTTTATAAGGAGCTGATCCGCCTGCGCAAGGAAGAGCGCCTGGAGGAAGCGGCGGTTTACGGAAAGACAGAGCCGGTATTGACGGAAGAAAGGGATATCATGGCTTATTTCCGCAGAGGACAGGGATGTGACCTTCTTGTGATTGGAAATTTCCGCAGCGAACCGGCAAAAGTCGCCCTTGAGGAGCTAAAAAAACGCCAGGTAAAGCTGCTTTTGACCAACGGGGAGACATTTTCCCACGAAGGTGGTCAGATCACGCTGGAGCCCCTGCAGGCAGTCATCCTGGAATGCGTGTAAAAAAATTTGTATATATATTGACAGAATCCACATAGCATGGTAGAATAAACGGGCGAATGGAAGAGCCTAGGGTCTTTTTTTTATGCTCAAAATTAGTCCCCGGGTAAAATGCGAACTACGATAATATAAGTGGAGGTGGAAGTCGTGCGCACAAAAATCACACTGGCATGCACAGAGTGCAAGCAACGCAATTACAACATGACGAAGGATAAGAAGACTCATCCTGACCGCATGGAAACCAAGAAGTACTGCAGATTCTGCAAGAGACACACGCTGCACAAAGAGACGAAGTAATCCGGTTCAGTAAAGGACGTGAAAGTTATGGGAGAGACGGCAGTAAAAGCTGCACAGACCACAGAGAAAGCGGCCAAGGCTGATCACACCGACAAGGCGAAGAAGGCCAAGAAGGAGAACAAGCCCAGTTTCTTTAAGGGACTGAAGAAGGAGTACAAGAAGATCGTCTTTGCGGACCGGCGTACCGTTACGAAGCAGACCATTGCGGTTGTGATCGCATCCGTCTGCCTGGGGGCGCTGATTGCCGTCCTGGACCTGGTGATTAAGTTCGGTCTGGGATTCATTCTTTAGTAAGGCGAGGGTGAGCGTATGTCAGAAGCACAGTGGTATGTGGTCCATACCTACTCAGGTTATGAGAATAAGGTAAAAGTCGATATTGAGAAGACGATTGAAAACAGAAATCTTCAGGACCAGATTCTGGAAGTTTCTGTCCCCATGCTTCCGGTGGTAGAGTTAAAGAACGGCGTGGAGAAGAAGGCTGACAAGAAGATGTTCCCGGGATATGTGCTGATCCACATGGTGATGAATGACGACACCTGGTATGTGGTTCGCAATACCCGCGGCGTTACAGGCTTCGTAGGCCCGGGCTCCAAACCGGTTCCGCTGACCGAGGAAGAGATGGCAGGACTGGGCTTTGCCCGGGAGGACGTTGTGGTGGACTTCGAGGTGGGAGATATGGTTGTAGTAATCTCCGGGGCCTGGAAAGATACGGTTGGGGCCATCCGCTCCATCAACGACAGCAAGAAGACCGTAACCATCAGCGTGGAAATGTTCGGCCGTGAAACACCGGTGGAACTCAGCTTTGCGGAAGTTAAGAAGATGTAAAGCTGCGATTTGTAACAAGTTTTAAATCAGCTGTCCATTGGGCGGCTGGTGGGAGGGAGATTCCCGACAATACCACATGATTTTAGGAGGTGCCTAAGATGGCAAAGAAAGTAACAGGATATATCAAACTGCAGATTCCGGCTGGAAAGGCAACAC